>JAUXAL010000038.1 GCA_030619925.1 Phycisphaerae bacterium | reverse complement strand
ATTCAAACAATCGCCGCCCCCGTCGGCTGACCAATAAAGTAAGACGGAACGGAGTCACGGAGATTTTTCCGGAATTCACTCGACTTCAAACCTGTTTTATGGTATAATATATAAATAACATACGTATATCGTATATCGTATGTCGTATAGTTCGTTGTTCGTAGATAACAGACATCAGACTTCGGACTTCAGATAACAGACATCAGGAGCATTCCTAATGGCCATCGTTTCACAAAACGCCGGAAAACAGTGCTTTTTTGTCATATCAGGCCGAAATAGCGGAAAAACCTACGAAGTTTTCACTACTTTTTATGCAAAACAAACCCAATTTCCGAAAAGTCAAATGAATGTAAATCTATATAATACAACGGATTATGAAAATAAATCCAATTGGACACTTGGTGAAAACAAACCCAATTCAAACCCAATCAAAGCCAATTTCCGAAAAGCCCAAATGAATGTAAACTCACTTATAACAAAGGATTACAGAAAAAACGACGCCTTCGCAGTCCCAAAAAACAAAGCCAATTCGAACCCAATTCAAACCCAATCAAAGCCAATTTTAGAAAAACAATGGTTACCCGGAACCAAGCACCCACTTGAACAAAGCGTAGAACAGGAAACAGGTATTGAAGTGGAAAGTTGCTATGAACAAAAGGGAGAAAAAAACGATGACAAATGAAAGCACTGTTGACCGCAGAAGATTTCTCACGGCGGCCGGTGCGGCTGTGGCTGGTGCAGGCATTGTGAGTACGCTGACGCGTCCAGCTTCTGCTGAAAGTGTCCTGACAATCCGCAAGCAGGCCGGCATTCCATACAAACCGGATGTGTTGGTGGTAGGTGGCGGCCCAGCGGGTATTGGAGCAGCGCTGGGTGCAGCCGGAAAAGGGGCTAAGACGCTGTTGATTGAGCACCACGCTTTTTTCGGGGGAGTCGCTTCTTGGTGCTTAGGGATGCCCATCAACCAGATGCGTCCGGGCAGCAAGCCGCGGTCGAAAGTGCACGAGCTGGTCCTTGAGAAGCTCCAAGCCTACGGCGACCAGGCCGTCAGGGTCGGTAAACATCAGTTGTGGTGCAACGTCGATTACCTGAAGGTCGTTGTGCTCGACGCCCTCGACGAAGTCGGCTGCAAATACCTGGTCCACACTCGAGCGATTGACACAGTAGTGGAGGGCGGCCGTATTACGGGCGCGGTAGTGGCAACGAAGCGAGGCCCTGCCGTCATCCGTGCCAAGGCCGTGGTTGACTGTACGGGCGATGCGGATGTGGCTTATTACGCCGGCGCCGAGACGATGAAGGAACTTGGCTCCTTGTCTCCGATTACGCTGTGCTTGAACCTGACTAACGTCACCAGAGAGCAGGTCCGCAAGGCAAACATAAGGGACATTGCCCGCAGAGCAAAGAAAAAATACCCACTCATTCCGAACGGATGGGGTCTGGGCAGGGTCTCAAATGGGCACAGCTTCTATATTAATCACGCAGGGACAAGGGACCTGGGCCAGTTCGATGCCACGGACCCAGTGGAGCGCACAGAGGCCGAGTGTCAGAGTCGACGACAGGTTCTCCAGATGACGCTGGCCATGCGCGAATTCGGGGGCGAGGAACTCAGAGATATCGAATTAATCGGAACCGGCACACAAATCGGTGTTCGTGAGACACGCCGTGTTAAGGGACCATATGTTCTGACAGAAGCTGATGCGTTGACCGGACGAAAATTCGACGATGTAATCGCTTGGCAAAGCGGCTTTCTCGACATCGGCTTTGTCCGACTCTCCAAGATGAAGATCCACGATGTTCCGTACCGCGCGATCCTCCCGGAAAAGTTGGACGGCCTCCTGATGGCGGGGCGGTGTATTTCGGCAACTCACGTAGCTGCTTCAGCGGGTAAGAGCATGGGTAACTGCGTTGCGACCGGTCACGCGGCCGGGCTGGCGGCGGCTATGTCCGCGAAGAAAGGGTGTCTGCCTCGTGAGTTGAAAGTCAGCCAACTGCAGGACGCATTGCGAGCAGATGGCGTGGATTTGACCCGTGGCGGCGACGAGCAAGAGGATCTGATAAACCGGGGGTAAGAGATACCGGCTCCCCGCAACATCATCGAGTTGGTTGTTGATAGCTGGGCAGATGACAGCGCCGCGGGTCAGCGGAAAAACAGCAACTAACAATCATCAGAAGACGTGGTGGCCGCTGCTACAATTCAGTCCTCTTCAAGAAATTCCGTTACCTTTTTAGTTAATTCCATTTGTTCCTCCCCTCTTAAGGAAAGCCCGCTTTCCAACATTCCTATGTATTTGTTAATATCTGGGTCATCTTCTCTCAACTGGGCCATCTTTGCATTTTGGCTGCCAATCTGCTCATCCAGTTCTGCGAAATCCAAGTCTAAGTTAAACTTCTTATCCAGAAAAGAAAGAGTTGTCTTTATCGCCTGAAAGTCTTCGCCGGCCGCTAAGTAAAATGGTATTTCTGTCCAAAGACTCACGCCGGGAATATCTCTCTTTTTAGCTATCCACAAAAGGTAGCTACTGATGGCCGGTGGTCCCTTCCAATTCATATCTACCAGCTCATAGCCTTGCAGCTCTTTTTGAAATTCTTGCTGATTGAAAACCGCCAATATCCTTCGCGAACCGGTATGGGCAATTGCAGAGATAGTTCCACTGATAGTATACAGCTCTCTTATCTTGCAATAATGTTGAGCTAAATCTGAAATTAGGTTCAAAAATCTGTATCGCTCAAATCGAGGCTCGCTACCTTTAAATATCACCAGGTCGTTTCTTTTGCTGCAATAAAATTTACTCTCTGGGAACTGAGCTATGTTGTTCTCAATTGCCACTGCCCCTAAAGAGAAGAAGCCTACCGGCTCGATTTCACAAAAACTTTCAGTCTTTATCTTTTTATTTAAATACTCAATCACCTTCGGGCTTAGTTTGCCGGTATCCTCCTGCCATCCAACAATCAAGGATGGATTTTCAAAGTTGGGTTGCTGAGAGAATTTAAAGATGTCTTTCATCCTTCCGACCCTCTTGGTCAAAAAGCTCATCGATATGCTCCATTATTTTTTTCTGTTCTTCTTCAGTTATTGGTCCCAGCTCAGTTGGTTCGATATGCCTTAATTTCTCAATTTCATCTCTTACCTCAGGAGGTATTGCTTCTGTCCTATAAAGGCTTTCCAAAAATTCGTCAATCTCTTCCTCTACTCTTTCGGCAAGTTCATCCAGTTTACTTAGGTCAATGTTGATACCCAGAATCTTAACTAAAACCTCAAGAACAGATTTCGAACCTTTAGGATAAGGCCAAGGAGCTGCCTGAAGGTAATAGGGTATTTCGCCCATTAAACAAATAGCCTCTAAGCCTCTCTTTTTGGCAACTCCCAACAAAAGTCCATTCAATCCAGTGATAACACCTTGACCTTTTCTGCCTTCAATTGCTGACATGAAGATGGTATTTTCATATTGATTTAGTTCATTGATTAATTTTTCGCTATTGGGCACCGCCCAAACTCTCGGTCTTACAGTGTGATGAATTTGAGTTACAGCTGCCCCAGAAGTGTAAACTCGCCGGCAGCCACACTTTTCTGCCACGTCTAAAACTAAACTGGCCATCCGATAAGCCTTCTGGCCCTCGGCATATCTTGTTCCTCCGTCGGTCGGCTGCTCCTGTCCAATGAAAAATATCAAGTCCCGATTGTTAACTCGCTGGAAGTAAAATTTATTACTGGGGAACTCCAAATCTTTCAATAGACCTTTTTCAATTAAGACTTTTCGAGGGTCAAAGAAATCCCAAGGTTCGATTTCTCCGAACTCTTCGGCTCTTAACACTGCTCTTAAAGTATCAATCGCACTTATCCCAATGTTTCCAATCCCCGGCCAACCGCAAAACATAATCGAATCTTTGAGTTCAGGTTGCTTATAAAGTTTGATTCCCATTGTCTTACCTCATTTCTAATCTTATTTTGAATCTCTACCCTCGATTAAAGTTTAAACAAAGAATAGAAATAATTACTCTTGCTTTTAATTTTTACTCACGGATTCTTAAAACGCCTGCTCCCTGGATTTTCCCTTGCTTTAGCAAAATCAGAGCTTCATTAGCTTCTTCTAACTTAAATTCCTGAACTTCAGGGATAATCGGAATTTCAGCTGCTAAAGGTAGGAACTCTTCAGCATCTCTTTTGGTAATATTGGCTACACTTTTTATTTCCTTTTCGAGCCAAAGATGTGTCGGATAATCTAACCTCAGGACAGAATCTTTGTCTTTACCTTCCTTCCGGATTGCATTTATAACCAGCCGTCCTCCTTTTTCCAATACTCTCAAGGCTTCAACTATTGGGTTCCAGGCAGGTGTAAAATCAATTGCACAATTGACTTTTGCCGGCGGAGTTTCTCCGGTTGCTCCGACCCAATCAGCACCCAGTTTTCTGGCTAAATTCTGATGGTCTTGTTGACGAGGCCTCGTGAAAACAAAGACCTTGGAGTTCGAATATTTGCGTTTAACTATTTGAATGACAATATGAGCTGAGGCCCCAAAACCAAACAGGCCGAGAATTTGGCCATCTCGAAGATTGGTCAGTCTCAAAGCCCTGTAGCCGATTGCTCCGGCACAGAGAAGGGGGGCCGCCGCCGAGTCGGAAAATCTATCAGGAATCGGATAAGCAAAATCTTCTGAGACCACAGCGTATTCGGCATAGCCGCCGTCTGCATGGCAGCCGGTACCACGAAACTCCGGGCATAAATTTTCATTTCCCTCTTGGCAAAAATCGCATTTTTCACAGGAAGAATTTATCCACGCAATTCCTACGCGGTCTCCCGATTTAAATTTAGCTGCCCCGGAGCCAAAACTTTCGGCTCTTCCAACGACCTCATGACCAGGAATTATCGGCAATCTGGCTTCAAGTCGTCCTTCGATTTCGTCGAGCTCGGTGTGGCAGATTCCACAAGCTGAAATTCTTACGAGAATTTGGCCAGGGCCAGGTTGAGGAATTGGCAAATCCTCCAGAGCCAAAGGTTTTTCATCCATCGGCGCAATTTTCTTAAGGAGCATTGCCTTCATTTCTCAATTCTCCTTGCTATTCTTATTTGCCATAGGTTTTCAGCAAGCCCTTGAATGTAATCTCTATTTTCAAGTTTATCATACCTTGACCCGGAGCTTGTACGGAGACTACTCAACTAATATGAGCCCATAATAGTTGGGGCACTGACGTGTTGTTCGAACGACGTCTATGGGAAAGCCCAGCTTTTTCACTGTAGAAAAGACATCGATTCCACACGCCTCCATTGAGGGACGTGCCCGTTCGGGATGTCGACATTGTTCTTCTTCGACAGGACACTCTTTGCAAAAATAGCATGGACCGGCACCAAGGCCGAAGGCCTTCCAGGCACCGCGAAGAAAAATGTTTCGCTCAAGGTCAGCAACTATTGCTTTTACATCTGTCTCTGGATCAAAGTGTATCAATATTGCTCGACAGTAAGCATCCAGGACCTTACGCATCTGTTCAGGTGATGGTGTAAAGGGCGGGCAGACCAGGCACCGGCCATAACATCCACACCCAAACTGGCACTTCAATCGCACCCAGGCGGCAGTCTCTACCTCTGAGGGAGAGATTATGCGGGCATCTATGACCCCTGATTTCTGTTTCGCGGCATGACACAACTCTTCGTCGGATAGCTTTGCCTTTTTTTTCGAAACTTTGCTTCTACGATTCACTTATCACCCGTAACGAGAATTTCGTCTGGTTTATTTGACCTTAAACCCACAAAAACAATTACCTATATATTGGCATACTTACATGAATTTGGCAATACAGAAAAAGCAATGCCGGATTCGCATGGAAATCACAAGGATTGATGACGAGCTTCGTAGATCCTCGGCGTGAGAAAACACCTTGCAGTCACAGGTGACAGGCGATAGACTGTGAATCCAACAGAACGGAGATTTCGCTATCACTCAGTGGAAAAATTCTCAATGAGATTGTCAGGACACCGGGATACTTTGAGATGTATGCACTAATTGCAATGGTTTTGGCACTGACCCTACTGGTTGCTCTGCTGCACCTGAAGGTCAAACTTGGACGTTCAATGCTCCTGTCGTCGGTTGGACTGGCAATGCTTCTAAGAGTAACACCGAATGAGTTTTGGCAGACTGTTGTTCACGAATGGCACAATAAGCCTTTCAGCCAAACAACGGGATATCTTTTCATTACGCTGACAGCTTTGGTAATCTTGGTCAATGTGCTTGGAGCTGCGATGGCCGAGACAGGGGTTTCAAAACGCCTGGCACCGGCCCTTCAGGGCTTGTTTAGAAGCCGGCGATTTGCCCTCTCGGCGGTTCCATTAATGATGGGCATGCTGCCTACACCTGGCGGAATTATGCTATCGGCACCGATGGTCCGTGACTTGGGTGACCATATCGGCGTGGATCGGACCCGCTTGGCAGCCATCAATTTTTTCTTCCGCCACCAGTGGGAAGCAGTCTGGCCGCTATTCCCGGCGGTGCCACTAATCCAGGGCATGTTCGGCATATCTGCTTTTGTCCTCATTTCGCACAATATGGCTATTACGCTATTAGGTACGCTTGGCGGTGTGATTTTTCTGCTGCTTTCGGGTATACCATCAAGAAGCAAAGAAAACCAGTTCATCGGCCGATTTGCGGACAATGCCCGGAACTTCGTGCATGCTTTTTGGCCTATTGCGTTGGTAGCAACACTCTATGCCGGTGTCAATCTTCCTCCTGCGATTGGACTCCTGCTGGCATTACTCATCTTCTTGGCTTTGCATAAGGTATCCTTGAATCGCTGGGCAAGAATCTTCAAAACAGGTATTGAACCTGATTTTGCGTTGTTGATCCTTGGAGCTTTGCTATTTAAGCTTAACCTTGAAGCAGGCCAGGCTATTGCCGCTGTGGTCCAATTCTTATCTGAGATGAACGTGCCGAAACATTTTGTCATCTTCTTCTTGCCTCTGCTGGTTGGATTTCTGACCGGCGTGACCATGCCGACCGTGGCGATTACCTTTCCATTTCTCGCCCCCTTCATCGGCACGGGTCAGGAAGCAAAGGTTGGACTTGAGACTCTTGCCTTTTCGGGCTTGGCCTGCGGACTTCTTCTCACGCCCGTGCACCTGTGCCTGGTGCTTTCGGCGAGCTACTTTGAAACGTCCCTGACGAGAATTATAGTGAGGCTCTTGGGCCCAGTTGTTTTTGTGGCCGCCGCCGGCGTCTTAATGGCGGTGTTCTTCGGATAAAGGGCATGGGCATGGTGAAGTTGAACACGAAGGAACCGCACATACTCTCTAAGAAGCCCAAAAAACACAGGCAAATTTCTTGCATTATTAGGATTATCTGAGGCTGGCCAGTGTCCGAGCTACAGCAGCTTGAACCTGTTCAGGAGTGAGCAATTCAATCTGCCCGCTCAATAGTCAAGGCAGGCAAAGGTAGTCCAAGCAAAGCGTAAAACACTGCAACTAAGGGCAATATAATGATCTGGAATCCTCCAAGCAGCAAGAATCCTATAAATATCAGCATTCCAAGCGGCGCAAGCTTCTTATATGTGCTGATAGCCTGTGGAGATTTCAGCCTGGCATAAACCATTTTTGAGCCGTCCAAAGGCGGTATAGGAATGAGGTTGAAGACTGCCAGAATGATGTTGAAAAGGATAGCCAGTAAAACAAAATTGCCCAAGATTGGTATTGCTCGCAAACGAAATAGGTGGAAAGCAATGGTCAGAATAAGAGCCATCAGCATATTGGCAGCAGGCCCTGCAGCTGCCACCTTAAAGATTTGGCTTTTGGTAAGGATTGAAAAGTTAACAGGTATGGGTTTTGCCCAGCCAAAAGGCACCAGAAGCGGCATAATAATTGTGCCTAACAGACTAATATGCGCCAAAGGATTTAAAGTTAAGCGTCCCATTCTCTTGGCTGTGTCATCACCATATCTGTAAGCCACCCAGGCATGGGCATACTCATGAATGCTTAAAGACACAAGGAAAATAGGAAGTACATACAAATATGTCGAAACTCGACTACCCAACATTGCACCTGTTACTGCGAAAATAAAATAAATTTTCCTCTCCGAGGCACGAAGAACCGTAAAATCATAAGGGCCTTGGTCGTCCAGGTACAGGGACCGCTCTTTTTGGCACAGGTCCAAACTCTACCTTTTTCGGAAACAAATCGAGCTCGGAATTCAACATCTCGTCCCAGGTTATAAGCTTACCTGTGTAGGCAGATTCCCGTCCCATGATGGCTGTCAGTGCGGCATAAGCCCCGTTCTCTGCCTGGTTTTTTGGTTGTCCTTTTCTGATACTTTCGATCATGTTGCGCTGTTCGTACACCCCTGACTTCTCCAATTTGCCCTCGAATTTCCACGGCCTTCGACCGGTAATTTCATCGTTCATATATTTGCCTCTGGTGCCAATAAAACCAGCCCTTCCAGAACCATGACAATTCGGCCACTGACGGTCCATGTGTATTATATGGGCTCCGTTGGGATATTCGTAATCAACTGTCATATGGTCCCAGATATTTCCTTTTCTGGGGTCAAGAGGAATCTGGCGGCCTCCTTGCCCCAAGGCCTTAATTGGGTAGGCCCCCATAACCCAGTTATTTACGTCGATGGTGTGGACAGATTGTTCTACTATTACATCACCTGAAAGCCAGCAGAAATAATACCAATTGCGGCATTGATATTCCATTTCACTCCACGAAGGCTCATCTCCGCGGTACCATCTTGTCCATCGCGTGTAATTGTAGCTTGTGCCGGAGGTAATTTCACCTATCGCGCCATTGTGAATTCTTTTTACAGCTTCGATGCGATCTGGCCTGTGTCTGTTATCAAAACCAACAACTACAGAAAGTCCTTTTTCTTTTGCTCTCTTTGCTGTCTTTAAGATTTTTCTAACACCAGCAGGGTCTGTTGCAACAGGCTTCTCCATAAAAATATGTTTGCCTGCATCAACAGCAGCCGCAAAATGTCTCGGGCGAAAGCCAGGAGGCCCTACAAGGTTGACCCAGTCTACGTCAGTTTCGAGGAGCCTTTCATAACCATCCAATCCGGCAAAACAACGGTCTGGCTTTACATCGACGCCCCGGACAAGCCCTTTCATGCTCCGTGCGTCTTTTAGAGATTTCAAACAACGTTCTATTCTATCTTTGAAAGGGTCAGCCAAAGCAGTAACCCGTACGCCGGGAGCTGCTTGCAGGGCCTCTCTCAATGACGCTGTGCCTCTGCCTCCGCAGCCGATCAACCCTACCTTAAGGGGTTTTACACTTTGTGCACGTGAAGTATGCACAAATGGAAATCCTGAAATAGTAGTTGCGGCCGCTGCTCCGGTCGCCAGGAAATCACGACGTGTAATTATATTTTTCTTATTCGTTCCCATTTTTATCTTCCTCATATAGCTAAGTTAACGATTTTAATTGCTACAAAGGATTGCGTTGAACAGCAGGCGAAAAGTCCCATGTGACTGCCCACGACGCTGGACTCGAAACCCTAACAGGATGATTTTTCCCCTGCCGTATTGTACTTCGACGATTGCCGGTTTGTCGGCTATGAGCTCTTTTCCTCTGATCCATCCGCTTTCCAGCAGGACAGTGTCCGAATATCGCGCCACAACGCGAGCAGGGAAACGGACTTCAGGACCTCGAGGGTCCTTATTTTCTTTTTTCGACGCTTCAATTAATTCAAACACCTGAGACTTCGCAAAGTACCCGGATACCCACTCCGGCGTCCCGTAACCGACCGGATGTTTTTGGTCTATCCAGATGCGCAGTATGGAACCCGGACAGTAAAATTCTTTCGATGTTTTGCCGCGAACGACGTTGCGGACAGGGATATTGAAATGCTCTATCGGAAGATTACACGACTGGTCTATGCATATCAATGTCCCTCCATCCTGTACAAAGTTCTGCAGCGTGATAATTCCTTCAGAGCCGATCCCACCGGCATATTGTGGCTCGGTCGTGTCCACGGCTCGGCCCTCAATTATCGAGCCGGAACTGACGGACGGCAAAATAAGACAGTCATATCGTTTTCTTAAATTGCCGGCCCGAATCTCGGCGTTATGCAAGGAAGTGTAAGCAAACTCAAAATTATCCAATACCAGCCGCGTCCACCCTTCGTCTATGCTGGCCGTCCAGGGTTGATAAAGGCCCAGACGTGGTGGCGATATGCTCCTACATGCAGCTTTTACTTCCGAATATTTTTGCTGTACACCGATTAGTACTGTGGAAATCCCCTCAAGAAGTTTTGGTGCTGCTTTGGCCACACTATTCGCATCAGGTATAAACAAAGAACCGTGTGGCGTTTCCATACCGGTAATATTATTCCATTGTGTTTGCGAAGAAATTAACTGAAAAGCGATGCCGGCCTTAAACAAACGATTTATTAGGCGATAGTTATCATTAGCACCGGCCTGCACTACATAACCGCAGGCCTCTTCGGGCAACCCTGTCACGTTGCCCTGCGGCAGGGTCACAGTCTCGAGTTTTCGCGCCCGAGATTCAAATGGCTGATCTACACTGACACAACGGACCCCCATCTGTAACGGCAGAGTCCAGCCGGCCATGTCATATGGGGCTTCGGGCGGCCCTCCGGGATATGAGAATCGATCCGGATATACCTGCCGTTCCATCATATCGTTCAGATGAGAACGGTATGGCTGTGAGCAATAGAGGATGTATGTCCCGGACGGATAGCGCACGCCGTCGGCTAAAAATTCCTCCTCCGCCTGATGCACCTCGACTCCCGTGGCGTGCAGAATGGACAGCATTTCCGCTGCGGTTCGAGCCTTGGCCGCCGGCAGGCGAGCCTCGAATTGGTCCGGAGGAACCAGCCATGCAAACGGCGGCTCTGTCTTGCCGCGTTCTATCGCGTCGCGCGCCTGTTTGATTGTGTTGCTCGCAACCAGATCATGATACCGTGCCGCCAGCGTGAACAGGCTCATACAAGCAATCTTTTCGTAATCCACGATATCGCGCAGTCGCCACCAGCCACCCGGCCATGGGTCGGGAAAGTTGGTCGCAATAGCATAATCCGGCATGCCTCGACGCCCTCCGCGAAGCTCGCTTTTGCGTTGGAAAACAGGCGAGGCAATTAGTACACTCGCCGCTTCAGTGAGTATTCCTGTTATGTTATGGCGATATGCTGTGGTGCGGAAGCCTCCCTGCCACCAGTTATCGTACATCGCGCTATTAAGAATCCCTTTCTTGCCCGCCCGGGTAAGCTCCGCCGCCATATGTCCCCCGATGATCAGCATCATATGGTCGTTCAACGGATGGACATTTGGATTTTTCGGGTCGAAGAACGGCGGAACAAAAAACCTCGCTCCGGAATTGCCCATTTGGTGAATATCATATACGATGTTGGGTAGCCATTCCTTGTAAATTACTCTGGTTACCAAACGGGTCTCCTTGAGATTGAGCATGAACCAGTCCCGGTTGTTGTCATGGCCCGCATATTTCTGATAAAGCCACGGCATCCTTGTACCTTCCCAGGGTTTTCCCAGCGACCGTTCGTACCAGTCGATGACCTTGTTAAGCCCGTCGGGGTTGGCACTGGGTATCAGCACAATTACCGTCCGTTTGAGAATTTCCTGGATTTCCGGTGAAGTCCCGGTAGCCAGGTCATACAGTAGCTCCATCGCCATCTGGCTGGACGCTATCTCAGTGGAATGCAGGTTGCAATTCACCAGTACGACCACTTTTGCATTTGCGATAAGGTTTCGTTCATGCTCCTGGTCTTTGATTAATCGCGGGTCCGCAATTTTCTTTTGGTCTGCCATTGCCTGGGTGATTCGTTGCGGTGTGGCATTATCTGTAATCTCCGCAAGGATCATTTTTTGGCCATCCGTGGTCAGCCCAATCTCGCGCACGTTTACTCGGCGAGAATTTTTGCCCACGTGTTGAAAATATTCCCGAATTTTCTCATAGCGTGCAACCTTGTAATCGGCTCCGACCTTATGCCCGATTAAGGCCTGCGGTCGTTGGATCTGCCCGGCAACGGTGCATCCAGGGTTAAGTAACAGAAATAACACATGTAACACAAAAGCCGGACAAACCAGATTCTTCGGCTCCATATTTGCCTCCTTCCATAAAGAGTACAGACGACAGAAGACAGAAGACAGAAAAGTTCTGATCTCTGACTTCTGATCTCTGACTTCTGAGTTCTGACCTTACCTGATGCTCTGATAACCTGATAAACATTTTCCTTACAATACCCATAATGCGGTTCCATTGCAAGACAAAGCCTTCAAGCTTTTCATATCTTGCGTTTGGGAACCCGCAAATGGGGTCCCGAGCCCGGTAATCCACAGGATGCCTGTCGGCATAAACGAAAAATATTCGAGAGGCGGCTTGATACCGGGGTGGTATTGTTGTATGCTTACACCGTGTTAGGGCAACAAACCTCCTTCGCCTCGTCCTTCGTAGTACTACGGAGAATGGAACCGTTTTTCTGGAAATTTTAGTTGATAAGGAAAATGCAAATGAACCCATTTCACAAAACTCAAAAGGCCAACCCCGCACCAAAATCAGTGCCGAGTCGGAAGCGGCAGAGGACTACTACAGACCCCGCAATGCCGGCAATTTTGGTGCGGGGCAGTCAATCCGGTGTTTATGTTTACTTTTTTATAATGTTAGCTACGGTATCCTGCTTTTTTTTGGGCAGTTGCGGAGCGAACGCACAAGCACATGTCAGCGGGCAAACACAAACGCCATTCGTCGAGCCGGCTAATTATGACCCAGACGTACCAGCGCCTGAATCAATAATAGGTCACGCGGTCGCTGAAAAGGCGGTTCGCTATCCTGCTCTTATCCGCTATCTGCAGACTCTGGCTAAAGCCTCCGAGCGCGCGACACTTACGGCCTACGGTAAAACATATGAAGGCCGAACGCTTTACTATCTTACCATCACCAGCCGTGCCAATCATAAACGACTTGACCAGATTAGGGCCGACAATGCGAAACTTTCTGACCCGCGCAAGCTCAGAGCCTCTGAGCAGGCCCGCCGTCGGCTTATCAATACTCTCCCAGCCGTCGCCTGGCTGAATTACAGTATCCATGGCGATGAACTTTCGAGCACCGACGCGGCGATGTATATTGCATATCATCTGGCTGCAGCAAAGGACCAGGCCACCACCAAACTTTTAGACCAGGTCGTGGTTCATATTAATCCTTTAGTCAACCCTGACGGCAGGGAACGGTATCTAAGCCATCTCCAACAGCTGACGGGTGTGGTTTCCAGTCCGGACCTTCAGTCGATGCAGCACCAGGCCCTTTGGTCGAGGGGGCGGGGAAACCATTATCTATTCGACCTCAACCGCGACTGGCTCGTGCATATCCATCCGGAAGTCCGGTCTTTGGCAGAGGTGATTTTGTCCTGGAACCCACATCTGCTGGTAGATTCACACGAACAGGGTGCTTACGATACGTATCTGTTTGATCCGCCTGCAGACCCCATTAATATTCACCTTTCGCCGAAGGTGCTGGATTGGCGCAAGCGCTTCGGAGCCGATCAGGCCAAGGCCTTCAACCGCTACGGATGGAGTTACTATACCAGGGGCTGGTACTCGGACTGGAGCCCTATTTACACAAACGCCTGGGCCAATCTACAAGGCTCGATCGGGCTGCTCTATGAACAGGCCAGGGTTAATGCAGCGTCTGTAAAACACCCGACCGGCGAAGAAATCAGCTATCGGGAAACCGTGCACCATCATATCGTGAGCACTCTGGCCAACCTCGAGACCCTACGCGCCAACCGGCAGGAAATCCTGAGCGATTTCTTAGCCGACCGCCAATGGGCGGTTTCTGAAAAAGGACCGTACAGCGGTACGTTTCTGCTGCCGCCTCAGAAAGATGGTTTGAGGTGGAAACGCCTGGTCGAGCTGATTAAGCGCCAGGGCATCGAAGTAGAATTTGCGCAGGAGCCTTTCGAGGCTGAAAATGTAACTGATATGTTGGGAAATAAGCTCCAGAGCAAGAAGTTTCCGAAGGGTACGCTTGTGGCTCATTCGGGACAGCCACACCGTCGCATGCTTCACGCGTTGTGCGAATTTGATCCGCATTTGGAGGACAGCTTCCTGCTGAAGGAGCGCAAAGAAATCGAAAACCGCCGCAAAACCCTGCTTTATGACGTCTCGTCGTGGAACCTGCCGATAGCATTTGGTCTCGAGTCATACTGGGCTAAGAGCATATCAAATGTTAAACTCGCCTCGGAACCTTCGGAGCCGCCTCGGGATTTGTCCAAACTGAATAAGAAAAGCGGTTACGGTTACTTGATTGATTTTAGAAACTCCAATATATATCCGGTTCTGGTTCGTCTTTTTGACGGTAAATGTCATCCGCGGGTCGCGACCAAGCCGTTTAAGATCGAAGGTCGAGAGTACGAAGCGGGGACGGTTCTGCTTCGCGGCCACGAGAATCCCGGCGACCTTTTGGAGATACTGCAGAAGGTTGCTTCTGATTTTACCGTTCGCATTCATGCAGTAGATAGTGCCCTCGCAGAAGATGGTCCTGATCTTGGCGGCCGAAAGTTCGAGCTATTAGCGGCACCACGGGTGGCGATAGCTTCACAATGGCCTGTCCGGTCCACTTCATTTGGGTCGGTTTGGTACCTGCTTGACTATCAGCTTCGACTCCAGAGCTCACCAATTAACATCCAAAGTACCGGCAACATCGACCTGCGAAAATACAATGTTCTGGTACTTCCGGATGGCGGTGACCTTGGCCGGGTACTCAACGCCAAAGCCGTGGAAAAGATAAAGAGATGGGTCGAGGCCGGTGGGACCCTGATTGCCGTCGGCAGCTCGGCAGCCTTTGCGACCGGCAAGGACAGGGGGCTTTCGTCGGTACGATTGAAACGCGACGTGCTTGATAAACTTGAGGAATACCAGGAGGCAGTGGAACGGGAAAAAAATGCCCGAGATATCAAGATTGACCCCAACCAGATATGGGGGATTAAAGCGGCTGAGGAGGGAACCCAAGAGAAAACGACAAAGCCAAAAACAGAAAAAGATGAGAGGGACCCCGCCTTGCGGGAACCCACTAAAAAGCCCGAGGAATCCAAAACCAAGGCCGATATTGAAAAGCTGAAACGCACCGACGAATGGCGTCGCATTTTCAGTCCGAGGGGTACATTCCTTACCGGCACTGTTGATACAGAACATTGGCTCGGCTTCGGTTTACAGGAGAAGCTGCCCGTGATGTTTTGGGGCAGTAATGCATTTATGTCAAAGCATCCAGTGGCGACCGTGGTTCGCCTTGCTGATAAGAACCAGTTGCGTTTGAGCGGCCTGCTCTGGCCCGAAGCTAAAGAACGTCTCGCAGATACCGCATACGCCACTGTCGAGTCGGTGGGCCGCGGCCAGTTGATTCTGTTTGCGACCGACCCAACCTATCGAATGTGGCTGCCTTGCATGCAGCGGCTACTGCTCAACGCGATACTATTAGGGCCGGGCATGGGCACCTCCCAGCCGCTGCCATGGTGAGGAGGTCAGAAGTCAGAGATCAGAACTCTTCTGTCGTCTGTCTTCTGTCGTCTGCTACTGCACCACACTTAGCGCGAACGTGCCTTTTTGCGTCGAGACAGAGCGACAAAAAAGCACGCCATGACTAATACCGCCAGGGCAAAGCTCCATCCCGGCGCAAGACCTGATGCGCTGGGCAGGTAAGCACAGAGCAAAGCCAGTCCGGCGACCAACAGACTGTAGGGCAGTTGCGTACGAACGTGCTCCATAAGGTCGCAGGAACTGGCAATGGAACTCATAATAGTCGTGTCAGAGATGGGCGAACAATGGTCGCCGAAGATTGCACCGTCCAAGACTGCGCCAATGCTTATCATTGTGGTCAGGCCGTAGGTGTTCCTATCGAGTGCGAAGGCGACTGGAATGGCAGTGGGGATGAGGATGGCCATCGTTCCGTAGCTCGTGCCTGTGGCAAATGAGGTCACGGAGGCAACGAGGAAAACTGCCGGCGGAAACCAATGAGGTGAGACTCTGCCAACCAGAATTGCCGTCAGGAACTCTCCGGTTTTCAGGCTGTCGCAGCAATTCTTGAGCGACCAGGCGAGAATAAGTATGACGAAGGGGATCATAGCCCGCTTGACGCCTCGCTTGAAGCAATTGCTTATGACCGGCATACGCAGCGACCCGAAGAGTTGCGAGCATAGCAAGGCCAATGTTAGGCCGAAGAGCGCTGCGTAGTCGAGAATAAGGTGGGTGTTCTCGGCGGCACTAATAACGTCGCGCCAGTAAATTAAGCTAAGGAGCGAGCCGCCTTGTCTGAGCATAGCGGGGCCGCCGCCATCAACCCAAAGCCCGGTGATATGAAACAATATAAGTCCGCCCAACGGGATCAGGGCCTTGATTGCCCGGGAGGATCGCTGCGCGACGGCTGGTGGACTCGAATCAGGAGCGTTTTGGAACGGACCGGCTTGGCTGTTTTCGCCGGGGGTATTTGTCTTGGCCGAGTCTTCCGCGGTTTTCATCGGACCGAAGTCCCGGCCCAGAATGATATGCACAAAGACAAAAGCAATCATCAGCAGACAGTAGAAGCGAAAACTCAGTGCGTCGAAGAACAGCGAATATCCGCTCCTGCCAATTTTCAGCTCCTCTGCGATTTGGGTGAGAAGGCCCACTTCATAGGCGATCCAGGTGCTGACCACTGCAAGTCCTGCGATAGGTGCGCTGGTGGCGTCAACAAGAAAGGCAAGCTTTTCACGGCTGACACGAAACCGGTCGGTGATTGGCTGCATCATCGAGCCCACAATTATGGCATTAGTGTAGTCGTCGATGAAGCACAGTACTCCCATCAGAGCGGTAGCTGTTTGAGCGGATTTTCTCCCCTTTACCCACTTCAAGAGCCACACAATGACCCCTTTGAAGCCTCCAGAAGCAATGATTATCTCCACCATCACAAAGATAGGCGGAAGGAATGCAAGGATCTGCAAATTCGTTCTGCTTGTAACAGTATCCGTAACATAAATGCCTACTGCTTTGAATCCCTCGAACCAGCCGGCAGCGCTCAGTGGGGCCTGTGGAACCTGAGTCAGCAAACCGCCTGCTACAATGGCAATTCCCAAACTCAGCAGGACATGGTGTGTCAAAAAAGCCAACAGAATTGCCAGTACAGGAGGGATGACGCTATACCACATCCCTGTTTGCGAATTTTCTTTGCCAAGCGGCGCAAAACAAGCCATCAAAGCGCATATAACGCCGAAGATAATAACCGCCACAGCACTTCTTGTGAGAACTTTTGATTTCAACAGACTGTTATTCTTAATCCTGGCGTTCCTGCTGCCTCGTCTTGCCCCCGTTTCTGCTTTCGCAGAAAGCACGGGGGCAGAGGCAAGGAAGATAATAAATTTGCTTTATACGGAATACAGACAAAGCTCACAGAAATCAATCAATTTATCCCTTTTCGCTTGTACACAACCTTTCCGCCTACAATTGTATAGTCCACCTTTGCGGACATAATTTGGTCATGCGGTATGGTCATCAGGTCATTATTGAATATCACTACGTCGCCCAGATAACCTTCTTTGATCATACCCTTGCGGTCTTCCATGAATTCCGCATATGCTGAGCCGAGAGTATATAACTCGATAGCTTGCTCCATGCTCAGTTTTTGGTCCGGGAACCATCCATTACCCGGTTCACCGGCCCTGTCCTTTCGGGCCACTGCGGCATACAAACCCTCCAGCGGGTTGATTGGCTCGACGGGATAATCAGTGCCAAAGGCGACCGCCGCCTCCGCATCCAACAGCCGCTGCCAGGCATAGGCTCCTTTACAACGTTCTGTACCGATCCGTTTTTCGGCAAAACGCTTATCAGTTATGCAGTGCGTAGGCTGCATTGATGCGATTACTCCCAGTGCGGCAAACCGAGGAATGTCGTGGCCGTGAAGTATCTGGGCATGTTCGATGCGATGACGGCTGTCACGCTTGCCGTTGAGTTGTTGCGCCTTTTCGTAGGCATCGAGAACCCAGTGGTTGGCCTTATCGCCAATGGCATGAATACCTATCTGAAATCCCGTTTTGTCCAAGGTCACTACCAGCTTTTCCAGCTCTTCATACGCCATCTGTGCCAAACCGGTGTTTTCGGGAGCATCGACATACGGGTCAAAGAACAAGGCTGTGCCCGAACCAAGCGTCCCGTCGATAAATCCTTTGAGATAGCCGAACCGTATCCAGTTGCCGTCTCTGGGATATCTCTTTTGCAGTTCCGTGTAGCGCCTTAGCTTTTGTCTGTCGGCTGTCAAAGAGCCACCGCTATATACCCGCAACGTAAGCTTACCCATATCCTTGAACTTTTGATATATGTCAAAGTCACCGCCTGGAGGCAGCTGTATCGATGTGACACCGCTTTTCATAGCCAAATCAAACGCAGCCTGCCATCCGCGCATACGTTGCTCCTCCTGCTCTTTGGGCGTTTGATGAACGGGTATCTGGCCATATTTCAACAGTGCCTTGGCCTTTTCCTTAAAAATACCGGTAGGCTCTGTGGTAACCGGATCGCGTTGTATCTGGCCACCGAAAGGATTGGGAGTCTCTTTGGTAATTCCCGAATTTCTGATGACATAACTGTTGACCAGAACCGAATGCCCGTCGGCACGGAATAATACCACCGGATTATTCGGTGCCACCGAATCAATAAGTTCTTTGGTGGGCCACTGCCTATTGTAAAACATTTCATGTTCCCAATGGCCGCCACGGATCAATTCGCCGGGCCTGGCCTTGGCAACCGCCTCTTTAACCTTCTCGGTAATCATTCCCGGATCTGTAGTGTAACGAAGATCGATGTAGTCCGGATCAACGAATTTGAAATGAATATGCGCATCATTGAAACCGGGAACTACAAGCCTGCTTCGCGCATCGATTACTTCGGTAACGCCTTCTTTGATATATTTCTCGATGGACTTATTTGAGGCCACAGCAATAATCGTCTGGCCCTTGAAAGCTATCGCCTGGGCGCGAGGATTGTCTTTGTCGATAGTAACAACCTTTGCGTTCTTGATCACCAGATCTGCCGTCGCAGCGGTATGTGAGGCATCGACAGGTGTCCCTTGAGTGATAAGAGTTTCAGCAGGAACCTCAGGATTTGACAGTTCGCTCACACAAGTCCGATTTTTGTTCAAAGCGTTACAGCTGCTCAAGCAAAGGAGCAGAAACGATGCCATCATTATGATGGTCGATGGATTCAGTATCACTACAGCACCTCTTCGAAGACCTTTGGAAACTCAAAGCCGGTACCTACCTCCCTCCAAAACACAACACTCTACCGTTTTTCATTGAAAGGTAGAGCCGCCCATTAGTCGCGGCCATACCATCCCACACGGGCACGGACTCAAGATTGTATTGTGCCAGTTTTTTGCCGTCCGAGGCCGACACGACCCACAGCAAAGCTCCTTTTTGACCTTCAAGGGCCGCTGTTTGTTCACGAAGCTTTTCTCCAAGGCCGCGCGCGTCGGGGCGGCTGAATACCTCCTCTTCATCAATTATGTCGAGCGGGCCGGCCATAAAGAGAGTTTTATCCGCCTGCCCCTGCGTCTCCCGACGCAAGTCGGGGCAGCGGGTCAGGACCATCGCCCTGACGTAGAGCGGCACTTCCCGTGACCAATGATAGACCGGTTTAGTGATGCTTGAGCGTTGCTTCTTTCTCTGCTGCCGCGATGTGGGTTTGGCTGGCTTGACGATTTCGGGCTCCCTGGCACTGGAAAAAAGGTGGTATTCCATCGGCGTCGTCCACTTGTAGTATTCCGGCCTGCGTCCGTAACCATAGACGTTGGAGCCATCAAGAACAAGGAGTCGTCCGGCTGGAGTGACCTTGCCGGCACGAGGCCAGCCGCCGGCCCCGGAAGCGATGCTCTTGCCGAATATCCAGTAGGAGCGGTGCAACCATGAGCCATCGAGCATGCCCGTGGTGCAAAACAGATGCCGTCCCTCACCCAACTGATCGGTCACGTCCGTTGGGGCAATATGCTGGCGAACGCCGTTGAGGTCAAAGCGCTGCGTTCGCATGTAAACGTAACTGCCGTCACTTGAAAGAATGTCCGGAAGGGCGGCGGGCATATTCAGGCCTTTGACGTGCACCTGCAGATTCTGGCCGGTTTCGGGGTCGCGGTCATCGAGGATGGTCTCAGATATCTTGCGTCCTGTTTTCGGGTCCAGCCGCAACCAGCGCAAGCCGCCATCAAGGAACATCGATCTTCCAGCGACACAGTACGCGACATCATCCTGGACAAGCACACTTCCGTGGACCGGCCAGACAGATTCCAGTTGCTCAAAGGCCGTCAATCGCCGGTTTTGTGGTGCCGCGCGAAAGCGCCAGGCAAGAGCGCCGTCGGAGGCACGGAGACAATAAACCCAGCCGTCGGCCGACCCAAACAGGGCCCGGCCATGATAAATCGTCGGCGGCGAGTCAACCCGCCCTCCAGCCGTGAAGCTCCAGAGGGTCTCGCCGGAACCCGCATCGAGGGCATAGACGGTGTGGGTGTCCACCGATGCGACGAAAAGCTTGTTCCCAGCGACAACTACACTGCTGAGTTTACCGCCCAGCTCCGTTTCCCAGGCGCGTTTCAACTCAGCAGGGACCTCTGCTTCTGTGAAACTACTACGCGCCGGGTCGTGGCGATACGTCGGCCAATCGTCGGCACTTCTGTCTTCTGTTTTCTGTCTTCTGTTTTCTGAGTACGCTGGGCCGCGTTCGAGCCTGCCCGCGTCCGATACCCTCCGCGGGACCTTCCGGCTTTGGGACTCAGGGGCCAGCGCGTTGAATCCGTACAGCTTGGCATCGATATAGCAGGCGCATGAATGGGGCGGTGCATAGACCAGGCCGTTGCATGGCATGATGCCGTAAATGCAGCCACCCCGCACCCAGTGATGTGTCGTCCACCGGTTGTTTTGGAAGTCAACGAATTCTATGCCGGTTCTTGACGGCAGGAGCCAGCGGTCTGTCGCCTTTGCTCGGTAGCATCGATGATGGAACCAATATATCTCGACGTCAGGCGGGAACTGGTTCTTGACCTCGCCGGTATGCAGGTCTCGGCCGGTGAATACACCCGAATCCCTGCCGCCAGCGATTGCCCCCGACCATACGAGCCCACCGACGACAAGAAGGTCCTCCGGTGAGTTGTGCCCGGAGCGGGGGTGGTCGGATGTCCACAAGGTCTTGCCCGTTCGAGCCGAGAGCGCGGACATAAACCTGTCTCCGCCCGAAAAGAGGACAACATCCTCGTATATGACCAGCGTCGGCCCGAAATTGCTTGGAATAGGAGACCGTCTTGAAACCGGCTGCGAAGCCCACAGCTGGGCGCCGCTCTTGCGATTAAGGCAGACGATCTTTTCGCCGTCATGGAAGAATACACCTTTCATGTCGGCGGCCAGCGTCAGTGGGACCACTCGGCACTCTTTGCTCCAGAGAACCTCGCCTGTGCCTGCCTTGATGGCGATGATGCGCCTCGGGCGCTCATCCCAAGGCCACTCATTTGCCACACGGCTTTTTGCCTGACCGATATTATTGGTCGCAGGCTTGTATTCGTTATAGTTTATGGGCGCATCGCTGACCAGCAAAAATAACACACCGTCCGAAGCAATCACTTCTTCGGTGGCTTTAGTGTTCTCATACGTCCGGATGGTTTCTCCGGTGGCTGCGTCAAGAGCAGTCAGCGGTGCCTGGAAACCAAGTGTGACATAAACTCTGTCCCCAACGGCGACCAAGCGGCGCTGCAGTTGGGCCGGTCCGCTCTTAAAAGGCCACAGATGGGTGTGCCACGACGGAATCGGCCGTTTCCACAGGATGGTGCCGTTGAACGCGTCTCGCGCAATGAGAACCCGTTTCTGAGGCAGCTGGATGATAGCGGTTGGGCCTTCATCGAAGATGTAGAAGATTCGTCCCCCGGCCGATACCAGCGCGCTCATACTGGCCATCCGGTCGTGATGTCGCGACCATCTCGGGCTTCCAACCCATTGCTGGTGGCGCGGCGGCCCGACTACAGAATCGTGCGCGACCGCATTGCCGGTTGCGTCGTGCAGGTAATGCGTCCATTCGTCTATCTCTTTGGGACGAGGCTTGACCCTCTTGGTCCATTTGCCGGCCCTCTTAATGTAAGCGGCTCCGTTAGGCGCCAGAACCCGTGTGACCTCACTTCTGCGAATCTTGCCGAGGTCCTCTGACACAATGAGGTTGACGAGGTTGTCAATGTACGGCAGGCGATTGCCTTTCAACCGGTCGACCGACACCTTGCCATAAAGGTTGAGCGACTGGATATGCTTGCGGGCCTGCTCGATGTTCTCGGCACTCTCATCCAGGCCGTGGACCAGGTAACTGTCATTCGCACGCAGCGCGACCGTGAGCTTTCCGTCCCCACAGCCGATGTGGACGATCAGGCCACCCTTGACACCGCTGGCGTCCAGGATTTGCCGCGCCTGCTTACGGTCCGACCAGGAAAGTTGTTTCGCACCGGCGAGGCGAGCACCGACAACCAGCACCAATGCCAGAATAACCGTTGTGCTAATCGACCTTGCTTTTAATCTTGCAGTCATTATTAAATCTCCTTTCTGTTCACTCGTTCTTGCCCATACACAGCAGCCGACCATCTTGCGTTGATATGTATAACCGTCCGTTGGCGGCGCTCATCCCATCAAAGACCGGCGCCGAGTCCAGTTTGTATTCAGCCATCTTCTTTCCATCTGACTTGTTGACCGCCCACATCAGCGCGCCTTTCCTGCCCTCGAAAGAGTCCAGCGCATCTCTGAGTACTCCGGAAGGTTGCTGGTCGTCGGTTCTGCAGCTCGTCAGATATGCGCGCACGTTTCGTTCATCAAATTTGGGCGGGCCTGCTATGAAGATTGTCTGGCCGGCAAGGACAAGCCCATGGCCATAAAGGGGCACATCGTTGTACCAATCGTAGAGGAGTTTTGTATTACGGGCGTTGCGGAACTTGGGTTTTTTGAACTTAGCGGCGTTGTCTTTGGCAAGCGCCGGCTCCTTGCCCGCTGAGAAGATGCCGACGGAAGAAAACGTCTCATCCTGATATCCATAGACCGAAGCGTCATCAAAGACGAGAATCCGGCCCGCGGAAGAAACCCCTTTGGCAAAATGGACGCCTGCGGCACCGGAAAAGAAATGGGGGCCGTATATCCAGTACGTTCTTTCCCACCACGAGTCATCCAGAAAACCCATTGAACAGAAAAGATGCGGCGGATGGTCTTGCTGTATGACCAGGTCAGGGCTGAAGGTCACGCTTCGCATCCAGATATTCTCTTCGTCACTTGAAAGGACGTCGGGAAGCACGCCCGGCAGTTCGCGATCCGGCAGAATCTCCGCCTTAAACGGCTCATATAAATTCGACATCCGTCCGGTCTGAGCGTCTCGGCTGTAGAAGTTTCTTTCAAGTAAAGTCTTTCCGCTGGCCAGGTCGAGCTTATACATGTAGACTCCGCCGTCGAGGTATGAGGACCTGCCGGCGGCGCAGTAGACAGCTCCATCCTGGACGAGAACGCTTCCATGAACGGGCCAAACAGATTCGGTCTGGTCGTGAGCAACGAGCTTACGGTCCTCGGGTGCGGCCCTGAATCGCCAGGCGAGCCCGCCGGAGGCGGGCATGATCAAGGCCGGCGTTGCCGGCCCGTCCGAGGCCCGCAGCGCATATACCCAACCGTCTCTACAGCCAAAGACGGCCAGGCCGTTTGCAATAGTCGGCGGAGAGTCTATTCTTGCTCCCGCCGTATAGATCCACAGTGCTTTACCGGTATCGGCGTCCAAAGCATTAATGGTATGCGCATTTACCGAGGCGACAAAGACTCTGCCGTCGGCGACCACCGGTTGGGTTAGTTTGCCTCCGACTTTGGCCTGCCATATGGTTTTGAGATTTAGCGGAACGGGCGATTGCGTGTAGCCGCTGCGTGCGGGATTGCCTCTGTAGGTGGGCCAATCATGTGGATTTGCAATTTGCGATTTTCGATTTGCGATTTGCGCGTATGCCGGACCTTTTTCCAAGCGGTTACTTTGGTGACGGGGTGCCCCCGCCGTTTTGCTTCGCAAAAGCGAAGCAGCGGGGGCCGGCCTTTTTGGCGCAAGCACGTGGAAGCCGGTCAGTTTGCTGTCGATATAACATCCGCACTGGTCGGGCGGCAGATAGAGAAGTCCGTTGCAGGGCAGGATGCCAAACTTGCAGATGCCTCGTATCCAGTGATTCGGGGTCACCTCTCCTGAGTTCAGGTCGATAAACTCCACGCCGGTCCTGCCTGCAAGAATATATTTTTCTGTTGCCTTGTCTCGATAGCATCGGTGATGATGGTGGTCGACCCAGCCGTCTGAGGGTGGAAATTCCTTTACAATCTTTCCCGTGCGAAGGTCGCGAACCTTGCGATAGTCGGGTTCTTTCCTGCCCATTTCTTCTCCGACCCACACCAATCCATCTACGACAAAGACATCAATAGGCGAACCACATCCCTCGGCCGATGGCGTGCTCCATAGTCTTTCGCCGGTTTCGGCTGAAAGAACCACGAGTTCGCCGGCCCTCGTGGAGCCCGCTCTTTTCTCGTTTGCCTTTTTCTTTGCAACAGTGCTCCTCCTGTCGGCCGAGAGCACAAACCCATCATACACCACAAGAGTGGGAGCGGACCACGAGGGCCGCGCATATGAGCTGGCTCTGGGGCAGCGCCAGAGTTCCTCGCCTGTTTGCGAATCAAGGCAGATGATGTTGTCCGTGTTCTGGAAGAAAACACGTTTGCCTTTGGCAGCAAGGGTCATGGGCATCAGGCCCATTGTGTCGGGGCTGCGCTTCTCCCACAGAACGTTACCGGTATCAGCTTTGACTGCCATGATTCGCTTCTGTTGCGCCTGTGTGCGTTTCACGGCCAATTGACGACGATCAATATCGCCTGGAGCGGTCGTACTAATCACGAGCAAGAGAACACCCTGGTGGTAAATCATCTCTTCTGTATTATCCGTTCCCTCATAGCTCATAATAGTCTTGCCTGTTGCAGCGTCGAGAGCTTCAACAGGGCCAAATATGCTTAATGTCGCGTATACCCTGTCTTTGTCAGCAACAAGTCTGCGATAGAGGTCAACTGGAAAGAAGTGCCGGCCGGACAGGTCGGACGGCTGCCATGAAGCTATAGGGCGTCGCCAGAGAGTGACCCCATTGAATGCGTCTCGGGCAAACAGTGCCCACCGGCTGGGAAGAGAAAATGGCAACGCAGTGGGACCTTCATCAGCAATGTAGAAGATGCGCCCGCTGGCAGAGACAATGACATTCACGGAGGAAAGATGGCTGTGAGTTTTGGAGTGGGTCGGTTCGCCCACCCACTGCATGTGAAATGGCAAGGTTACCGCAGAATCTTTGGCAACTAAGTTTCCGTCAGGCCCATGGAGAAAATGCGTCCATTCATCTATTTCATCAGGCCACGGCTTTATCGTCCTGGTCCATTTGCCATTTTGCTTGATGTAGGCAAGGCCTTTGGGACACAGCACGCGCATCACCTCTTCCATTGAAATATCACCTAAATTCTCCGAGACTAACAGATTGACCAAGTTATCAACATACGGAAGGTAATCCGTGTTCCAGTGTTCAATCGATACCTTGCTATCAATTCCAAGTGAACGAATATGCTCACGGGCTTTTTCGACGTTCTTGGCGTCCGCGTCCAGGCCGTGAATCAGGTAGCTGTCACCGGTGTGCAGTGCAGCCGTCAGCTTCCCATCACCACAGCCAACATGTACAATCAAGCCACCCTTGACACCTGTAGCATCCAGGATTTGCTTGGCTGTATGCTGTTGTGCTCTCTGCTGAGGTCTTGCCACGAACAAGATGGAGACAATTGCCAAGATACATATAAACATAGTGATGAACTGGTTTCTTTTCTTCACGAGTACCTATCCTTTCATTTCGAACATCTTTTTAAATATTTCCGCTTTCATTTTACCACGGAAATTCTGTCCTTACAAATAAAGAATTATGACATAAGAAAGGCATCATGAAAAAAACATTAAGAATAATTGCCGTCAGAGGGAATTTATAATTGACGTTGGTCACCCCAAGAAGGAAAATTGAGTCCGGAACAGGCTTTTTTCCTCTGATTAAATAGCTGTACCGCAATTAAATTGGAGTTGCGACATTGTTTCGAATCTGTTTCATCGACGATGATGAGAAATTTGAGATACGTTTGTTTCGTGATGTGTTCGGGGAAGCCTTCGACATAGTCGCGGCAACTGACTATGTTGAGCTAAAGTCCCAGCTCGATAGTCGGAAAGGTTGGATGCCTGACCTTTTTGTTCTTGATTTGTACTTTCCTTGCGAGCCGGCAAATCGAGATGAGATTGAAGCACTAAGAGCAGAGCCGTTATCTCTCGAAAATGACAACGCGGAAATCAGGACCGCCTATAGAAATTACCTTAGAGCTAAGGCGCGTCTCACCGGCATCCTTGACGCGTGGAATCAGAATGCTAACGGCGGATTGAAGCTTGCCGAGAAGGTCGCGGCCGACTATCCGAAAGTCCCCATAGTGTTCTATTCTCGCAAGGCCACACTTGAAGATGCTGTTCGATGTATGGCCGCCAAGAATGTCTGGTGGGTAGAAAAAAAACCGACGGGGAAAGACTCCGCTGAAACAATCGAGCTGACCAAATCAGCGAAACAGCGCATTGCCCATCGCTTTGAGACGGTGATTTCGAAAGCCGACTCAGGAAAAGTCAAACATTTGAAGGAAGCTGCAAAAGTTTTCGTAGAAAACCTTCAAGAGTTCAGTTGAATCCCGAATTAAAAACAGTTTGTCGTTAAAGGTTAATTAAGGAAAACGGAAAATGCATTCTCATCTTATCACGCCACACGGTGGCACACTCGTCAACCTGGTTGTTGATCAAAAAAGAGCTGAAGAGCTCAAACGCCTTTCCCGGGATTGGCCTTCCTGGAATCTTACACCCCGCCAGCTTTGTGACCTCGAGCTCCTGGCGAACGGAGGCTTCTCACCACTTCGCGGCTTCCTTTGCCGCAGCGATTATGAGAGCGTTTGTGAGAAGATGAGGTTGGCGGACGGCACCATCTGGCCGATTCCGATTACGCTTGACGTGTCTGAGGAACTGGCAAAGAATCTAAATAATGGTTCGGTGTTGGCACTTCGGGACCCCGAAGGTATCATGCTGGCTGCTCTCAATGTGGAAGAGGTTTGGCAGCCGGATCTGAAGCGGGAAGCAGAACAGACATTCGGATCGATGAACCCCGAGCATCCGGGCGTAGCGTACCTTCAGAACAGCACGAATCCTTGGTATGTGAGTGGTAAATTGGAATGTCTGCAGCTTCCTAACCATTATGACTTCGTAGAATTGCGGCTCACGCCGCAGCAGCTCCGGACGAAATTCGCTACCATGGGATGGCGCCGGGTGGTTGCTTTTCAGACGCGCAATCCAATGCATCGTGCCCACCAGGAGCTTACTTTCCGGGCGGCAAAAGAACTGGAAGCGGACCTCCTCATTCACCCTGTCGTCGGAATGACGAAACCCGGCGATGTGGATCATTACACCCGTGTCAGATGTTATCTATCAATCTTGAAACATTATCCGCACAACACCGCGATGATAAGACTGCTACCTCTTGCCATGCGGTTAGGCGGGCCGCGAGAAGCTATATGGCACGCAATCATTCGCAAAAATTATGGGTGTACTCACTTGATTGTCGGCAGGGACCATGCTGGACCGGGCTCTGACTCCAGCGGTCAGCCGTTCTATGGGCCATATGATGCGCAAGAACTGTTCGGCCGCCATCAAGACGAGCTTGGCATTCAGATGGTTCCCTTCAAAATGATGGTGTACGTAGCCGACAGAGACGAATATGTGCCTGTAGACGAGGTGCCGGAAGGCGCCGAGGTCAAATCCCTGTCCGGTACGGAGTTGCGAGCCCGCCTCGCGGACGGCCGTGAGATTCCCTCTTGGTTCTCCTTCCCCGAAATCGTCAAAGAGTTACGGTGCACCTACCCGGCGCGAAACAAGCGAGGGTTCACCGTATTCTTTACAGGCCTGCCGAGTGCTGGAAAATCAACTCTGGCAAATGTATTTATGGTGAAGCTCTTGGAGGCTGGTGGGCGACCGGTAACACTGCTGGATGGTGATATCGTTCGAAAGAACTTATCCTCGGAGCTGGGATTCTCGAAGCAGCACCGGGACCTCAATATCTGCCGCATCGGTTTTGTTGCCTCCGAGATCACAAAAAACGGCGGCATCGCACTTTGTGCTCCCATCGCGCCCTATGACAACATTCGCAAGCAGGTCAGGCAGATAATCGAAGCGGTGGGTGGTTTTATCTTGATACATGTTGCAACACCTTTGGAAGTTTGCGAACAACGCGACCGCAAGGGTCTTTACGCGAAAGCGCGTGCCGGAGTCATCAAGGAGTTTACAGGAATATCCGACCCGTATGAGCAGCCGGCCGACGCCGAACTAACAATCGATACTACCGCGATGTCGCCGGAGGAGTGCGTACAGCAAATCATCCTACACCTTGAGAAAGAAGGCTACATAGGTCCAAATGATTAGGTGGTACTCGGGGCCATTCCAAGTAGTGGACAACCGAATTCAGGATTTAAAGGGTTTTCACTATCCTGGCCAGCCGGTGCGCCTGAGCCATTCTTCCATTTCAGCGGGTTCCATATTTGCTACACAAACCGACCGGAGACAGCCTCATGGGTGGGCAACAACAATGTATGTGTCATAACCGCGGAAAGAATCACATTAAAATCACAAAGGCGGTATTGGTGCGACAGCGTGCTGACTGAGCAAAAATCTTGTCCAAAGGATTGCTTAATCAAGACGAATCTGGTAAAAACATGAAACGTAGATATGGTAATGTAACTGACCGAAGTTAATCCGGCAGAAGGTTATGTTTTGCAACTGACCTTGAACATTAGAAAGTGAGGTTGTCCCATGCTGTCCCGTCGTCAACGTCCGTTCGTGTTTCATCTACTGGTCATTATCAGCCTGCTGTTGGGAACTTTATCTGAATCCGCAGCATTGGGCGACTCCTCCGCACCAACTCAGATACCATTGGTGAGGGTGACAGATTTGAACGTGGGTGAATCTCAAACCGTGGAACTTCACGACGGTTCACAGATAACTGTGAAGCTGCTCGGCCTCAGAGAAACGCGAGATAGTATTCGCAACGCAGTCCGCCGCGCGGTAGTGACGGTCGAAGTCAACGGCCAAACCATTTCGCTTGTCTCTTCGACGTATCATCTCCCCATTACTGCTGCTGGGGTCCAAATCGACTGTCCGGTTACCAAAGGCTATCTGCTAAGAAGCAGCAAAGAGAATGCCTGGGGACTAACCAAAGATGCCAGGCTGAGATTCTGGCCCGCTGGCTCAACGTGGATAAAACCGGGCACTTTTGTCTATCCTGTCAAACAGCGTTGGTTCGCCTCGGACACTCAAATGGCTAATGTGCCGTGTTTCGTCGATGGCGGCGAAATCCCCGGCAACAAAGATATCTACTATCACTATGGACTCGACTTCGGAGGCGCCGAGGGTATGGTCGATGTGGTTGCCGCCACTAATGGATTAGTGGTATCTGCGGGTTTGGAAAAACTGCCCGGTTACGAGGATTCCCCTGTTAGGCCCCGCTACGATGTGATTTATATCCTGGACGATCGAGGTTGGTTCTATCGCTACAGTCACCTATATGAAATTGACAGTTCGGTAAAGCCGGGACAGCACGTGAAAATGGGCCGGAAGATTGGTATCCTGGGAAAGGAGGGCGGCAGTGGTGGATGGTCCCACCTGCACTTCGACATCAAATGCAGACAACCCTCCGGCATGTGGGGTATCCAAAATGGTTACCCCTTCATTTGGGAAGCATATCAACGCCAGTATCAGCCGAAGATTATCGCTGTGGCTCGGCCTCATCATGTCGCGTGGGTTGGCGAGCCGGTCGAACTTGACGCGACCCGTTCTTGGAGCCGAACCGGCGTCATCAAAAAGTTTGAATGGACGTTCTGCGACGGGCCGGTTACTGCCGGCCCGAAAGTTCGACGCACATATGACAAACCCGGCGAATATAGCGAAATCCTAAAAATCACTGATGCATCCGGCAAGATTGATTACGACTTTGCCGTTGTCCAGATAATTGACAAGAAACATCGCGACCAATTGCCACCCACCATCCACGCAGCTTATTACCCAACATTCGATATCGAGCCCGGCGACGAAATCACCTTCAAAGTCCGTGCTTTCCGCATTACCGGTGGCAACGAGATATGGGACTTCGGTGATGGCAGTCCGAAAGTAACTGTACAATCGGATGGGAATGTTCAGGTACACAACCCACAGGGCTACGCCAGCACCAAACATCGCTATAAGAAATCCGGCCATTACATAGCTACAGTCAAACGCACAAACGAACGTGGTCACGAGGCCATCACGCACCTGCACGTACGCGTTGGGACTGGTGATTAGTGCTTGAATGATATAACCATTAAAAAGGCGGTCTTTACCGGTTTTTATCGTTTTGGTCTTTGGTTTCTGCCGATTCTTGCCAAGATGATCCGGAGCCGAAAATTAACGGAGGCTTACTGTGCCACCTGTCAACTGTGCAGAATGCGACAACAAGATTACTCGGCGCCGGTTTTTCAAAAAAGTGAGTATTGGTGCCGCAGGGGTAATTGGCTTTCCACATATTGTCCCGTCATCGGTACTCGGCGCGAATGGAGCTGTACCGCCAAGTGAAAAGATTGTGATGGGCTTTATCGGAGCCGGCAGCATGGGCAGCGGACATTTGCGAACGTTCCTGGGGTATAAGGACGTCCGGGTTGTTGCCATTTGCGATCTTCGGGAAATGTTTCGGCAAAAGGCCAAGGATAGGGTCAATCAGCATTATGGCGGTAAGGGATGCGAGACCTATCACGACTTTCACGAAATGCTCGGCCGTAAAGACATCGATGCCGTAACAGTTGTCACTCCTGATCACTGGCACTCGCTCATAGGCCTCGAAGCCGCCCGCAACGGCAAAGATATGTACTATGAAAAGCCCTTAAGTATGAGTGTCACGGAAGGTAAGGTCCTTCGGGACGCGATAAATCGTTATGGTGTTATATTTCAGTTTGGCACCCAGCAGCGATCCGACAACAGATTCCGTTTCGCCTGTGAACTGGTTCGCAATGAAAGAATCGGGAAACTTCACACGATTATGGTAAGCTCGCATCCCAGTATCACTTGCCCGAATCAACCGACACAGCCGATGCCGGACAGGAAAGAGTTCGACTATGATATGTGGCTTGGCCCGGCACAGTGGGCGCCTTACACGTATCAACGTTGTGCTTCACGGGCCATGGGAACGTTGGGCATGTGGACTTACATTTACGATTATTCTCTGGGCGGCTTGAGCGGTGCGTGGGGAATTCACCATGTTGATATCGCCCAGTGGGGTAACGGAACTGATAACACCGGTCCAATTGAAATAGAAGGAACCGGAGTATTCCCCGAAGACGGACTCACGGACACCGCCATCGCATGGGAGATTGAACACAAATATGCCAATGGCGTCAAAATGATCCATATGAACAGTAAGACAGCGCTCAAGCGAGCCTCACAATTTTCGCTTCACAACGGTGTCGGCATTCTCTTCTTGGGCAGCGAAGGGTGGGTCTTTGTCTGCCGTAACCTAATCGAAGCCCACCCGAAATCGTTGCTGACATCGACTATCGGTCCCGACGAGATTCACCTGCCTCGAAGCAACAATCATCGCCGTAATTTCCTGGATTGTGTTAAGACCAGACAGAAAACGATCTGCCCCATCGAAACCGCTGTCCGCTCCGACACCATCTGTCACCAGGATGATATTGCTATAAGGCTGGGGCGCAAACTCAGATGGGACCCCGAAAGAGAGAAATTCATCAACGACGAACAAGCTAACAGGATGTTGACGCGACCTATGCGAAGTCCATGGCACTTGTAATTGCCCTATGGGCATGATTTCTATATTTGTCACCATAACTTGGTATCTTGCAGGATATCGTAATACTTTTGAAAAAGTCATAAGGACAGGAAATGAGGCGGAACTCGAAAAGCATCAAGGTAGCGTTACTTGTCATCTGGTGTTTCTCGCTGCTAACGAGTATTTCGGTAGCGGCCATTTCGTCGGAGGAAAGAAAGAACATAGAAGACGCCATACCGAAAAAGGCACCAGCTGTCCCGAAGCGGCCTCGGAAACTTCTGGTTTTCAATCTGGATATTTGGGATGGCCTGGTGAGAAAAGGCCATGCCTCAATTCCTTATGGCAACCTGGCGCTTGAAATGATGGGGCGAAAGACAGGAGCCTATGAAACGGTAGTTAGTAATGATATAGCTATGTTCAGACCGGAGAATCTTCAGCAATTTGATGCAATATGCTTCAACAACACCACGGGTGTGCTTTTCCAAGACCCTGAACTTAAGAAAAGCCTCCTTGATTTCATTTACGATGGTAAGGGTTTCATAGGCATTCACGCCGCAGCCGCAACCTTTGTACAGTGGCCGAAATACGATCAATGGCCGGAGTTCGGCCAAATGCTCGGAGGTTATGAAAACGGCGGCCATCCTTGGAAACATCACGAATGGATAACCATTAAATTGGACGACCCCGACCACCCGCTCAATGCTGCCCTTAAAGGCAAGGGCTTTAGAATTAGTGATGAGGTATTCCAATTCCAGAAACACTATTCACGTGATAAACTCCGTGTTCTATTAAGTATCGACATGACTAAAACCAACGTTATTAGTGGCCGGTATATTTTGCCGGAACGCCGTCAGGACCATTGCTATCAGTTGGGTCCGCAGCTACGGGACAGGACGAGTGTTCTATTGCTCTCTGGGCCATAACCCCCACATTTTCTGGAATCCGCCGATACTTCAGCATTATCTGGCGGGCATTCAATTCGCCCTTGGCGATTTGCCTGCTGAGACTACTCCCAGCAGCAAGCCTCGTTAGAAGTCCGCATAGAGACTGAAGCCTAACTTCCAACGGGGCCGAGATACGCAGCCACGAGAAGGTCAATCGGTGACAACTCTTTCGCTTAGTCGGTTTCACCTGCTGGGTTCCCATTTTGCAGTACGTCGCAAAATGGGGCCCGCTTCAATGCCGAAATGCTTCAACACCCAGTCTACTTGGTCTCGTACTATCTCAGGACTGTTGCGGTTGTCGGACTTGAAGTCTTCCCGCAGCTTGAGGACGGCTTCTAATCCGAGCTTGTCGGTTTCTTTCTTGAGGAGAAAGCCAAACTTTGGGTGGTGGATGTGTTGTCGGCCGGTCGAATTGGGAGGTAGTGGCTCGTTCGCCTGTGGGTAGTACAGGTACAGCGGCGGGTCGTCGCGCGTGGCATGGTTGATGATCGACGCGTCCTCAAACAGCCTCGTCAGCTCGGGGCGGTTCAGGTCTTTATCATCCTTCATACGGTAAAGGGCAATCAACGCCTCGTGAACCTGGTTGGTGTTGAACAGTTTCTTGATCACGCGGGGGTCGTATGAGGTTTGCCCGCCGATGCTGACGGCGCAGGTGATACGGGTGGACTGGCGGGCGATCGGATCGTCGCTTCTCGGCTCGGCCAAATCGTTGTGGTACAGCAGCCACATGGAGATGCCGGCCCCTGCCGAGCTGCCGCCACACGCTATCCGCGACGGGTCGATGTTATACCGCTTCGCTCGATGGCGAATCGTCTGGAGGCCCCGCGCCGCGTCGAGCATCTGCATCGGGTACGGCCCGACGTCGGTCAGTCGATAATTCATCGACGCAAACGAGACGCCGTGCTCGGCGAACCGTTGAACCATCGCCGCGTTGACGCCGCGCTTGTCCCCACCGCGAAAGCCACCGCCATGAATCCAGATAAACAGCGGTGTAGGCTTATCGCTGTCGACCAGATACAGGTCGAAGGCCTGTTTCTCGTGCTCACCGTACTTCTCGTCCGGATGGGTGGGCCTACTCTTGGCCGGGGCTCTGGCTGCACACAGACTGAAACCGCAAAGGCACAAAATAAATAACATTCTTCTCAGGTTCATATTTCTTACCTCTTACTTTCAACAGGCATTTCACGTCATATTGAAAAGGCAGACGTCAACAGGAGGTGTAATCTTCGTTATCTTCACTCCAAGCATTTTTATCAGTGACTATGCAGGTCCTTTAATAATGATGGGTATGGTGAACCATGTGGGGCATGGCAATAGCTACAACTTTGTTTAGTCTGTGAAAGAGCTGAGCCTAAGAACTCCAATTTGTCGAAGCCGGTTCCGGTGGATTCCGCCGGGAAAGATATGTTGGCAGGCGGATCACCATCGTGACAGGCCAGGCAGAAATCCGTACCTGTACCTGTCCAGGGCTCGGTTCCACCAGAATCCGGGTCGATCAGACTCACGACACCGTTGCGATGTTGCTTATTGTCATGACATAACAGGCAGTCTTTGTCCTCGATTGTGCCGGAAATGTGCTTGGAAGCCATATCAAATTCTCCACCCGGCCCAAGGATTTGTCTGCGACCATACACACCATCACGAGGATGGCATTGAGCACACGACTCGGTCTTGACACCGAAGTTGTCACTATCAACTTCTCCTACATGACAGATTGCGCAGTCCCAAGTTTCCTTGTGGTGGTAATCTGCATCGCCGTGGCAATCAATGCACCCTGCCTGGCGGGGCAGGTCTAAATCGATGGTGCACGTGCCGGAACTGAGCTTTCCGGTCCAGACCGGCTGCGTGGGAGCCGGTTGGATTTGAGCCAGCGTCTCGTTGTCGGCTTCGATGTGGTACACAACGTTGAACTGTCCGACAGCAAATGTCTCCTGGTCGGAAGCGGCAACGATTTTACCTTCGACTTCAGTTTCAAAAGCCTGTCCGGGTGCGATTCTTTGGACTGGGCTGCTGCGCCGTCTGAAACGCGACCGACCGGCTGTGCTGGAGGCTTCTACCTTTAATTGTTGTCCATTGGCACCATTGATAGCAAGGTGTTTGATGGCCTCGGTGGGCTTGTAATAGAAGTTAACGGGTTTGTCGGTGGTGTTCTCAAATCTCAACCGGATGAGGACCTCTTGGCCGATGGCCAGCTGTTCCGGGTCAAGGCTGAGCCCGCAGCGTAGACCGTTGACCGGCTGACCCCATTGTGGTACCGGTGGCGGCGGCATACGGCCGGCGTTAGCGATAAGCTTCTTCAGGGTTCTCTCCACCGGGGGAAGTTTGAAATCAAATGGTCCTGGTCCGGCGTAAAAGGCAACCTTGCCGTCAATATCAGTGACGGTGACGCGGACAGGAGCGGCTTTATAGTCGTTATTGACCTTGCCGTCCATTCCGTCGATAACCATCGGTATGGTAAATCTATACTTAGTGACACATGCGGTTGCCAGGATAATCCGCTCATCGAGGATTTTTGGTCTGCCAACGATACCTGTTTCATTGCCCTGTCTCAACTTCTCAGGGTGAGCTTCGCGGACATAAACGATTAAGAACTCAATTTGGTCTTTGTACGACGCGTACAATCTCTCAATGTCCCTGGCCCGGGACGTGAAGGGGGGTCAGGTGTAGCTGGACATGATCAAGCAGACTGGTTTTTTGCCTCGGAAGGAGGATAATCTGACCGTGTCCTTTTCGCTTATTACTCCGATAGGTTTTCCTGTTTCGTCGGTTTTGAGCGTCAGTGTGGGCAGCTCGAAGTCGGGTGGAAATTCTCCTATCTTGATCTTGGGGTTGTAGCCTCTATCCGATCTTCTCTGCGTCGTCTGCTGTCGACCCTCTCCAATATCTGTTATCAGAGCTACCAGACAGAATATCGCTGTCAGCCAAACGGGGGCGTTTCGGGCAACTTTTCTGCAGGTTCGTCTCATCGCTAACTCCTGTGAATAAACAAGATTACTCGTTTTCACCCAATACTGACTGCGATGGATTCATCAAGACTTCAGCAAGCCTGGCAGTAAGGGTATTGAACAATCCTTATCTTAATCTATAGAATTTAATTTATTCTACCTAATTTACAACGCTTAATCAAGAATTCTTATTGCAACTTTTTTCATTTTTTTCAATTTTGAGATTTCGGTTAAGGCAGAGATTTAATCAGTTCACTTTTCGTTTTAGCACACGCAAACTTTAAATATTAATCCTTTGTCGGTGGGGTCACTATTTTTGAGTGTTCGAAGATACTGCCAAAAGTCAAGGCACTCGGGCCGCAATTGGTACATTCAAGGCAGCGGACGCACCGTGAGTCATTAGGGCTTTTTTCCGGCTCTATGTCGTATTCACACAATTTATGGCAGCGCTCGCAGTCGGTGCATTCGTCGGCATTGAACCGTACGAAGAAGGCCGAGACGCGATTGAAAAGTGAGAATATCGCACCGAGTGGACACAGCATTCTGCACCATGGTCTTTTCATAAAGAAAATAGCTATCAAAAACACACCAAGGATTGTCAGTTTGAGTGCGTTCGGCCAGGCAATTTTTTCTCCTGCAATCGCCTGGCCGGTCATATTAGGCACCGCCGCTTCCAGGGCTCCTGCCGGACAAACGCGACAGATAAAGAGCCAGTGCTCTTCGCCCCAAAAATAGGGAACAGCTAACACTGCGACAATCAGCACCACATAGCGCAAATTCCCAGCCCATTTAGGCAGGTCAAACTTGGGGGTTGGAACCTTGGCGACCAGGTCCTGTAGGAAACCGAAAGGACAAGCCCACCCGCATATGAGTGAACCGAATAGAACACCAACCGCGATTAGCAAGCCGATTGCTACAAACGGAAAAATATGCAGTGCGCTGAATTGCGCGAGGACACCGATAGGGCAGGCGAATGTCGACAGGGGACATGCATAACAATGAAAAACCGGGCTGCACATATTGTGCAACCGCAAACCCAACGGGTCGAGCCAGGCCAACAGAAAAACCGATTGCACACCCATTCGCCAGGGGAGCAGTTTCGATGCAAGAACGCTCAATTTAGTTTTTTCGACCATGGCCGCCATGGTCCTCTTTTAACCCGGTCATGTCGGACAGGCTTTGGGCGGGGTCTTATCGTAAGTTCGCTTGAGCCGGCCTGACTCGTCGCGCTTTATGCCGCCTACTGAAACCTCTTTAATAAGGGCCGGTTCTGACTGCACAAGCATCGCTGAGTCTTCATTTTGTTGCGGTAAAATGTTTTCGGAATGGAAAAATACACCGTAAGCTAATAGAACTACTCCAGTCAGAATCAGGAGACCGAAAACAATGATTTTTCCTTTTCTTGTCAGCATCGCAGCCACATTTATCAACAAAGTGTTTTAATTATCTTTCGCTTCACTTTTAATATCGGCTAAGTAGAATAACATAGTTTGTTTTCGCCTACCACTTTAATAAATGGCGGAGGCGAATGGGAATCGAACCCACCCGGGACCTTCTCGGCCCCACACTGGTTTTGAAGACCAGGGGCACCACCAGGCACCAGTCACCTCCGCAGAGGATTATCTCTTATTTTACCAGATACCATAATAATAAATCCGCTTTGTCCTGTCAATGAGCTCGTGCTACGTAGCGTTGCTACTACGCAGAGTAGCATAGGTGCCCCGTTTGAAATTGGCTTTGTTTGGGTTTGTATTGGGTTTGTTTTTTTGGACTGTGAAAGCGTCATTTTTTCTGTAATCCTTTGTTATAAATGAGTTTACATTCATTTGGGCTTTTCGGAAATTGGGTTTGTTTTGCATAATTTATAGTTAAACTCACTCTCTATTTTTCCGCTATTTCGGCCTGATGTGACAAACAAGCCGGGTTTGATGGCGTTCTGTGAGATGATGGCCATTAGGAACCCCCTGATGTCAGATGTCCGATGTCTAATGTCTGTTATCTGAAGTCTGATGTCTGTGAACAACGAACGTATGAACCATCCACAGTTAGATGTATATTATACCACATTTATTATTAGAAATCAAGTGTGAAATATGCATTCTCAATCCAAAATTCTCACACTTTTCGCTCCATAACTGGACATTCGCTATTCGATATTTTGTATTCATTGTTCGATAACAATCAATCGCGGGAAAAATGCTTATACGTAAAGCGCGTATGCGCTTTACGTATGTGACATTTTAAAAAACTCCAAGTTTAAATTACTAAAAACTCATGAACGGCCGAGCTGAGCCTGCCGAACGGGGCTTCGGCTAATTCAGGGTAAACTCCGTAGAAGGGAGCACCAGACATACGGGATCCGACAAACGAATTGTTGCGCGGTGAACAACCTTCAAAACTAAGTTACATTGGTATATTCTCCATCTTAATCCGGGAGCTTAAATTTGCAATCATTATGCAGCGACAAAGTTTTCAGGCGGATAGTCAAATGACTACGAGTTTTTTAATGCTTCGGCCGGTGACAGGTTGTGAAATGACTTATAGTCAAATGACTATGAGCTTATTTATGCTCCGGCCAGCGAAAGGTCGTGAAACGAACCATAGTCAAATGACTACGAGCTTATTGTCATCCGGATGCATAGAAACGTAACAGTAGAGCTAAAAACGGTATATACCAATATGGATCAGAGAGATTAAAATTGTTAAATATGCGTGACAAAAACGCCGGATATAATCATAATGCT
>JAUXAL010000033.1 GCA_030619925.1 Phycisphaerae bacterium | reverse complement strand
AACAAGCTTCAAGCCTCTACAGCAAGTATCGTTACGAGCATCCACAACTTTAAACAAGAATCCACCCTCCGTAGCTGCGCTACTGCGGAGGACGGGTCGCTATTCCGCATCATAGCCTGCTGTGAGCGTGTCTTTGCGCCTATGAGTCAATTATGCAAAACAAAGCCAATTTCCGAAAAAGTCAAATGAACGTAAGTATCTATTTACAGACGGCTTATGAATATAAATACAATTGGACACTTGGTGAAAACAAACCCAATTCAAACCCAATTCAAACCCAATTCAAACCCAATTCAAACCCAATCAAACCCAATTTGTCGGATGCCCAAATGAGCATAAATTCAATATTAACAAAGGATTATGAAAGAAATGACATTTTCGCAGTCCCGGAAAACAAAGCCAATTCAAACCCAATCAGAGCCAATTTCGAGACAACTCCAAGGCCTGTTTCTCACCGCCGCAGTCCCGCGATGGCCTTCTTGTTGTCTACGGCGTTCGCAAGGGCGTTGTTATTTGGCAAAGGGCAGAGTGTCCGGCACTACGTGCACCTCCGTGGTAAACTTGTAAGAGATGTCGATTCCGCTATTGAAGGTCAGCTCGACGAAAAAGGCGGTCCAGCCTTTCTTCGGCTCGGCAATCTTAGCTATATATGTCCCCTTGCCGTGGGCACCGAGGTCCGTGCTTTCCCAGACCGCCCCGATGGTTTCGAGGCGAAAATCACGCTGGTTTTCGTTCGTCGCATGCCACAATTTTACAGCTGTTGGCGCTGTCTGTGTATTGACCTCTATTGCACCATCGTCTCTGACTTTCCAGCTAAACTTCGGACGCGGCGAGCCGGTCAGGATGGACTTGTAGAACAATGCCAGATTGGTCACGGCATCTGTGTTAAGGCTGTGGTCTGTATTGGGGACGTAGCGGAGGTATTTCTCGCCCGGCAGGTCGTGAAAATAAAACTGGGCCGAATCCAACACAAAGAACTGGTCACCGCTCGAATTTACCACAAACTTGGGCATTGTATAGCGGCTGCGATACTCGTACGGGTCGATAAATTTTGTCAGCGCCCGACCTTCCGGCGTGTCAAGCCTCTTGAAAATATTCATGTCCTCGAAATCCTTTATAGCATTGGAATAAAACCCATACACGCTGAAGTGGTGTTTCATCTGCTCATCCATATTCAGCACGTCGATGACCGCCGGGATAATCGCGATGACCCGCTTATCGACCGCGGCGGTCAGCCAGGTCGTCCAGCCCCGCTTGGACGCCCCGGAAACGACGAATTTATTTATGTTCAGCTTGCCGCCGGTAACATCGGAGAGGTGGCTGTGAATCGTATCCATTGCCCGCACGGCGCTTTTGACCATCGGCAGCAGCAGCGGCCAGATCTCGTCGCCGGTGCTCATATATTTATCGAAAGTGTAAGCGATAATCGCATCTTCAGATCGAGGCCTGCCACCGTCGGGGAAATTCAAAGGCTGGTTCGGCACCATTCGAAGGTCCGCAACTACCGAGTTTGAACCCAAGGCCACCCGGACGAACATTTCGTCCGCTGAAGATGGAGCCGAGCCGCGGTTACTGCCGCCGTTTATCCAGAGCAGAGCCTTATTGCCGGTGGCGTTGTCGGGTTTGACTATTGTCAGCCAATGCCGCCACGCCGTTCGGTCCACCTCGGTCTCGCTGCGCCAGGACTGCGAGGTCATATCCAGAACGTAGGCCGTGTAGCCTGGACGTGTGATGGTTTTCACAAGACTATAGCGGTAGCTCGCATCGGGCGCTGCTACGTAGTCGTCCAGTGGCGTGCCAAAAGCGAGCTGCGCCATGGCAAGAACCAGCACAGCCAGAGTTGCCAAACGATTGTGTGATTTCATATTCTGTCCTTTCCTTTTATCCGGCCGGCGGCCGATTTCTTTTACATTTATATCTTGGGTGGAAAGATGGTCCGCAGGTATCTGGCGTCATAGCGGCAACTTTTCTCTATCCCCAGCGGGCCACGCCAGACCCAGGACCGCAGACCCAGGACTTGAGTCTTAAGTCTGGAGTCTTGAGTCTTGTGGTGTTTTCGCCTTCAATTTTTTTATGCCTTCAAACCTTTAAGATTTGCGTCCAGCTTCTTTCTGCTTCTGATAATCTCGTTCCAGGTCACCTTGCGGCCTTGGTAGGCGGCGGTGCGGCCAAGGATTGTCACAAGATTGCTGCGGACGCTCGGCGCGACCGTCGGATTGTCGAAATTTCCGCCGGCAATGCTCTTATGGAAAGTTGCGATGTTGGCGACAGCACCTTCTTTGTATATTCCGGGGTTTTTACCGCCACGATAGAAATTCTCTCCTCGGATAATAACCTGCCCGCCGTATTGGGTCTCAAGCACGCCTTTGGAGCCGAACATCCGGTTTCTAATCCCGTCAGGTTGACTGCCGTGGCCCTCGAATTGTTTGGAGCTAAAGGTAATGCCGACATCGTTTGGATATTGAAACAGCAGCGCGAAGTGGTCGTAGCAGGTGCCGGCCGGACGAACCGTTCTCCCACCGGTCCCCACCGCCCAAATCGGTTCCTCGTCCATTATCCAGCTCATTACGTCGAGGGTGTGGATATTCTGTTCGGTAATAATGTCGCCGGATATTATCCGGTCCAAACCCCAGGCCCGCAAGCGGTTCTCAGGATTGCCTGGGTTGTCTTTGAGGTATTTGTACTTGCTCAGGAAAGGGTCACCGGCGTGGTAGGTTGACTCGCCGAATGCAAACCGGCCCAACGCCCCGTCGTGAACACGTTTGAGCGCCTCACGGTAGAACGGTTCGGCGCGGGTCTGGAAATCAACGAGAAAACAAAGCTTTTTGCGCGTGGCTTTCTTGCCGCTGTCGGCGATACTGTGACAGCCGGGCACGTCCACCGCCAGTGGCTTGGCAATGTAGACGTGACAGCCGGCCTCTACGGCCTCAGCAGCCTGCTTGGGGTGAAAATATGGTGGACTCTCGATGGCCACCGCGTCGGCCTCTTCCAGGAGTTTGCGGTAACCTGACAGGCCGGTATAACGATGGGCGTTGTCGACACCCAATTTGTTACCTAAATTGTCAACCCTGTCCTGGAAATAGTCCGCCGCAGCCACGACATTGTATCCGCCGTGTTGCTTAAACAGCTCGGCGATCCAGGTCCCCCGGCCGCCGCAGCCGATTATCCCCAAGTCAAGCTTTGAGTTGGCGGCATAGCTGTGGACAAGCCGGGGTTTGACCACCGTAAATGACAGAGCAGCCGTGCCGGCACCGGCGATGAACTGACGACGAGTAATCGGCCCCCGCCTTTTTCCGGCGGCTAAAGCTTTTCGTTTTTCCGACATTTTGCAGTCCTCCTTTCGCGAGTGCATAAATCACAAGGAGCTTTTGCTCTTATGTGCTTTTCAATTATCTTCCGGTCATTATAACCGCCAGGAGTGGATATGCAATTGTAATTCCGGCGTGCCGGGATGAAAGTATTACCATTATGCATTAGTACTATCGGATGAGGACCCGGATCATGCCGGTCCGAGTGCCTTCAGGAGTCGCACCGCTGCTTCGACCATCATTTCGCCGCCTCCGGGGGCAATCCGCGAGTTAACCGTCTCGTAACTGCCTTCGGCGAACGCCTTTTTCGTGGGGATGTAGCCGGGAGCGTCCTGGCACAGTTTGATTACCAGCGTGGTTGGGAAGGGGCTGGCGCGTTTGATTGCCAGACCCAGGTCAACAAAGACCTCGCCCGGCAGGCCGACCACCGCAACATCATGGCTCAGCCGAAAGACCTGGACTTCGAGCCCAATCGTCTCGCCGCGGCGCATCTCGATTGCCAGAATCTTGTACGCCTCGACCTGTTTGAGAAACGGTAGTTCCCTGGTGCCGACCTTTTTGATGTTCTCACGGGCCCAGGCAAGCTTCTGCGGCCCGTAACGTTGAACCGGCACGTGGACGATCTCGCTTCGCACCGCCAGGGCGGGTTCGGCGACGGTCTTTAGGCGACCCGCTTTCGTGTTCACCGTCTCGGCCAGCCTCTTGCCGATGTAGTCGGTCTTGAGGCGCTGTTTCTTGGTGACGTCTATGTGGTTGATGTCGCCGCACGTGCCCGTGCCGAACAGCAGAACGAAGTCCTCGCCATACCTCTCGCGGAGCGACTGCTCCAAGTAAAAAGGATAATCGGCTGCGTACCTGGTTCCGCCGACTGTGTCGAGGTGAAGGGCGAAGTTCACCAGCGCCGCAGCGGCGCTGCCGCCGCCGGCCTCACGGAAAAAAACGATCCCAACCTCGGGGTCGATTGGGCCGGCAGGGCGGACGATGTCGGGGTTAAGCACACCGGGATTAAAGCGGACGGTTCCATTTTTCATGTGGAACCGCCTATTGAACGAAAGGTTCCGCTGCTCGGCCATTCCGGCCTCGAGCCGGACGGGCTTTGCCGCCGCGTTGGCTCGCGTTATTACCTTGACGAGTTTCGCGACGAGTTCGGAGGCGTAATCGACCTTCTCACACGGATCGCTGCGGTGCCTGGCGACGGCCAGGTCGTGGAAGTGCTTCCTCAAAGCGCCGAAGTAAAGCGGCCCGGTGTGGGTGTGCGTGGCGGCAATGAGGATGTTCGCAGCCGGGATGCCGGTCTTTTCGGCCACCTGCCTGCGGGCACGCGACGAGACGTCGAGCGACAGGCCGATGATGTCGCAGAAGACCAGCGCTGCGCGCTCGCTGCCCTGGCGAAGGACGATAGCCTTGGCGCCGAGCGGGTTCGACGTACCGGTGTTCAGCCGCTCGCGAAAGTATCCGCTCATGCGGTAACCGGTGGGCGGCGTGATGTCGGTGACCGCGACCCCTGCGGTCAGGTCGCCGGCTGTGGCAACAGGCGCCTCCTGCAAAGCCGGGCCCTTCTGCCCGGTCAGTTCCTCCAGAAACCTCCGGGCCTTCCTGGCCTCGGAGAGCGTTTGCGCCAGGTCTCCGGGCTCAAGGCATTCTACGACCAGCGGGCCGTGGGTAAAGCCGCCTTTCTTGAGCCGCGCAAGGACCGCCGGGAAGTTCACCTGGCCCGTCCCAGGCGTCACTGAGACATTCTTGGGATGCTTGTAATCCTTAATGGACATCCCGACCACGAGCCCGTCGACGGTAGCGGCGTCGGCAACCGGGTCGAGTTCACCGTTCGAGTAGTAGAGAATGTTCCCGGCGTCGTACCAGATGCAGAAGTTCCTGTGGCCGACCATCTCGATGGTCTTGCGGCACTGGGGCCCTGTGGCATTTAGCCCGCCGTGCGGTTTGACACTGATGCCGATGCCTTTTTCAGCGGCGTAGTCGCAGCATTCGGCGATGGCTTTGTAATGTACCTTGTAGAGCTTCTCATCGCTGACTCCGCCCATCAGCAGGTTCTTCGCATCGCAGGCGGCACAGTTGTCGATGAGTTTTTTGAGACCTTCGATGCCCGCCTCGAGTGACTTTGCTACAGGGATGCCGCCGCAGTAAGCGGACGGAAGCACCAGGCCGCGTTTCTTTACCTCTTCGCCGACCCGTTCGGCCTCTTCGAGCGTGGTGGAGACCGAAATCACAAGACGCGTCTTGGATTTGGTGGTCATCAGGCCGGCATATTTGAAACCCGCCTCAGCGATGGCGTCGAGCGCCACGCGGTAATCGTACTTGTCCCAGGGACGCGTGTAGCAGCCGAATAGCCAGGGACCGCCGGTTGCAGTTGCCGTGGCGGCCGTCGCGCGTGATGCAGCGGTATAGGGAGCCGCCAAGCCTGCTGCGCCGAGCTTCAGGGTCTGGCCCAGGAAGCCTCGGCGGGAAAGTTGGTCGAAAGACTTCATCCGCGTTTTCTCCTTATTCGTTCAGAGGTATTCGTCGCAGCGACAGCGCTGTCGCTGCCTTACCGCTATCCCTCGCGAAGATCGTTCGGCGTGCCGGTGCTCAGCCGCTTGCGAAAGTATCCACTCATGCAGTAAACCGCCGGGCGGCGTGATGTCGGTGACCGTGACCCCTGCGGCCAGGTTAGCCGGCTGTGGCAACAGGCGACTCCTGCAAAGTCCGACCCTTCTGCCCGGTGATTTCCTCCAGAAAGCTTCGGACCTTCTTGGCCTCGGCAAGCGTTTGCGTCAGGTCTCCGGGCTCAAGGCATTCTACGACCAGCGGGCCGTGAGTAAAGCCGCCTTTCTTGAGCCGCGCAAGGACCGCCGGGAAGTTTACCTGGCCCGTCCCCGGCGTCAATGAGACATTCTTGGGATGCTTGTAATCTTTGATACACATCCCGACCACGAGCCCATCGACGGTGGCGGCGTCGATGACCGGGTCGAGTTCGCCGTTCGAGTAGTAAAAAATGTTCCCCGGGTCGTACCAGATGCGGAAGTTCCTGTGGCCGACCATCTCAATGGTCTTGCGACACTGGGGCCCGGTGGCATTTAGGCCGCCGTGCGGTTTGACACTGATGCCGATGCCTTTTTCAGCGGCGTAGTCGCAGCATTCGGCGATGGCTTTGTAATATACATTGTGGAGCTCCTCTTTGCCGATTCCGCCCATTAGCAGGTTCTTCGCATCACAGGCGGTACAGTTGTCGATGAGTTTCTTGAGCCCCTCGATGCCCGCCTTGAGTGACTTCGCTACGGGGATGCCGCCGCCCCAAACGGACGGGACCGCCAGGCCGCGTTTCTTTACCTCTTCGCCGACCTGCTCGGCCTCTTCGAGTGTGGTGGAAACCGAAATCACAAGCCGTGTCTTGGACTTGGTGGTCATCAGGCCGGCATACTTAAAGCCCGCCTCGGCGATGGCGTCGAGCGCCACGCGGTAATCGTGCTCGGCCCAGGGACGCGTGTAACAGCCGATCTGCCAGCGACCGCTGGTTGTAGCTCCCGTGGGGCTCGTCGCGCATGATGTTGCGGCACAGGAGGCCGCCAGGCCTGCCGCGCCGAGCTTCAGGGTCCGGCCCAGAAAGCCTCGGCGGGAGAGTTGGTCGAAAGAATTCATTGGCGTTTTCTCCATTTGTTGCGGAGGTATTCGTCGCAGCGACAGCGCCCGAATGCACTCGCCGCTATCCCTCGCGAATCTCACGTTTCTTGGCGTCGTAGATGGTTCGGCGGCCGGTGTCGTACGCCTGCATCGCCATGATGCACGCGACCGCATGCTGGTAACCGGCGTCGATGGAGGCGTTGGGCGTTTTGCGGGACCGCAGGCATTGAAGCCAATCGAGGAAGTGGTCCGGCCGCGGTACGTCCTCTACGGGATTCCTGCCACGTATCCGACCCATCCTCTTGCTTCCGCCCTCGGCCGTCAGGACCGGCTCAGTCCACTTGACCATATCGAGTACGCCCTGGTCGCCGAAGATTTTGAAGCTGTTTCCGCTGCCGTTGCCGCAGTACGTAGAGTAACTGACCATAAATCCCTCAGGGTAAATCCACAGGGCCGCAACGTGGTCGGGGCAGGTGAACTTGCGCTCATCTTTCCATGTGAACGTGCCGCCCAAACAGACGCTGCTCGTGGGGAACTTCGCACCGGTGATGTAGTGCACCAGGTCGATGAAGTGGCTGCCATAGCCCATCACCGGCCCTGGTGAGAACTCCCGGTAACCATACCAGCCCGAGTACAGCACCGGATCAAACGGGCGATAGGGACGGTCCATCAGGAATTCCTTCCAGTCCACGTCCTCGGCTTTGACGTCCTTGACATATTGATACCAGTAGGGCTGCTCGTTGTTGCGGCACTGCTCGATTCGGCCCACTGTGCCGAGGATGCCCGTTTTGTAGAGTTTCCGGCACCCGGTAAAGCTGGGAAGGCTCCGCAACTGCGTGCCTATCTGGACGACCGCTTTGGCCTTCTTGACGGCGTCATAGGCGTCCCGGAGTCTATTGAGTCTCATTGCCAGCGGCTTTTCGCAGTAGGCGTCCTTGCCTGCTCTGGCGGCCGCTTTGAGGTGCGTGGTGTGCTGGTGGTCGCACGAGGCGATCATAACGGCATCCACGTCCTCTAGGGCCAGCAGGTCGCGGTACGATGAGAACTTCCGCGCATTGCGGCCGTACCATTCCTTCACCTGGGCAGAGGCGGCTTCTTGACGAAGCCGCCACGGGTCGGCCACAGCCGTGATTTCGATGTTCTGGCTTTTGGCGTGTTCGTGCACGCCGGGCATATGGGCGCCGACCCCACGGCCACCGCAGCCAATGATGCCGATCGATATCCGGTCGTTGGAGCCGATGACGCGGGAGTAACTTGTGGCAGACATAGCTAAGGCGGCGCTGCCGGCCGCAGCGGTCTTTAAGAACTTCCGGCGGGAGTAAGAACCTTGCATCGTAGATCCTCCTAAAAGAGACAAATTGATAGGGAATTTCACTTTTGCACTGCTACAATTCAAACACCTAAAAAACTTTAATTCAAGGAAAATCCGGGAACAATCCGACATTTCCCCGCGAGTCAAGCTTGATACTATCAAATCCACATTTCATTGCACTACTTTACTTAGGAAATCCGGGTCTATTTCTTCAAAGTGCCGAATCTATGGTGCTGCCTTGTCATACCTTAATATAAACTTCTCGTTTAATCTTTCCGGTTGAGGTTTTTTGAAACTCGTCTATTTTTATTTCAAGATGATGCGACGATACCTTTTCAAAATAAGACAACTGCTGGCTCTTTTGTTGACATTCATTGATGTTTTGCCAAACGAGGGATTTGAGCACTTGTGGTTGTTTTACCAAATCAGAGTAGGAAAGATTGGCATGGGTCTCTATTACGTCCCAGGCCGGGTGGACAATTGCCTTGACAGTTTCTTCTGCTACGCCGGTTGAATCTATCTGGAAACCGGGAACCACCAATATGTCTTTTACATACTGAGCCTCGGAAAGCGCCGATTCGACGAGTTCGGGGTTAACGTTTTTGCCGCCGGGCAGCACTATCACATATTTCTTTCGGCCGGTAATGAAAAGATTTCCATCTTCGTCCAGGTAGCCCAAATCGCCTGTATGCAGCCAGCGGATGCCGTCGTCGTTTGTATCGATGACAGCTTGAGTGGCTTCGGGGTTTTTGTAGTAGCCCTTCATAATGCATGGGCCGCCGAGGACAATTTCGCCCTTTTCGCCCGGCTGGAGAGTTTCGTTTTTTTCATTGACAGTCTTGGCCAGCAGCGTGGAAATGGGTTTACCAACGGAGCCCAATTTTTGGGGGTCGTCGTTATACCCGTAAACAGGCGAGTTTTCTGTGGTACCATAGCCCTCGTATAGTTTCAAACCCCGTCTCCAGAACACATCCAGCACCCACTTTGGCATCGGTGCCGATCCTGATAAGAAAAATCGAAGTTTGTCCCAGCCCTGTTTTTTTCTGATTCTTTTTCCAACTAATTTCGGCAGGTAGCGGTCAAGCAGTTTGACGAATGGTTTTGCCTTTTTCAGCGTGGCGAGGTTTTCTTCAATCTTTTTAGCCAGAACCGTATAAAGAGCAGGTACTGCAATGAAAATAGTTACGCTTTTGTCCCTGGTAAGCTCGGAAATCCGGCGGTATCTGTTAGTGTAAACATTGGTTGCTCCAGCCCAAAAAGGCAGCAGCTTACCAACGGTCAGGCCAAAAGAGTGATGGGGTGGAAGGATGTGTCCGAGTACGTCCTCGTGGGTTATTCTGATTTTCTCCACAGTACCCTTAAGATTGGCAATCAGATTGGCGCCGGTCAGCTCAACTTCTCGCGGGTTCCCGGTGGTGCCGGAAGTGCACAGGATTACCGCTGTGTCACCAGCTTTAATCTTTGTGCGAATCTCACTTAGCAATGTGCTTGTTTCAATATTATCTGAACTGATTTTTTCATACGAAGTCATCTCAATCAGGCCCAGGTCCCGGCCGGAGGTCCATTCTTTCAGCTCCTGTCGGGAATTTGCATCCTGATAATCGTCAGCCATAACAATCAGGCGGGCGTTGGTATGAGACACATGATTTTTTACCCCTTCAACCGGCCTCTCCGGGTCAATCAATACCGGCACCGCACCTGCAAGCACAACCCCCCAAAGGGCTACGTCCCAGTCCGCGCGGTTTTTGCCCAATATCGCCACTTTGTCTTTTATCCTGATGTCTCTGGCTCGAATAAGCCATAACGCAAAGTCTTGTGCCCTTTTTTTTAACTGTTCGAAGGTGAGCTTTTCTTCTCGTTCTGTTCTGATGATTTCCAGGCATTCCTTATCTAACGGTTTGACCCTGCTGAGGGACTTATTAAAAAGGTCGATTAAGGTTTGGAACTCAAGCTGAATTTGCATTTTTGTTTTAGCTCCAATACAAAGGGGTCCCCATTTTGTGACCTCTCAGGGTCCCCACATAATATCTGCCTTGCCGACAGCTACCGTTTGTAAAATTCTAACTTTTGCGGCAGAATAAGGCAAGACTTTTCCTTCAAGCCATTCTCATTTTCCATTTCCTGAAAGCTTAGCTCTGCTTTCACGGAGATGAGCTTGTCTCCGCAAAGCCTGCGCCCGCGCAGGCGGGTAGCGCCGATGGGAACCGCCCGGATAAAAATGATAAAGACGAGCGTGCCAGAACTCGAGAGTATGAGCATCGTAATCGGCTATAGAAGCAGTATGGATTTTCAGCAGGGCACTACGACGCAAACACCGCCGTGGTGCTGTATTTTACCACCATAACTACTCGTACAGATATGTAGCTTCGGTTTCTTCAACAGGACGAGTAAGCTGATCGGAATTCAAAGTGACTTTACAGCGTACATCTCCCGGCTCTACGGCTGTGGCAACCACGCGCCAGGTCGCCTTGGCCTTCGGCGGAAGAATGCCTAACGGAGCAAATCTCACCGTGTTGCCCTTTATCTGGCCGGGACTTGTGCCGGCTGACGAAACGTATCGAACGTTATCTTCCAGAACGCAGGCAATACGGATGTTTGTGCTATGTGCTGAGCCCTGATTTGTTACCGTAATCACGTATGTCACGAGGCCGCCTATGATGACCGGGTCCTCGATGTCAATGACTTCCAGCAGTACCCCGGGTATTCCGGCGGCTGAGATCTTCGCCGAAACAGTCGCAGGCTCTGCACAGTAGGCAGTTGCAGTTGCGATATTCGTCAGCAGACCTTCTTTTATTGGTATGCAGGATACACTTACTGTTTTCGAAGCGTTAGGTGCAAGAATACCCAGCTCCCATGTTAACGTTGATCCGGAAAGCCTTCCTTCCGCAGTTGCCTCTACCAAAGTTACTCCCGCGGGAATGACATTTTCTATAACGGTATTTTTCGCCGGTAGGTCTCCCTTATTGGTGACCGTTATTTCATAGGTAGCTACTCGACCGAGGTACCAACGTTCAGAGCCGGTACTCTTGATTGTCAGCACAGGTTGGCCCACAATCATTGTGGCTGCCGCCGAGCTTGCTTTTAGACCGGTGGCCGAGCTGGCCACGGCCCTATTAACATATCTGCCGATTATGGCGGGCTGGAGCTTGACCAAGAATTGCCGCGACTGACCTGTCGTCAAGGTTCCTGCATCAAATACAAGTTCACTCGTGCCGTCAGTCGCCCGTAGCCCTGCAGGAAGGGCATCTACGATTTTGACGTCGCGGATGGACCCTGTTCCTGAGTTGGACACCACAAATATTATTGGAATCGGGTCGCATGACAAAACCTTGGCCGGCGCAGTCATCGTCAGCTCCAGCTTGGGCTGGACAACTTCCACGCTTGTACAGGCTGGAACGGCGTTGGCCATAGCGGTTGTGTAATGTTTTAGATGGCCGGTGTCGATAGCAATGCCGGAAATTATGATTTGCCTGCTGGCTTTTGGCTCAAGCGAATACATTTCCCACCTGAGATTGTTCGCGTTTTTTTGCGCTGTTGGAATGGCGCCCGTGAATTGGAAATTGTCTGGAAGGTTTTCGGTTATCACAACATCGGTCAGCATCATGTTTGTTAGATTTGTGACGTTGATAGAGTAATCGAACGGCTGGTTTAACTCAACTTCCTTTGGCATGATCTTGTCCAGCTGAATAGTCCCACATTCTGCGCACGGATAAATCCTTGAGATTATATGCGGAGTGGGCCGACTTATAGCCGTCGGCTCTGGCTCGACAAAAGCAGGCGCTTCTTCTACTGGAGCGGCAGTTGTGGGTCGGTGATACTGGTCCTCATAAAGCCCTTCGTCCCTAAAAAGCTTTTCCATGAGGTCTGCTTCTTCCGGCTCAGTCTCACGAGAACCGGGGATGCTCTTGCAACCGAAGGGACCGGACAAACCAAGCACCAGCAAGAGAAGCGAAATATTCAGTAATTTTTTCATTGGATATCTCCTTTCGCATCTTTAGGCGAAACAACGAGAAGAAGAACGTCCGATAGATTTTCAATCCTCATTTTAGCTGTCCCGTTTAAGCCGGTACAATCTCCCCGGATTTCAAATGTAATATCGGTACAAGTTTTCGCCAAGTTAACCAAAAAGTGAAATAGCTTCTTGCTAATATGATAATGTTCACCTGTAAGAACCAATGTTTCTATGTCTTGCGGGTATTTATGGCGTACCTTATGCCAAGTGATACCGCTGTAAGACCTGTAGAAACCCAGCTAAAAGGAATTGCATACCCTTCTCCTTTCAGCACCTTGGGAGCTACCAGGGCCGCTACGATGATTATACTCTTTTCACGCCGCAAATCAAGGTAAAAAAGAGCAAATTATTGCCATTGCTCAACTCTTTTTCCGGCCCCCGGGACTGATTGTGGAACTAAAATCGGCGATTTCAAGCAGTTTCCTGCCCCTTGAAAACTGCTTGAAACATTCTCGTTACCAAAAGCATCAAACTGTGCCACTCTTGCTGACGGAAAACAATCCATCTGATTCTCGATACTTGTCCGGATACCACTGTACACTTGGCGGTTCATTGGAAGTTGTCTTGTCAGAAGACGTAAACATGGGGGCGGGCCGCGTTAGGGGATGTAGATCTGAAACATCCTGAGTTAAGCAAAACGGCAGCATACTTGGCCCGCAGGGATTCTGGGATAATAGGCGAAGTCAGCCTGCTGCTGAGGAATTTTGAGCATAAAAACTTTCCTCTGCCGTCGGCAATCCTTAATCACAACACTTTATAAATCCCAGCCTTACGTTTCTCCCCGCTTAACCTTTTAAGAAAAATACAAACACCAAAATGCACACGAGTGCTATCGCGCCCGGCACCATGAAAATCTGGCGCCACTGGAACTTCTCTTCTTTTCTGAACTTGTCCATTATGAAACCGGCGAATTGGGTTCCCAGGAACAGGCCGACGCCTGTAGTGGCGGCAAAAAGCAGGGACTGCATAGAAGCTCGTGTTTCATCTGACGCCAGGGTGTCTGCAAATATCTGGCCGACGATGACAAAGAGTACGTATGCCAGGCCGTGGAACGATTGGGAAACAACAATCAGCCATCGTGGCTTTTCCTGTATGTAGACTATGTACAACAGAAGCCAGAACGTTGCGCCCACGATCAAGGTCCATTTTGTTCCGAGTCTTTCGCGCAATAAGGTCATGAGTACGACGGTGGCAATTGCCTGTACGCCCTGTGCGACGGCCATTGATGCGGGGACGTTTTTGCTCGGTATTCCCATATCCTGCATAAATTGAGCAGTGCCGAGAAAATAGAATTGCATAAGGCCGAAGAAGACCATTGAGACGACAATAAAGATAAGGAAGTTGTTGTTTTCGAGCATACTCATGGCCTGGAGTATTGGGGCGGTGCCGGCTTTTGCCGGTGGCGTATCAGGCAAGAAGAAGCATCCGACAGCCATTATTACCGAAAGGATCGCGGCGAGGTAGAGGCAGTCGCGGCCCTTGTCTCCGGTTTTGAATTTCCATCGCCAACCAGTGAGGAAGTAGCCGATGAGCGCCCAGGCGGCAGGGGCCCAGAAGAAGATCCACTTCGAGTGGACGCCGGAGTCGAGGTTGTTTTTGGCCAAATGGCTGAACATCAGGGAATTAACAAGCGGCAGTGTGGCGGCGTAGCAGAGGCAATAGCCGAGCATGACCACAAAGAGGCCTTTGAAAGTTGTTTTGCGCGCAGCAACGAACATTAGAACTGCGCCGATCAAGTGAGCGACGACGAGAATGGTCTCAGTGTTCACATACTGGTCTGCGAGCTGTCCGCTGATGAGGGGGGCGACGATACACGCCAGCGGGAGCGTGGCGTAAATCCAGCCGGTCTGCTTGCCGCTCATTTTTAGCGGTCCCAGAAGTCGTGCGGCCAGTACGGGCATCCAGGCGCCCCAGATCGCATACTCCATAAACATCGCAAAGCTCAGAGCGAGGTAAAGTTTCCATTCCATTTCGTTCTCCTTAACTAAAGTTCACATTTGTGCCGCCGGAATCTGAGCTTCCAACGGGTCTCATTGGCCAAAACTACTGAGGCGCTCCGCGGCCAGCTTGATATCTGCGAACCTGTCGTCTCCTGCTTCACGCTCAATCGCCAGAACTCCATCAAAGCCGATTTCTTTGAGCACATTCAAAAACGCCTCGGTTCCCACTTCGCCGTCGCCCCAGGGGACCTCCAGGCCCCATGTGCCGGGCTGCTTCGTCCGAATTGCATCCTTAATGTGGATGTGCTTCACCCACGGCGCCAGCACCCGTATAGCTTCTGTCGGGACGCCCTTGTCGTAAAGAATCATATTAGCAGGGTCAAAATTGACTCCTATCGCCGGATGATTCAATTCTTCAAGGAAGTGCCGCAGCTCTTCGGCCGTCTCCTGACCGGTCTCCAGCAGCAGCATAACATCCTTCTCGCCTGCTGCATCGGCCAGACATCTGGTCCGGTCGTAAAATTTCTTGGCGTATGCCGCATCACTTTCATCGACAAACCCGGCGTGCATCGCGATGTACCTCACCCCCAGCTTGACTGTCACCCCAACCGCTCCTATAAACAGTTCGCGGCTCCGCTCCCAGTGCTCGTCCGGTGCGATGCCGCCGGTTACTTTTATGCTCTCCAGCGTCGAATAATCTTCCTGCGGGAAATCTATCATTGTGCTGCTTACCGTCCAGTTTTGCTTCTGGACTGCGGCTAAGAAATCGTCTCCTTTTTCCTCTAACGCAGCTCTGACCCCCAGATGCACATGCTCAATCCCAATTTTGTTCATCGCTTCGGCCACACCCGCGACATCCGTCTGCAGCGACCAACTACAAATCCCAACCGGCCAATCTTTACATTTCATTGTGCCATTCTCCAATCAAAACCTTTTTGTTTTATGTTTAGCTAAGTGAAACCTTTTCCATCTTTTTCGCCGACTCCTTTTCGGCCTCGACGATTTTAACCGAATCCCGCGACTGCTCCAGCGTCGTCACAGCCTCGGCTTTCTCTCCGCTAATCACCTTTGCAAAATGGGCTATCTGCAGGAGCCAGCCGTCCCCTTCTTCTACCTCCGGCGTAAACGCATCTCCCTTGGCCGGGCAAACCTTAAACATCGGCTCCCGCGTCAGGTCGTAAAGAATCGTTGCTTTTTCCATCACAATGTTAAAACTCATCTCAAACTCGAACGCCGGCATCATCGCCCAGCCGCCCTCTGCGGTCACCGCTTTGTTATCGTCATAAAAATACTGTGTAACTATGTGTGCCAGGTTTCCGCCTGGACCTTTTGCCCCGGAGCTGCAAACCGCACGCGGTATCCCGAAGAGATACTGCACATAATCCGTGTCGTGAATGTGCAGGTCCAGGGCTGCTCCTCCGCTGCGTTTTTCATCCATAATCCAATTGTCTATTGCCCACGTTGGAGTCGCGCTCAAGCGTTGGAACGTCGCTGCAATGACTTTGCCGTACTTGCCGCTATCGATTAGCTGTTTAGTTTTGGCGTATTCCGGCCAAAATCGAACGCAGTGTCCGATTTGCAAAACTTTTCCGCTGCGCTTCGCCTCTGCTATCATCCGGTCGCAGCCTTCGACATTCAGTGCCATCGGTTTCTCGCACATGACATTAACTCCGGCAGCGAGCGCCTTTATCGAATAGTCCGGGTGCAGATAAGTTGGCAGCGTGATCGAGACCGCATCCAGTTTGGCGTCCTTGAGCATCTTGTCGAAATCCGTGTATAGCTCAAAGCTGCCAAAATCAATCGCCTCGTCCGTGTCTCCGATATTTCCCACTGCCTTTTTTGTATCTTCCTCTATGTTCTGATTTATGTCGCATACCGCCACAACTTGGGCGCCTTTGATGGCCTTCCAGCACTTGTAGTGCATCTGTCCCATAAACCCGAATCCCATAATGCCGACTCTTACCATAATTATAATCCTCCATATATTTGGCTATTAACGGATCCTTTATTTGGCCTGCAATACTGACAGGCAACTACTACTCTGCGAAGCAGCGCTTAGGCCCTCCGTAGCAAAGCTACTGCGGAGGACGGGTCGCTGCGAAGTACGAGTCGCCCATAATTTTCACGGACTCAGCATTTTATCAGAATCAGCAGCAGTCTCAAGCTCATTTCTCTAATTTGTAAAAGATAAATTCTGCCTGGAAGGCCAATCCGGGTATTTCATGCTATTTTTGACGGTTTTTCTCTTGAAAAGGACTGAGGAGATGTTATAATGCTTACATCTATTGAGCTTTGCGTTATTAATGGAACCCAGGGTGGCACCCTCAAACTTGTTTTGGGGGTGTTCTGAGTTGTTTTCTGTGAATTTATAAGTTTCATTTGTTTTACAAAGATCAATAATAAGCTTTTCGGAGGACAAGTCGGAATGGTGCTCAATTAGGACAATTTCGTCAAAACAAGCGGCGGGTGGCAGCCTCAAGCCTGCCCTGAGCGAAGCCGAAGGGCGCAGCTTGGGGATGGCCCGTGGCCGGTAAAGGTGCCCCTGCACTTGTCTTCGCCTGCCCCTGCGTCTCCCGACGCAAGTCGGGGCAGCGGGACAAGAAGACGCGGGGGCGGCCTGAAATATTAACAATTTTTAAAAGGACGGTAAAATGAAAAAGACAATTTCACTCGTATTGGTTTTGGCATTGGGCCTGGCTTCCGTGAGTTTGGCAGCAGAGGGCATCTGGACAACGAAATCCGACATGCCCACGGGAAGATGGGAGTTGTCCACCTGCGTGGTGGACGGGAAGATCTATGCCATCGGGGGTGCTGGACCTGTTTATCAGGCGTTGCGTACCGTGGAAGAATACGACCCGGCGACGGACACTTGGACCACGAAGTCTGATATGCCCACCGCAAGACAGGGCTTATCGACCAGCGTGGTGGATGGGAAGATCTATGCCATCGGCGGCGGCGCATCCCCTTCAGGATCATATTCGTGGGCAGAGACTTTTTCGACGGTGGAAGAATACGACCCGGCGACCGACACCTGGACGAGGAAATCTGAGATGCCCACTGCAAGAGGGTGGCATTCCGCCAACGTGCTGGATGGCAGGATCTACGTCATTGGCGGCTCGTCTTCCGTCCCTTCTGGGGGTACGGCGATTCTAGCGGTGGAAGTGTATGAGCCGGCCACGGACTCCTGGACCCAGAAGGGCGACATACCAGCGCGAATAGGAGCCGGTTTCACCAGCGTGGTGGATGGGAAGATCTATGCGTTTGGGGGCTATGGGGGCCTTGGGAAGGTCCACGAGTATGACCCGGTGACGGACACCTGGATCCAGAAGGCCGATATGCCCACCAGAAGATGTGGACTTTCTACCAGCGTGGTGAATGGGAAGATCTATGCCATCGGGGGTCATCCAGGCAGCTCCCCCTACCCGGGTTTAGCCACCGTGGAAGTCTATGACCCCGCGACGGATACCTGGACAACAGCACCCGACATGCCCACCGGAAGATGTGGGGTTCGCACCAGCGTGGTGGATGGGAAGATCTACGCCGTTGGGGGGTATATGGGTACATGGCTTGGCCCAATGTGTGTAACGGTAGAAGAATATGACCCAAATCCTCTCGTCGTTGACTTCAACGGCGACGGAATTGTCGACTGTGCAGACATGTGCATGATGATCGACCACTGGCGCACAGATGAGCCATTGTATGATATCGGCCCAAGACCTTTCGGAGATGGCATCGTCGATGTCCAGGACCTGATCGTACTTGCTGAGTATTTGCTGACATATCCTGGCGCTGTGGCGTACTGGAAGCTGGACGAGACAGAAGGCGACATAGCCTACGACAGTGTTGCTGTGAACGATGCAGTTGTGTTTGGTGATGCCGTCTGGCAGCCTACCGGTGGTCATGTAGATGGCGCACTTCAGCTCGACGGCATTGATGATTATGTCAGCACGCCCTTTATCCTTGACCCGGCAGATGCGGTGTTCAGCGTTTTTGCCTGGATTAAAGGCACCACTCCAGGCCAGGTCATCATCTCTCAAACAGGCGGTACGAATTGGCTTTTGGCCGATCCATCCGAAGGGAAACTTAGGACCAGCTTATTACGTCCTGGTGGTGGTCGGACTGCCCCGCAGCCACTAATATCAGAATTCATAATCACCGATGGCAACTGGCACCGCGTTGGCTTTGTGTGGGATGGTTCCCAGCGAATCCTATACGTTGACGGCGTCGCCGTGGCTGAAGACACCCAGACCGGTTTAGAAAGTTCGGAAGGTGGCCTGTACATTGGTGCTGGAAAGAATCTCGATGCAGGCAGTTTCTTCTCCGGCCTGATTGATGACGTCCGCATCTACGACCGGGCTGTAAGCCCATAGCTAAAGCTGTGCACAGCGAAATATTAACAATTTTTGAAAGGATGATAAGATGAAAAAGACAATTTCATTCGTATTGATTTTGATATTGAGTCCGGCTTATGTGAATCTGGCGGCAGAGGATACCTGGACGAGGAAGACTGATATGCCCACCGCAAGGTTTGGTCTTTCCACCAGCGTAGTGGACGGCAAGATTTATGCCATCGGTGGTGGAAAAACCCCGTACGGAGCCTATCTTTCGCCCGTGGAAGAGTATGACCCGGCGACGGACACATGGACGAAGAAAGCCGACATGCCCACCGCAAGAAGTGGACATGCCGCCGGTGTGGTAAATGGCAAGATTTATGTCATCGGCGGTGAACCGAGTGCGCAGGCATCAATTCCCACTGTGGAAGAATACGACCCGGCGACGGACACCTGGACGCGAAAGTCCGACATGCCAACCGAAAGGACCTTCCTTTCCACCTGTGTGGTGGATGGGAAGATATATGCCATCGGTGGTGTCACAGCTCCTGGGGGAGGTTGGCCTTCGAGCGTGGAAGTGTACGACCCGGCGACGGACACGTGGACGACGAAGGCCGATATACCAACCGCAAGGTCCATGGCTGCCGCCAGCGTGGTGGACGGGAAGATATATGTAATTGGAGGTGTAATAGGTGACGTTGTCGGAGCCGGTATTTCGATCGTGGAAGAATACGATCCGGCGATGGATACCTGGACAAGGAAGGCCAATATGCCGACTGGAAGGAAAGTCCTCTCCACCAGCGTGGTGGACAGGAAGATATATGCCATTGGGGGTGCAACTGGTATGACAGTTGTCTTTTCCACCGTGGAAGAATACGACCCGGCGACGGACACATGGACGAGGAAAGCCGACATGCCAACGGCAAGGTCTCTGCACTCCACCAGCGCGGTGAACGGGAAGATTTACGCCATTGGGGGGTCGGTGCAATGTTGGCCTTGGACGCCTACTTCAACAGTGGAAGAATATAACCCACCGATTTCTCTTGTCGTTGACTTTAACGGGGACGGAGTAGTCGACTGTGCAGATATCTGCATCATGGTTGACCACTGGGGTACAGATGAGCCGATGTGTGATATTGCCCCGCCACCTTTCGGAGACGGTATCGTAGATATCTATGACCTGATCATCCTTGCCGAGCATTTGACGATGGAAGTGGATGTAGATGCGAACGATGCCGGCAGCCAAGTTGAGCTTGAGCAAGGCCAGATTCTTGTCGTTACGCTCGAATCAAATCCCACTACCGGGTATCGGTGGGAACAGGCCGAAAACCAAGAGTCTTATCTGGAGCAAATGGGCGAGGCAGAGTTCAAGCCATCTGAGACAGGTGAGCCGCCGCTTGTAGGTGCGGGTGGCTGGGAAATCTTTCGATTCAAGGCCATAAGTGCAGGCCAGATGACTCTTCAACTCGTCTATCATAGACCCTGGGAAGAAGGTGTGGAACCTCTGAAAACCTTTTCCATTCAAGTAGTAGTACGCTAATCCGACAGAGCAATGATCCCAGAGGAAATCGGGGCGTTGGCACAAAATAGGGCGCTTAAGATTGAGAGCGCCTTGTGTTAGACCGGCTCAGGATTTTCTGTCAGATGTCTCTTGGCGCCTGGTTTTCCAATTCTTTGATTTCACTTGATTTCTAATAATAAATGTGGTATAATATGTAGTTAACTATGGATGGTTCATAGTTCGTTGTTCATAGTTCATAGTTCATAGTTCGTTGTTCGTAGACAACAGACATCAGACTTCAGACTTCAGATAACAGACATCAGGAGGTTACCCAAATTGCCATCGTTTCGCAAAACGCCGGAAAACAGGGATTTTTTGTCATATCAGGCCGAAATAGCGGAAAAACTACGAAGTTTTGACTACTTTTATGCAAAACAAAGCCAATTTTCAAAAAAGTCAAGTGAACGTAAGGCCATTAGTAATAATGAATTATGAAAGAAAAAGCGATTGGACACTTGGTGAAAACAAACCCAATTCAAAGCCAATTCAAACCCAATCAAACCCAATTTGCCAAAGGGTAAAATTGATGCAAAGTGTGTATTTACAAAGGAATATGAAGAAAAATGCGGATAGGGGCTATGAAAAAACAAAGCCAAAACAAACCCAATTCAAAGCCAATCAAAGCCAATTTCCGTCAAGAAATGCCAAAAATGCCGTATCTACCTGCCTGCGTAAAGCGCCATTGCGCCGGCACCGTCAAAGCTATGCAACCTGGAACCTGCTTCTCCGGCCTGATTCATAACGTTCGCATCTACGATGTGGCACTGAGCGCAGCGGAAATCGAGACGCTCGCGCGTTAGCTCCCTACGGAGCGGAAAGGAAAGCATAGAAATGTTAAGAGCAGACTACTGGAAGAAAGTTTTACTGATTGTGTTGTTGGCGAGTATTGTTGGCAACTTAGCCGGTGCAGAGACTTTTAGATTTACAGTATACTGTGATCACAGGCCGGTTCAACCGGAAAACATTCCTCGTTGGGAATGGCTGTTGGACGAAATGAGCAGGAACATAATCGATGAAGGTGTTTTCCATATTATGCCAGGTGACTTCGAGCCTCCCCAATTTACCGATGCCTCTCTAAAACTACAATTTGGTGAGGATGTTGTCTGGTATCCGGTAGTAGGAAATCATGAACTCGATGAACCGGCGTTTATGGAGTGGATACGCAATGCCTATTACAGCCTTCCATACATTGTTAACGAAGGCCCGGCAGGCTGCGAAACAACCACATACTCATGGGACTATGGCAATGCGCATTTTGTTGCACTAAATCAATACTATGATGGCGTTAGCGATACAGTGAAGGGCGGAGATATAGTGGATGAACTTTATTATTGGCTTGTAGCCGATTTAGAGGCTAATACCAAGCCGGTTATCTTCATCTTTGGTCACGAACCGGCCTATCCAGAATATCGTCATGTGGGTGATAGTCTGGACCAATACCCTGCTCACAGAGATAGATTTTGGAAATTGTTAAATGATGAACAGGTGATAGCGTATTTCTGCTGCCATACTCACCATTATTATGCAAAACAGGTTGATGGCGACTGGGCCACGTTTACCTGGCAGGTCGATGTGGGAAATGCAGGAAATCCCACATCCACGGAGCCTTGGCAGACTTTTATGGATGTTACCGTAACAGAGACAGAGGTAATATTTAATACTTGGCAGGGAACACTAAATTCTCCTTTCACCACCATAGAATCTTGGACAGTTGATATTCCGGCACCTCCTTATAAGGCCTATAAGCCCAAGCCGGCTGATGGTGCCGCACATCCGGAGACATGGGCAACCCTTAGCTGGAGGATGGGAGCCGGTGCGGTTTCACACGATGTATATTTCGGCGAGAATTTTGACGATGTCAACGACGGCACGGGCGGCACGTTCCGAGACAGCCAGACCGAGACGTCTTTTGCTGTTGGTTCTCCTGAATCTGCTTTTCCGCAGGGTCTTGTTCGAGGGGTGACTTACTACTGGCGGGTTGATGAGGTCAATGATCTGGACCCGAATAGTCCGTGGAAAGGCGACCTCTGGAGCTTTACGGTTCCGACCGATACTGCCTATAACCCCGACCCGGCTGACGGTGCCATACATCGGGATACATGGGTGAGCCTTGAGTGGTCAGTGGGAGCTTATGCGGTTTTACACAATGTGTACTTCGGTGACAATTTTGACGATGTGAATGACGGCACCGGCGGCACGTTCCGAAGCAACCAGACCGAGACGTCTTTTACCGTCGGTCTTCCTGGATTTCCTTATCCGGGCGGTCTTGCTCCGGGCACGACTTACTACTGGCGAATAGACGAGGTTGTTGGCGTCGGCAGGGCTGCTAAGGTGCTTAAAGGCGATATCTGGAGCTTTACACTTGCCCCCGAAACTGCCAATGTTGTGCGTGGTGTAGGTTCACACAGCGGTCTGTACGTTGGTGCCGGCAGAACCCTTGAACTTGCCGGTTTCTTCTACGGCCTGATCGATGACGTTCGCATCTACGACCGGGCGATAACGCCATAGATGATCCGGTCACTGGCGGATTAGGGCACCTGAACAGAGGACAGAAGACAGAGGACAGAAGACAGAAGACAGAGGACAGAAGACAGAGGACAGAAGACAGAAGACAGAAGACAGAAGACAGAAGACAGAAGACAGAAGACAGAAGACAGAAGACAGAAGACAGAAGACAGAAGACAGAAGACAGAAGACAGAAGACAGAAGGCAGAGCCCTGAGCGTACCGTTGGGCTGAAATATTAGATAAAGTGCGTGAATCTTCGGTCTTTATCACTTAAAATCCTCCAAATCGAGCGTTTAGCCCGGCGATAGGACTTATCGGCCAAAGCGCGAAAATCCAGTATTCTGTAACATCTAATTTGCTGGCGCCGTAAGGTGTCCCCAAGGGAGTGGCAGCCTCAAGCGAGTCCCGAAAAATTGGGACGAGCTTGGGGATGGCTTGAAACCGGTTTATCGAGCTGATTTATGACTCCGAAAGAGCGAATTTATGCAATTCTAAAGGGCACTTCTTATGACCGTCCCGCTGTCACCCCCATCTTTATGGCCTGGGCAGCCAATTTCATTGGTCGTACTTACAGGGATTATTACCTCGATGGGGATGTGCTGGCCGAGGCACAGCTTGCAGTTACAAGGGCGTTTAATCTCGACCAGGCAAGCGCTATAAGCGACCCCTGGCGGGAAGCATCCGCCTACGGGATGGAATTTGAATATCCCGCCGATGGCGTCGGAAAACCCAGAGATGTATTGATAAAAACTTACGATTGTCTATCAAGGGTAAGACCGCTCGATATTGAAAACGCAGAACGAACGAAGCAGCGGATTGAAAGTGTGCGGAAGATGGCCGCCCAGGCCGGACAGACCCACAGCGTATTAGGCTGGGCGGAGGGCCCACTGGCAGAGTACGCAGACTTGCGGGGCGTCGAAAGTGCAATGCTGGACCTGATAGATAAGCCGGAAATGTTTGTCGAGGCAGGCCGGATTATCATCCAGAACGAAATTTCCTTTGCCCTTGCCCAAATCAAAGCCGGGGCCGACATGATTGGAATCGGTGACGCGGTGGCAGGTCTTATCGCACCGGATATGTATAAAGAATATATTTTGCCTCTGGAGCAAAAACTCTTCGCGGCCATTCACGAAGCCGGTGCTGCCGTCAAGTTGCATATCTGCGGCAATATAAAGAATCATATTGCATACATGGCCCAAAGCGGTGCCGATATTATAGACGTTGATTGGATGGTTCCGCTTGACCAAGCGAGGCAGCTCGTCGGTCCGGAGATTACGTTGTGCGGCAATTTTGACCCTTCGGCCGTTTTATTGCAGGGCAGCCCCGAAGATGTTGCCAAAGCTGCGAGGGAGTGTCTCAAGGCCGGCGGAGACAAATTCATCTTAATGCCGGGCTGTGAGGTACCGCCCGCCACGCCCGAAGAGAACATTCGCGCATTCTGTCCCTGTGACGGCTGTTTGATTCGAGAAGAATTAAAGTGTTGAAAAATGGCAAATGCCTCAGCGTTTAAGGAAGGAGTAACATTCATGAAGAAAGACAATGTAACTCGACGAAAATTTTTGTGCCGCACGGCTGTCTCGGCCGTCAGTGCAGGAGCCCTTACTCTGACAGTAAGCAAACCGGCTTCGGCCACCGGCGCAAGCAGGAAAAAAAGAAATCCTTCAAGGCCCAGCATGTACGATAAGATTTACGGATGTCTTGCCGGCTCCCGCATAGCTTCTGCCATGGGAGCGGCCGTAGAGGGCTGGGACATGGACAAAATAGCCAAGAAATATGGCGTCTTCGACAAGCTTGTGGCCTATCACCACTACAACGTGGATTGGGACCACCCTGCAGGCAGCACAGAAGATGGAATAGAACGCCAGAAACTCATGTGCACAGCCATTATTGAAAAGCAAGGCAGGATAACAGCCGAAGATTTAGTAAAGACGTGGGTGAAGGTTTTGGACCCCAACAAGATGAAGTATATGACCGAAGCCTTCGACAGAGAGCTTTTGGCCCACGCAAAATCGGGCACTGTGCCTGCGTGGGAGCTTGGCAGGTTGTCCAGGTACCCGCATTTGAACACTACAGCCCGCTCCTTCCACGCTATTTCTCTGATTAACGCCTGCGATATAGAAGGAGTAATAAGAGACGTTTACGAGATCGGCAGGGTATATCAGCCGCCATCGAGTGATTCCTTTCCCTGGGGTGCCCCCTACAATGCTGCAGTTGTGCACGCTATGAGACCCGATGCCACGGTCGCCTCGGTCATAGAAACAGCTCTAAAATATTCCACTTCCAAAATCAGAAAGGAAATCGAGTATGGCCTTGACATAGCTAAAAAGCACAACAGACCCCTGGATATCAGGGCCGAGCTTAATGAGATGTACACCGCCAAAGAAAGTCCCTACTGTGCTGATGCCAGGATGAAACACTATCGTGCATCTTCGATTTATGAGACGGTAACCAAAGGCCTGGCGGTGTTTGCCGCCACCAAAGGAAATGTCAAGGATGCAATCATTGTTTCGGTTAACTTCGGGCGTGATACCGACTGTCTCGCTGCTACTGCCGCCGGATTGGCGGGTGCTTTCTCCGGCAGCGGGACCATACCAGCCGAATGGATAGAAGCCGTTGAGCGGGGCACAAGGAACAACCCCTACACCAACTCGCACATGACAATCAAGGAAACTGCTGAGGGCATGTACGGCGCTCTGCAAAACAAGGTCAGGAAGATGAAAGACTACGTAGCGTTGATGGAATCATGATATAGTGCACACCTGTTTGAGCCCGTGAATTGTCGCTTGGCGCTTAGCCTTTGACCAGGTCTGGAGCACGTCGTGAGTGAATACCCAAAAGGCATCGCCAGCCACGGACACAGAGGCGTTCGATCTGCAGAAGGAGTATCTTGAGCTAATCCTGGCCTTTATCGGCTTTAGCGATATTCGCTCGGCGGTAGTTGAGCCTGCCCTTGCGGGCGGACCGGATATTGCACAACAAAGACGAGCCGAGGCTATCGAGAAAGCAAGACAAATAGCAAAAGAGTTTTGAACAGCTTCTGCTTTTCGTTGGTTTCCGCTGGTCGGACTAACACTAATAACCCGGTCTATTGTAGTACCTATAAGGATATATAGGGCCGAGATACCCGTAAAACGGATCGATTATCCTTCTATTGGCTTCGACTTGGCTTGCCAGTATGTTTAATTGCCGGCGTATGTCCTGCTCCATCATTGAAAAACTTTGTTCGAGTCTCTGACGGTTATCTTGTATCTCTCTTATAATATTATTGAGTCGTTCCGCACTCTCATCAATCTTTTGGCTGCTTGTATTAATCCTGTCTTCAAGTTCATTTAGCCTTGTTTGAACTTCAGCCTCAAATTCCAGTTTCTTTAGCTTGGCACGCGATTCTACTTCTCTTGCCCAAACCTGTCTGTCTGCTTGTAGCGTCTTTATTGCTTCATTTATTTGCTCGATTCTTTCGCTATCCAGCCGGGAAGTTCCCACTACCGCCTGCTTGGCTTTTTCGTAGCAACGGATTGCCTGTATAAAATCGTCAGGGTCGTCCCGAAAATCCCATGTTTTGCTGGAAAAATATTCGGCGAGGTCCATATAGTATTTGTACTCGGGCACGTTTTTAGTCTGCAGTGTCCTCGGGTCAATTTCTCTTCTACTGTAAGTCGTTACAATAATCTTGCTTGCAGTTAGCTGTTCGATGGTGACTTTATTTTTGTCTTCCGAGACCAGCTTTCCAAATACGAGCTGTCCATTCCTTAGGTAGAAATCCGCCGTTTTTACAGAATTTGGTCTTAGCCTTGATGGTTGTCTGGCTGCTTGAGAAGTTTCAGCGGTTTTCTGCTGCGTTTGGGCTCCGATTCTGAGAGCTCTCTGCATAGAGTTCGGGTCTGCTCGTGCATAAGTTTGAGAAAAGCAGCTAAAGGCAAGGATTAATATGAATGTGACTATGCTTATGGCTCCGGTAATTCTCATTGTTCTATCCTCCAACACTAACCGGTTCTCTTACATCCACTGCATAGATTATACCATTTTTTACCGAAGCGCGGGAAAAACAAAAAAATAGACTCCCTCCTTCAGAAATTAACGATCATAACGGGGCGTATGTTCAACGGCTCTTTCAGGATGGAAAACAACTCCAGCAAAGCCGAAATTTCTCCTGTTACGTATTGTGTATCTCGTGCCCGCGATACGCATCGCTCGTCTCGGCGAAGCCCGCCGTAGCCCGGAGGGTCTCCGCCGGAGCAGGACGCACGACGCACGTTAGCTGTTTATCAACTGATATGCCCTGATGAGCTCGGCTACGCTCCAGGCCTGAGCGATACATCCTCTCGGTTTATGAGGGGCATCGCCGTCAAATATCTCTGAGACACTCCAGAGGCAGCCGTCTTCGGTTAGATGCTGCAATAAAGGCTGGATAAACTCAGATGCCGTTTGCCTGCTTTTTTGGCTGAATTCATTGACCTTCAAGAAGCTTTCCACAAATGCCCCTATCAGATATGGCCAAACTGTACCCTGGTGATAAGCCTCATCACGCTGCTGCTGTGGGCCTGTGTATTGGCCTTTGTAGCGGGTATCCTGAATATTTAACGTTCGCAGGCCGTAAGGTGTCAGCAGCTCTTTTTGCACCGCATCTACTACCGACTTTTGTTGCTCGCCTGACAATGGTGAAAAGGGGAGTGAAACTGCAAATATCTGGTTCGGCCGAAGGCTTTCATCGACCGAACCGTCGGGCGAAATGCAATCGTTTAGGTAGCCGCGTTTCTGGTTCCAGAATAATTCACAGAAACTTCTCTGAACTTTATCCGCCATAGATTTGTAATGCTTTGCGTTTTCTATCCCCGCTTTCGCGGGGATGACACCCCTGCTTGTTGCCGGCAGGGGTCGGCCGGCATAAAATTGAGCTAAAAGACAAAGACAATTGTGCCACAGGGCGTTAACCTCCACCGCCTTTCCGCATCTGGGCGTAAAAGCAATGCCGTCGTATTTGGCATCCATCCAGGTTAGCTGCGTTTCGTCATTACCTGCGGTTATGAGCCCATCGGCCTCAGCGCGAATGCCGAACCGCGTGCCCTTATGGTAAGAGTCTATAATCCAGCGGATTGCCGGCATAAGCTCCCGCATGAAGGTCTTTGAGTCGCCGCTGGCTTCCAGGTATCGAAAAGCTGCGTTGACAAACCAAAAAGAAGCATCGACGCTGTTAAAGTGAGCGGTATCGCTCCTGTCGTCGAAGCGATTTGGAATCATACCCTCGTCGGCTGCTGCGGCAAAGGTGACCAGAACCGACTTTGCCTCGTCAAACCTGCCGGTTGAGAGCAATAGGCCCGGCAAGGCTATAAAAGCGTCTCTGCCCCAGTCTGAAAACCACGGATAGCCGGCTAAAATTGTGACCCGTCTATCGTGGCCCCCGGCTTGGGTCTTGGCTCCGGCGTCACGAGTTGTAATAAATTGGTCGGCGGCTAAACAAAGTATCTCAAATCTCGATTCTCGATTCTCAATTCTCGATTCTCGCATTGAGGCTCGGGTATTGCGTCTGATGCTATTTGCTTTACGTTTTATGTTTTCCTGGCCTCTGCGCAAATCCTCGCGAACTGCGTCAATATCAGTATTCGTTGACTGCTGGGGATTATAGCCCGCCGTGGGCGGGTTCAGGCTTGCCCAGAGAACAATTTTAGTCGGTGAATCTATCCAGCACTTGAAAAAGCCGGGCGTCCATAAATCCTCGGTAAAATCCTGGCCTCTTTCTCTGTCATTACGATATATGAAATTAAACCACCATTGCCGGTCCTTCTCGAAGTCCGTGGATGGGCAGTTCAAAAACAACTCACAGCTGTTCGGTATATCATGGCGGATTAGCACACCATCACCGACCCGGCTCAAACGTAACGGAGCGTAAGATTTTTGCAGTGTGTGGTAGTCTCTTAAGCCAACAAATGGCCGCAAAATGAATTTCGCCGGCTCTCGGATGCCGGTAAAATCATAAACCAGCGCAACCGTATCTGTATCGCGGAGAAGATATACGGATTTAGTCAGTTTAAGGTTTTTCAACTCATAGTCAAAATGCACCCCGGTATCCCGGCGGAATTGCTTTAGAAGCGTAAAACCTGCCGGCGCAAATTTGTCGCTGAATTCAAAGGTTGAAAGATTAAATACCTGTTCTTTGAATATCAACATCTCCAGGCAATTGGCCAGCGCCATTACCCTGTTAACTGGCGGCCTTAACGAGCCGATGAGCAGGCCGTGATACGCTCTGGTATTGCAGCCTGCAATCGTTGATGATGCGTAGCTGCCGCGTTCATTGGTCAATAGCCATTCCTTGGTCAATAAATTCTCAATAGGTTGATTGCCGGTCGATACCGATACTGTTGCTGCATCGTCGGCTTTTTGCAATGTTAACACAATCTTACCTCAAACAACGTTATCACGGTGAGCTAAGTCCAGTTAGAAATCTCTTTTTTGTATCACCTTGCCCCGTTGTAAAATTTCCAGGGGGCTGAAAATCAGAATTGCTTCAAGTAGCAAAGAGAATTACAGCATCTAACTTACCGGTTGCAAATCAGGCGGGTTTTTATTTTGCGATGTGTTCCGTCCTGGTGCGGGACAAAATGCGTCTTCGCTTGCCTGTTTGGAACAACGACCATTGAGGTTATTCAACACATTCATAAAGTTTATATAAGAGTCGTAAGGCGAGTGGTAGGGATTAAAATATTTATGTACATCGCCGTCGGCAAAGTATTTTGTACACATATAATAAAAATGGTCCGATGCCTGTAATTTTCGCCAGTCCGCAATGATTTTTTCGTCGGTGGTTTGTTTGATCTTCTCTTCAAGCCGGTAAAGCTCACCAATGGCGTTGGATTGCATTGCGTTTCCAAGCCAGGCCGAGAGGTCTCTTTCAGTATCTGCCCAGCTTATGATATGCGGCACATCAACCGTGTCGGCGGGCTGGTGACATTGAACTACTTCGCTTGGAGTTTTGAAGTCGTTATCCGTGTGCTTGAGAATCTCTTGTGGCAGATGCCGCATAAAGTCGAATATGCCGGTATCTTCCCATTGATGTTCCCCGAATGTCTCATAGTCCATAAACAGATTAACTACGTTACCGTTGCCGTTAACGTTGCTTATCCATCGGGCGAACTTATCTGCCGTCAAGGGCCACTCCGCCCAGTCACGGTTGGAAAATCTAAAAGCAATATCGTCGCTGAGTGAATAGTTTTTCAGCAGCAGTTTCAGTTTGTCGCAGCCTTTGGGCTGGTAGACAAAATTAGGGCTTCTAAAGCCTAAGATGTGGTCTGCTCCTTCGGTCATTATCGCATCGAAATTGCCCATTGACTCGACAACCGCAGCTAAATCATTGTTATATATCAATTCCGTATTTCTGAATACCCGCGGCTTCTGACCGAAAAGATGGTTAATAGTCTCGACGTGTTTGTTCACCTGCTCTACGAATTCATCGCGCGAGTATAAAAAACTTAGACTATGATAATACGTCTCAGCTAAAAACTCCACGCAGCCGGTTTCCGCCAGGGCATCAAAAGTGCTTATAACTTCCGGCGAATAACGCTGGAGTTGCTCCAGTAATACGCCGGTTACGCTGTATGCCACCTTAAACCTGCCACCGAGTTGCCGTATTATATCCAGAATCAGCCGATTGGCGGGAAGATAACATTTATTTGCCACCTTTCTGCATATCGCACCATTCTTATAGTCGTCAAAATACTGGTCGTTTTTGTCAAATACCGTATAGTGTCTCAACCGCAGGGGCTGATGCACTTGAAAATAAAAGCATACTGAAGGCATATCTTGTATCTCGTACTGGGTAATGCGTATTATATCGTATCGCGTCAGTTTTTGCGCAACACGCGCGACGCACAACGAAATCAGACCGCAACCAGTGTCTGTTCATAAATTTTCACACATTTGGCTGCTGAATCTTTCCACTGTAGTTTTCTCACCTCAACATTGCCGTGGTTCGCTAATGTCTCTTGCAGCGGTGGGTATTTCAGTACCGCTATAATCTTGTTGGCAATCTCGTTGACATCCCAGAAGTCGACTTTCAGAGCATGTATCAAAACTTCTGATACGCCACTTTGCTTGCTTATTATGACAGGCACATCATTGTTCAATGCCTCCAGAGGTGCGATTCCAAACGGTTCCGATACCGAAGGCATCACATATAAATCGGCCATTTTATATATTTTTTGGACGTCTTCACCGCGTAAAAAGCCTGTAAACAGCACCTTGTGCCCGATGCCGAGTTCCGCTGCCATTTCAATTGCCCGGTGCATTAAATCACCGGAGCCGGCCATAACGAACTTGACGTTATCCATCACCTCCAGGACTTTCTTGGCTGCCTGGAGAAAATACTCCGGCCCTTTTTGCATTGTAATTCGGCCTAAAAACAGGACGATTTTCTCATCTTTGTCGATGCCGGTTTCTGCTAAAGACCAATCGTTATTGTCGTTGCGCTCGACGCCGTTATGCACCACCTCTACTTTTTCGCCGCTAATGCCGTATCGGCCGATTATAATACTGCGGGTAAAATAGCTGACAGCAATTACTTTGCTTGCCCGTTCCATACCTTCTCGCTCGATGTCGTAAATCGTCTGGTTAACGTTCTCGCCACTGCGGTCAAATTCTGTCGAATGCACGTGTACAATCAGCGGTTTTTCGCTTATTGCCGCCACCGCAATTCCCGCAGGGTACGTCATCCAGTCGTGAGCGTGAACAATGTCAAACTCCTCATTTGCGGCTAATTCAGCGACGACCGCGGCATAACGATGGACTTCAGCGTACATATTGCCGCTGTAGTCTATTGGCGCCATAAGCTGGCTGGCTGAACTGACGTTGCCGCCGCGCATTTTTTGTTTTTGTCTCAGACTCTCTTCGATTCGCTGCCTGTAAACATCGGGGGTCGAATATGGCTGAAGCGCTGAGCTGATTGCGTGAAATCTTACGTTTTTTAGCTCGCTGAACTTGAAGGATGTTGCGGACCTGTGCGAGCTCGGAGTCAAGAGCTTCACATGAGTAGCATATTTGCTCTCGACCATTGCGGGCAGAACAAAGACAACTTCCATGCCAAGCTGGTCCATCGCCTTGGTAAGTCCGTAGCAAGCTGTACCAAGACCACCACTGATAAACGGTGGAAACTCCCAGCCTAACATCAAAATTCTCATGTGGTTCCCCCTTGGTTTAGTCTTATAATCATCAATTCAATGAGGGTTAAAATATCCTTATTATAGGACCGAACATCCTAAAAACAATTCCTGTAAGAACTCTGTGGTCGCACAGGCGAATTGCACATTCCTGGCAAGCTCCTTATCGGCAAGAAATCACATAATCTTAATTTGAGGCTGGCAAAAATAACAATATTTACACTAAACCCTCTTATATAAATCGGGTTTTTATCGGAGTAAGCTTAAGGAATTTTCTAAAAAGTGTGAATTTTGATACTGATAATCTATATTTTGTAGGCTAATAGCCAAATTTAAAGAGCAGAACACAATAGATTGCGGATTTGACTACCGGCTTTTAACCGATGTGCCCAGGCGAATGTCCTCTCCACAGACGGCCGGGGACCGACAGCAACAGGTAATCATTGAAATACGCGGTCATTAGTCAATCAAATAGTGAAGCTCCCCGACCAAAAACCGGCGTTTCTCTCAATAAAATGAGGAAAATTGCTTTTTTTATGGCATTCATCTCCAACTAAAAGTCGGAGCATTCTGCCGGCATTCTCGTAATGCTCAATTATTGGACTTTGCCCCGTTAGAGACTTTGTCCTTCGGCGCCGTAAGGTGTCCCCAAGGGGGTCTCTAACGGGGTTTGCATTATTAAAGCAACCCAGGGTGGCACCCTCTCGTGCTTCACAGCGACCCGTCCTCCGCAGTAGCTTTGCTACGGAGGGCCGAAGCGCTGCTTCGCAGAGTAGCACAAACTTGTTTGGGGGGTGTTGAAAATAATCTGTTTGCCTGCACTTGCGGGCAAGACGGGGCTGTGGGCACCTATACCTGCGCAAGCGCAGGTGCAGGCACGTACAAGCTTGCTTGCTGCTCTGCGGAAGTACGAAGCAGGGGTCTTGTTTTCACAACTCGTCGTGGCGGAGCACACCGTAGCCGGATATACCTATTTGTTTTGCAAACATCAGTAAAGTAAACCGTTCCGCCGTTGAAAAAGCGGAACGGCTTACTTTAAATAACGCTGCCGCAAACGTAAGATGTGTGCCCAAAAGATGTTAGCCAATAACCCACCTGCTCCGTTGGAAGCGAAGCGACGAATGGGTTCTAACGACCTCTACAGGTCGTGCGGCTTGACCGTGCTGCGACGGTTGGCCTTGGTTCGGGCAATAGCGTCATCGAGAATACAATAGACCTTATCGCTGATTGCTCCGAGCGCATCGGATGAGGTCATCATCTTTTTGCTCTTGATGTAGGCCTTAATTTTACTGGCTACAACCAAAGACTCTTTCTTTGCCATTCTAAAAATCCTTCCTGTTAGAGTTAAATTGTAACAGTCCGGCGTCCAATCCCTAAATCCGGTACTTTGTCAAGCGTCGTTATTACAGACAACCAACAGAATTTGCAACAAAAAAATACGCTCAAACACTAAATTTTTGTAATTATGCTGCCGACAGTCAAAAAAAGTGGTTACGAGAGCCAAATCCACAAACCAGATTTTTTCTTACGGGTTCGGGATTTTTGATAATTTATGAGGTCTATTTTGACGAAAAAAGCTGGATGAAAGGTCTTTTAAGGCTCGTCCCACTGCGATAGGACAGAGTAAGCAGGACCCCAAACGCGGAAAAGGGCGTTTGGAAGGGTTCGGAGCCGAACCCAGTTTGTTGCGGAGGAATAAAATGACAAAGCGTTCCAAAAAAGCTCAAAAATCGCAGGCCAAAGTGCAAGGCTTTGTTGCTGTTGCTTTTGTCGAGGATTTGGAGCAGGCCGGAAACTACAAAGCTCTGCTGGAAGTTAACGATATTCCTGCTGCCATAAGTGAGCAGCATGAACACTCATTAGCTTCTAAAGAAATTGCTGTAATGGTTCCCGAAGATTTTCTTGATGAAGCACACGTAATAATCGAGTCGCAGCACGCCTATGATGATTTCTACGATCTTGCATTGGAAGATGAGAGAGAGGCCGATTTCGACAGTGACCTTTTAGAAGATGACTTTTGATCTTCGGTGAATTTTAACGCTATACAGCATAGCATAATTCTGCCGGTCTGCTTATTAACTGTTTTACACATCCGCAAGTCAACAAAGTGGAAAGAACGCAGGTTTAATATAAATGGATAAGGAACATTTTCCAGAGCGTCGTAGCGGCAGCGACCGCAGGCAAAGTGTTGTCGACAGACGTTTAGGGCTGGACCGTCGGAGAGGACCCGGCAGACGGTTGACGAATGAGCGAAAAGCTGCTGAACAAGGGCAAATGTCCGACGAGCAGTTTGAGTTTCTTATGGCCATTGACGAATATAAACGAAGAAATGCAAGACCTTTTCCCACCTGGACGGAGGTTCTTGAGGTCATAAAGGCACTGGGCTACCGCAGAGTGGCTGAGCCCCAATCGCTTAAGCAGTTTAAGAAGGACTCCGAACCCGATAAAGCACCTTTGGAAACGCCCGAAGAGCAACAGCAGGCTCAAGCGGCAAAATAATCCTCCATTACTTGATGCGGAATCTCCTGCTTTTCCTCGTCATTGCAAGCATCGCTTCTTGATACCCTCTCAACTTATAATCTGCCTAATCTCTTCCAGCGTCAGCGCCTTGTTATAGATGCGGACATCGTCAATCAGGCCGTCCCACCCTCCGCCCGAATCTTTGGCGCCCTTGCCAATAATCAACTTCGTGCAGCCGCTGACAGTACCGGCGTTGTTCGGACCGTTGCGACCTGACGGTGTGTCCTCCACTCCGTTAATGTAGAACCTTATTAGGTTTCCGCCGCTCCAGGTCATCGCAACGTGCTGCCACTCGGTGGTCTGAAGGTTGCTGGAGCTTTCTAATTGCTGTTCACCGCCTGGCGTTGATGTCACTGCCATCTTAAGTACGTTCGAGCCTCCGAAATTTACACCGGATCGGTCATAACGCATAGTAATTACGTTGTCACCGCCGTCGGGGTCCTCGCAGTTGATGAAACCTTTATCCGTGGTAGTCAGATCAGATTTGATCCACATGCAGACCGTTAAGGCGCTCAAACCATTCAGGTAGTTCTCACCGTCCTCGTCAACCACGTGGTCGCCGTCACCACCGAACTCCAGCGCACCGTTGATATTCCCTGGCACCCACTGTGGGTTACCCATGAGGGTGCCATCGCGCCCATTTCTACTCGAGTCACTGGCGGTGGTACCGGATGTCTCATCAAACTTCCACCAGCAAAGAAGATCAGGATCAGTAATGGGTATATCCGGTGTTATTGAGAAGCTCCAGACATCGCCCGCGTGTATTGTACCGCGGGCTTCGACCTCATCTATCCGCCAGTAGTATGTCGTGCCTGGAACAAGACCGTTCGGATAATAAAGGTCTCTATGAGAGCCAACACGAAATGATGTTGCGGTCTGGTTGCCTCGGACCGTACCCGCGGTGCCGTCGTTCACATCGGCAAAATTCTCGCCGAAATACACATTGTGCGAGACTGCATCAGCCCCCGCTGACCACTGAAGATTAACAGATGTGTCCCGATATTTGGCACCATCAGCCGGGTAGGGATTAGAGGCGATCTTGGGGGCAGTAGCGACTGGAAATTCTATATCATCAATCCACACAGTATCTTCGCCTCCGGAGTCGGAACCGTCCTTTGAATAGGTCCACTCAAAGGTTCTTGTCCCCGCTGTCACGCCGAAGGACACCTCGGCCCAATCCTTATTGCCTGACCACTTGTCCTTCTCCACTCCGTCGATGTAAAATTTCAAATAGTCACGGCCTGACTCCGAAGAAACCTTGCGACAGAAGGTGATATTGCCCGATACACAATCAAGTGTTACCTTCAGGGCGGTACTTCCATCATCCTCAATAGTGCCGGCTTCGGTGCTATAAGTTCCAGAATGCTTCTGGCGCGATGTGATGGTCCAACTGGCATCTCCAGCATGTTCCCACGTGCATTTGCTGAAATCACCCGTTTCAAAGTTCCTCCAGAGGAGACATATAGGACTCGACAAAATCGATCTCCCATCTGTTTCCCGAAACATCGCTACCCTCGCTGGATGTTCCTGTAGTCACAACCTGAGGTGTAAAATTGTACCCCGACTTCACTACGCTGACGGTGTAAGTCGATTCTGAGTTAACTCTCACCAGGGCATAGATACCCCTGCTGTTTGTTACCGCAGTATAGGGGTCCTTGCCATTTTGCGCGGTGACCGTAGCTCCGTTGATAGGGTTACCGGATATATCGGTAACCCGCCCGCTGATTATCTCGCCTGAACCGGAAGTGAAAATATTGTAGATGCATCCATCAACAACGTTAAAAGGAGGGTCGGAACTAATAGTGGGCAGGTTGTACCATGCATCGTACCAACCGTACCAGCCCATATTAAGATGGTGGTAGAGCGTTGAAGAGTTATAGCCGTATCCGTCGCACAAAACAGCGTGCCCAGAGTCTTCTTCGCTGTGAAAAATGACGAGCATTACAGGATTGTTGGCATCGAGGTTGGGGTTGACCATGCCGTTCAACCCTGGACCGATATTGCGAAGGCTCCAACTAAGGAAATCCAAATTGTAGCCTATGACCGCATGGCTATACTTGAAGACAGTCTTAGCCGCCTCCGCTGTAGCCCATGTGCCTACCGAGGACCCGTCAGCCGAGTATGCTATCATGAGAGCAACGCCTGCATCATAGCAAAGCGCTCCGATGGCCTGTCGCTGCGTTTCGCTCATGCTGCAATCGGGCGCCAGTACCATATCGCTCCAGCGATACGGCCCGCCGGAACCGTCGCCTCCGCGCGTGTAAGCTGTTTGCTCGACGCCATCAACTTTAATCGTAAATTCATGTACACCTATCCCTGTGGTGGGGTGCTGATGATAACGAATTAACTGGGCCATCGCTGTGGCACCACAGCCGCAAGGATAGTTATTGGGCGTGTAGTAGTTATAGCAGTTCTTGCCGCAGACATCACCCTGCCCCCATTTGCTTTTCACCAGCGGGACCACGCGGACATTGGAGTCGGAGATTGAGGTCAGGCCCATTAAGCCAAACCCACCCCCTTTCTTGCTTTTGTAAGAAAGCCGGGGGGGAGCCTCTCCAAGGCTGATAAAGCGTCTCCATTTCTTCTGGGTCTCGCTGACTACCGCCTGTGGGGTCATTGTCAGCACGCTAAATGTACTGCGAACCGCCGCGATTCGCCCGTTAAGGTCGTTGGTTACTAATGCCCCTAACGGGTTATCAAGTGAGGGGTCAAAGATGCCGTCGTCGGCAAAACCGATAATCGGCTCAACCAAATCGTCTGCCGAGACAATCACAAATCCGGACGACTGCAAATAGACGATGTAATAAGCCGGCTCACCATAGTCATCGGTGAAGGTCTCGACCATCATCACCTCTGGCGCCAGGGCCGTGTCGAGCGGTCGGGGATCGGCCTTGAGCCAACCTGTCACTACCATTTCCGCTTCGTACGCCGTTGTCGGCCGTGCCCATAAGCTGCTGCAGCACAATTGCAGCACAACCAAGGCACTGATAAAAACGATGTCTCTTCGTTTCATTTTCTCTTCTGCCAAAAAGAGATTGTTAATATTTAAGGCGTACCAAATGCGCAACAATACCACCGCTGTAAGAGCTGTACAATCTCAAATAAAATGACTTGTATTTTGCTCCTCCTTTTAGTGCTTTGAAGGCAGCGAAAGATAATTATAACTATATGATACACTTTTACGTTTTGTTGTCAAGAACATTCACGCAGAATCCTGAAACGCTGGTAAGAAAGAGTGTAAATAGTGTTGACATTTTTCGGCGATTCTGTCATCATGTTGAGTGCTAAATTTTGATTGTAAAAGTTTAGAGTTGGCTGTTTGGCAAATTCCCGTTTAGTGCGGGCAATAGTGTTAAAGCCGGCTCGAATTGAAAGGGAGATAACCTATGAAGAACGATAAGCTTTCAAGAAGAGACTTCATGCGTAACACTTCTCTGGCGGCCGTGGGGACAATTGTCGGTGCACTGGCGGGCGAGGGATGCAGACCCTGCGATACTACGAAGCCGGCTGATACATCGAAGATACTGAACTACAATCCGAAAATGCACTATCGCCGGCTGGGCAAAACAAACCTGATGGTTTCAGAGGTCAGCCTGGGCGGCCACTGGAAGAATCGTAACGCCGGCCGGTACTGGGACCATTTCGCCAACGAGGAAGTGCCTGACGACGTTGCCAGGAACCGCACCGACGTTGTCGGCGCCTGCATCGACGTCGGCATCAACTACCTGGACATCACCACCGCGGCCGAGTGTCTGTGCTACGGGGCGGCCCTCAAGGGACGCCGCGACAAAATGTACGTCGGAGCCGATATCCACAACCTCGGCCCGCGCGGGCCCGATCGGTGTAACGTTAAGGACCAGACACATAACGTCGAAGAATGCCTGCGCCTGCTCAAGACCGATTATCTCGACATCTGGCGGCCCCAGGCCAAGATGGCGGGACGCCTCAATACCAATGAGCTCAACACCGATCCCGAAGTTGAAGCCCTGATCGAGACCTTCGACAAGCTGCACAAGGCCGGGAAGGTTCGGCATCTCGGCATGTCTTCTCATTGCCGTCCCTGGTTCGAACACGTCTTAAACAAGTACCCTGAATTCGAGATGATAATCTTCCCCTGCAGCGCAAAGACCAAGGTAAAAGGCCGGTCTCCGGTAGCCGGTAATGTTGAAGAGGTCAATCCGGGCCACCGGGCCGACCAGACTCAGAGCATTTTTGAGACGGTCATAGAGCGAGACGTGGGCGTCGTGACGATTAAGCCCTACTTCGGCGGCAGTCTCTTCAAGAGCTACGGCAAACTCAAGTTTCCGGTAATGGGCGTGGGTAGTAAGACGGAGAATGACCTGGCTCGGCTGACGCTTCAGTGTATCCTTGCGAACGAAGCGATTACAGCCACAGTGCCGGGATTGTCAACGGTTTACGAGGTTGAGAACGCCGCCCGCGCTTCCTACACGCGTTCGCTTGGTATGACGGCGGCCGACAAAGAATGGCTGACGGATATTACCGAGCAGCAGTGGGCTAATCTGCCCCAGGAATACGAGTGGCTGCGAGACTGGGAAGTCGTTTAGTCGCTTTATCAGCAATCAGAACTTTGATGACTGGCAGGATGGCGGTTGCATCGGGGCTTGTCAGATACTATAGGGTTTAGATTAGCGGCGGGTGCTATTTTACGCCTGCCGCTTTGATTTGGTCTAAATATAAGGAGAAAACCGGTGCGCTCGAATACTCGAATTAATTTGTATCTTGCGGCGGGGATACTCCTTTTTACAGCTTTTGCCTGGGTGTTCAACGTTTGTTTTGCAGGCCGGTCGCAGGCTGAAAAATCGAATGGAAACAGCAAGTGCTACGTGTGTCATCTTGCTTTGAAGACCGAGGAACTTACGATGAACCATCTCGGTATGGGTGTTACCTGTGACGAGTGTCACGGCCCTTCGACTGAGCACATGCACGATGAGATGCTGATGACCAAGCCTGACCTTTTGTTCGGCCGGGCGGAAGTAAATAAGATGTGTTCGAATCCTTCGTGCCACAAGCCGGGCGGCCAACGCACTGTTTATGGTCGTCAGGACCACGCCGACCCTGTGGCGGTGGAGGCCTTTTTCAAGAAATGGCGTGGCCGAATGCGGCCGAACGGCCGGACCGTCACGACCGATTCGGTCTGCACGGACTGCCACGGAAAGCACAACCTCCACAAGCCGACAGCAACACAGTCTGAGAGTGAGCAGCCTGCCGAATGGCTTGCTGCCTTCAACGGCCGTAATCTTACCGGCTGGCAGCCCTCGGGCGCCGCTTCCTGGGTTGTTAAGGGCGGCCAAATCATTGCAACACCCGGCGCGAACGGCAAAGGTGGCGCTCTTTGGACCGAGGTCGAGTACAAGGACTACCTGCTGGCGGTGACGTTCCGAGCCACGTGGCCCATCCACGCCGGAATCTGGCTGCGTGCCGCAGATTCCAGGCACGGCCCACGGATTGAGATATTCGACAGCTGCGAACCCGAAGCCTTTACCGGCAGTGTCTCGGTGCCTGGGAAGGGACTGGTCCTGGTAAACCTGCGCGAGGACCTTATTGACCGCGAAAGCTGGAACACGCTCTCGGTCAGGGTAGAAGGCGATAGAATCCAGGTCTGGCTGAACGCAGAGGAAATCGGTGCCGTCCGTGCAGCGGGCCCTGCAAAGGGAAAAATTGGGCTGTACATCGAGGGCCCCGCTGGTTTGCAAGGCGGACCGAAGCAGGGGGGCTCCAAATCCGCGGAACTTCACGTCCGCGAAGTGCAAATTCAACGGCTGAGTAAAGCAGAGTAAAAAGTACCCATATTTACAGACGTTTGAAATTCAAATTTTCAGAAATTGGGGAAAATTGGTGATTTTTCAGTTTTTTTAGGTTCATTTCCCTGCGGATCTTGGTTTTTGGTTTAAGAATGAGGATTGGTGTGTCATTTTGCGTAGCTTAGGCAAGCTGGATAAGATAAAAACATCAAAAAATGACGAAAAATGAGTATAAATTGAGTATAAATTCGTAAAAACGCGCGCTTTTTAGGTAAAAATGAGTAAATATTAGCACTTTTTTGAAATTAACATTATGTTAGTTTAGGGAAGATAGGAAACGCTAAAGATTATCGAACGTTGCAGCGGGTGGGGTGGGAGTGGTTATATATGGTGGGGTGGGGGAGTAGGTGAGTGAATACTCAAGACGTAAGACCAAAGACTGACGGGGATTTTGGGGGCGTTTTCAATCGATTCCGCCGGAGGCGTATCTACTTTGCGGCCGAGGCAGTCGTGGAGTACACTCAAACAGCTACCTGTTAATGACAGGTAGCGCGTTCTTGTGTGATCGGATGGAGCTTATTAGTCTATAGTTTTAG
>JAUXAL010000089.1 GCA_030619925.1 Phycisphaerae bacterium | reverse complement strand
GAGCCCGTCGCAGGATTGGACCGCGGGTGGTGCTAAAACACTATCGCTGTGGTTCTCTGGCGATGCGAGCAATACGGCTGCGCAGATGTACGCGAAGGTCAACGGCACCAAGGTCGCGTACGATGGTAATGCCGGTAACTTAGCGCTGGCAGGGTGGCAAGTATGGAATATCGACCTTGCATCAGTTGGCACGAACCTGCAGAGTGTCACGAAGCTGGCTATTGGGATTGACGGCAATGGTGCCAGTGGTAAATTGTTGTTTGACGATATCAGCCTGTATCGGTCGGCTCCTGCGCCTGTCACCGAGGTGATGGTCGCTGCCAGCAGTGATGATGCTGAAGAGCACGTCTTGGATGGCGGCGCGATGGACAGTTTGACCAGCAGCGACCTGGAGCTGGGCTATGAAGACGATATGGCCCCGGCGGGCTTACAGACGATAGGTTGCCGATGGGTGGGTGTCCCTGTTCCCAAGGGCGCGACAATCATCGAGGCGTGGGTGCAGTTTAGCGCCGATGATGTAGATAATAGTCGGCATATCCCCGATGTGTCGGTTATCATCGAAGGTGAACTGTCTCCCAATCCCGCTACGTTTAGTTCAACTGCAGGTGACATCAGCAGCAGGCCTACAACGACGGCGCAGGTGGTGTGGGATATACCGCGGTGGATGACCGTGCATGCTAAGGGTCCCGAGGAGCGAACCCCTGACATCTCCAGTATCATCCAGGAGATAGTCAACCAGGATGGCTGGGCCGGCAGCGCGATAGTGTTGATGTTAAGAGACAACCCGGCCAAACCCTCCCAGGGAACTCGAGAAGCCGAGGCTTTCGATGGGAGTGCGAGTGAGGCACCGCTGCTGCATATAAGCTATCAGTAAAGTTGCGGCGCAACCCAACCTGGCAGATGGGGCCAAAGATGTAGGTGGCGGTTCAGGTAGCCGGCACAATAGTGTTGGCTTGGCGTAGACTAAGTCCGCCATAGGCGGACATCGGTTCGGGGCCTATACCGATTCAATCGGTATAGGCCCCCTTTGTTCCTGCAAGCATTGTGGTTAGTCCACTCTCGTTTCTCTGCTCGGCGACTTGTCTCTGCGAAGTGCTTCGCCGAAGCAGGAAGCTACGCCGGAGCAGGCCGGTCGTTCCATGGCTGTTGCTAACCCCTTCGAGTGAGCATGGGCCCTCGATGGGCATTAGCGGCCCTTTATTGGGCAGCTTTTGCACCATCTGCCCCCCAGGGGTCGATTTGCTTTAACTCCTTATTCCGCAGAGCCCTGTAGCAATCGGGCATATCAAATGACTTCAGTATGCCTGGCACAAGTGCCGAAAGTGGCCATGCATAAGTTTCTGACTCGGCGATGTCGGAGTATGAAGTCAGGGCGTTTCTCAGTGTGACCTGTTTGACCTGATCCGACAAAACAGCTGCGAATGTGGCCGGCAGTGCGCCCCATCCTTTAGCCACCAGGTGAACCTCATCGTGACCGAGGCTTGCGAGCCAGTGGAGCACCCGGAGCAAATCATAAGTCCTTTGCCCCACATACGGCCTATCAAACATGATGGAATGAATCGCATAGAAGTAGTCGCTACCATAGGGCTCGAGGAACGAGTTCTGGTTGCATGTGTTCGGTTGTGATTCTCCGATGCCCCGCACATCACATGCGTAGAAAGTCGAGCTGGGTTCGGCTTCAAGCAGCTCTCTAACAAGCGGTTCCTCACGTAGTTCGGCGTCGCTGGAATGATGCGAGACGTACAAGATGGCCCGCCTCTGCCCCTTGGGTGGTCGTGACATCAGCCGCTCATCGGAAAGACGGTACACGACGGCAAAAATCCCTGGTTCCGTCTCGATAGTATAGGTAGTCCAATACCGCGTAGGGTATCGGCGTGAACGCCAATTGCGGAGGATGCGATACTCGGGAATCGCCTTATTAGCCCGCAATCCGGCCAATTCTCTGAGCCGCAGCGCCTTGACGATACGCCGCTTGAGCTCCGGCGGAGAGAGATTACTACGCCGCTTTTTGGCCAGCGTCTGCGACTTGGCCTTTGTAAACGAATAAATCGGCTGCGAATTCAACTCACAGACTTGTCCACGCGGCGTGCACCAAAGTGTTTCGTCTTTCTCAATGTTCAGTTCCGGTTCACTTTGTGCATCAGATACGCCCGTGATATGATTGAACCAGCGATACATAGCCTCACGGTTTTCCTGGGAGTAACCATGGTATCCCGGACCAATAAAGAGTTCGCACCTCTTTTTGGCCCCCAACAGATTATACAGATGACTGAGCCGGCGGTAGGCCTCTTCAGCACCGCGGGCATCAAAGTAATCCTTCTCCTTTGCCAGAATGATAATCGGTTTCGGTGCCATCGCAGCAAGGAAATCAGAATGATCCAGCCCAAGGGCCAACGCCTGCGGTGGACACTGCTCGGTATCGGCGGGAAGCTCGTTTTCCAGATTACGGCGGAACGTCGTCACGAAACAGCTCGGAGCAGCCATTGTCCAGCGGCTTTCAACGCCGCATAACCAGGTCGTCATTGTGCCTCCACCAGAGTTCCCGGTGACGCCGATATGCCTCGGATCGACTTCTTTACGCGTTAGCAAGTAGTCCAAGGCGCGTATACCATCCCAGCTTCGCCAGGAACCAAAAAACTCACCAACCAGAAATTGCTGGTTACCGGCGCACAGATGCTCACGGACACCGGCGCCAATCCTCGATTTCAAATCCTCTCCTGGGTACTGTAAGCGTTCGCCTTGTCCAATAGGGTCATAAAGCAACACCACATAGCCCTGTCGTGCCAGTCCCTGTGCAAAGGATTGGTACGCCTCTGCCGCTTTTCCGTTTGATGAATGACCACAAGTTCCCACGACACCGGGGAGTGGAAATGTTCGCCCCTTGGGTATATATAAGTTGGCGGTTACAAGGAAATTAGGGCGACTCTCAAAGACAATTTTTTCTATCTTGTACACGTCCCGCTCGATAACGCCGGTAGTACGCGGCTTGAGCGGGGTCCTCTCTGGCCAGGGCCCGAAGCTCTGCTGTATCTTCTCACGAATGTCACGGACATATGCCTCGGCATCGGCTCGAGTCTTCAGGGCCATCCGTCGTTGATTCGCTCGTTCTTCGATCCGACGCACGGATTCGACGAAGTACTCCTGAACCATCCTGGGAAATCGATTGAGCGGCATCAGTGAACCACCATCCGAAGAAGGGGCGGCCTGGACATGGCCTACATATAGCCAAGTAGTCGTCACAAGAATGAGGAAGTTGATTGCCCTGATATGCATGATATAGCGGCCTGTCCACTTCTTCGATGCTCCTTCTGTAGTGTCAACAAAATAAGACATTGTTTAATCCTCCACAGAACTATACTCTGTACTTGCACGGGTTTCTATGACCAAACGGCTGTTCAGATAGAGCATAACCAATATGTTAAACCTCTCTTAACTTTCAACTCTGCATTATACTCTTCGGGCACGTCGATTAGAAGGAAGACCCCACGAAGGACATTCCAGGAGTCGTTCTCCTTTCTACCGGTGAATATGAGAGAAAAATGTGTTCCGTCAGTACTGAGCCATTTGTTGGAGAAATTCCAGTAGAAGGTATTCACAGGAACATATCCCTGCCCCCAATTCTCACAATATGCGACTGTAGTCCAGGGACCCCAGGGCTCCGGCGCGTCAAAGATACCGAGCTTTCCACGGTGAGTCTCAGTATGCTCGGTACAGAGCAAATAACGTTCAAGTCCGGCGTTGTAGCCGACACTGAGACACCAGCCGACGCCGTTAGTGTCCTGGAATACTGGACGACGCTGCGACAATACGCGAGTCCACACCGGATTTCCATCTTCGTCCGTCCGTCTGAAGAATTCCCAATCGCTCCTGTCCAAAATCCTGTCGGCCGGCACACGGGCCAGGTCGACGATTCCCGGTCTCTGTACCACCAGCCACGGAACCTTGTCAGGGTAATCATCCGGGCCCTCCTCCGACCGGTAGCGTATCAGATAGTGATAAACATAACGGTCGCGGGCACCATCGTAGTTCCTCCCAAACTGGCAGATAGTCGGCATCATGACACCGTCAGATTTCGTAAACGACCAGTCTGCCAGTTTCCAGGTAGCTCCATGATTATATGAAACCGCCAGCCGTGCCTCCTTGAAGGGGTCATTGCGGGGAGTGAACATGCCGACCCACATGTAGAGTACACCATTGATGCAGATGATGCCGTAGCTCTTTCCCTTGAACGCCGCCGGGTTTTGGGCTCTATGGCCGCCCCAGACATTGTATCCCTTATGGCCCTGCCATTGTCCTTCGATACGAGCGACTCCGAGGCTGGTCCTGCCCACCTTATTCGTTCCGCCGAACCCCCCGCCATCGCCCCAGGCAGCGTATTGATGGTCATCGTCCGCCCAGGTTACAGGCCAATTGTCACTGCCTGGCGCGGCACGTTGATGATGTGACCAGAGAAAACGTGCCTCTTTGATGACAGGGCTCGGTGGATAAGGAGTCTTCTTGGGAGCAACTGTCATGGGGAAAAGGAAGCCAATCACGAGAAACGAAATATTCCATGCAGCCATTGATAGATTCCCTTTTCAACAAACCTTTTCAGTTCCACATTATAATTTTGGACCGGCCATTTGGGAATGAGAAAATTGCATTCCAGCCCTCCTGTCTCTTGCCAGCCGCAGTTACAGTAACCAGAGTCCATAGCAGGCAAAGTGTGGCCGTGACTATTGTCTGTGTGTGATTCTTGACCTGGCCTTGCGGACCCAGGTCTCGTAGATCAATCGGTCTTTCTGCCGCTGCCATTGCTCCTCGGTGAAAACGCTTAACTGCGAGCGCGACAATCCGGGAACACCCGCACCGAGCGCTCGCAGGCCTCCTTCGCGATCTTCGGAGGCATAACGTGAATCCACGGCTACGCCCTTCGCTCTGACCCATTCGCTGATATGGGTTGTGGGCATGGCGCGGATGGTTTCCGGTGTCCACAAGGGAAAATCGAGGTGACGTTCCAGCCACAGTGCAACCGGCTCAGTGACGAAGAAGGGCCGATGGCTGACGTGGGCAACGAAATCGGCCTCGAAAACCCCTTCACGGGTTCCCAGCAACTGGGCAACCCGATCCTGGAGGTTATCAAAGAAGGATTTGCCGTGCGTGGGGATCGCAACGACCGTATCCTCCAGGCCGTTGAATACCAGCGTTGGGCCGCGCATAGCGTGCAAAGCATAGACCGCTGCAGGTCGGTCGCCCAGGAAGGCAAGGGACTGATACGGGATGCCCTGACACATCGGCTTGGAGTTGTCCCAATAGCCATCGGGGCCGTCGAGGTTGCCGCCACCGGCGAGGACGCAGGCGTGCAACCGTTCATCGATTGCACCGGTCACCGCGAGGATGAAGGACCCCATCGAGTAACCGCACGCCGCGATGCGCTCAGGGTCGACGTCGGCCCTCTGGGACAAGTACGAAACCGCTTGCATCAAGTCGGTTACCATCAATCCACCGAGCCGCCGGCCCATCTGGCGAGGTTCCTGCCGGGTATCGTGTGCCCGTGTGCCCGACTTTCGCTGCCGATTGCGCTCCCCTTCGCCGATCGGGTCATAGGTCAACACGACCGCACCGGCACGGGCGTAAAGAACACCGCTGTAGAAGGCGTACCAACAGTATTTGTCGCCGCCATGGCCGTTAACGATGATCAACGCCGGAAGTTCTCTGCGACGTTCTCGCGGCGAATACACGATCGCCGGCACCCTCATTGCGAACTGTGTTGCGTAACTGACCCTCTCGGCCACGACGCCCGCAGCAGGCTCGAACCGCCCATGGTTCTCTACGGCAAGCTGCGGCAAGGGATCGGGAACAAACAGAGTGGTACGGATTGCCGACCGCCATCGCAGCGCCTGCTCGGCCGTAAGGCCCTGACTGTCCGCCTCGGCCGTCTTCTGCTCGAACTGCGCCGCGAGACAAGATGCTGCCACGCCCATACAAATCGACGCAGATATAGCGAGCAAGAAGCCTCTTGCGATGCAGGACTTATTCGAACTCATAAGACCGGTCTCCTTAAGCATTCTCCTTTGGGGCGAGACCCGTAGGGCCGCGGCAATCCTTGTCCCCGCAAGTCGTTAGCGGGGATCCATCCCCAAATCCATCACCAATTATCATTTGAAAAGGTAGGGCGTGCATTGCACACCGTTCGCCTGTTTTGAACATTGAGATTTTGTTCATTTGGGCTTGTTTAGGATTTAGGGTTTAGGAATTAGGATTTCGATCTCCTTACTGTTCTTCGATCAGTTCCCACCACAGCCGCGGATAATCCTGGCCTTCGAGAATCCACCAGATATCCTCGGTTCCATTTACGCTCTCGGCCACAAAATCCCACCCGGCATCGGTAAAGGTGCTTTCGGTCTGCATCTCGGCAGTTGTCTTGCCTGTGCCACCGTCACTGCTTGCCTGTCCGCTGGTTTGAATATCCCAGAAAGAATTACTAACGGAACCTTCATAGTTCCATCCTACCAGGCCGCCGACATCGGTCGTTCCCGAAACGCGACCGGTCGAATAGCAGTTGGATATCATACCACCGATCCCAAACATAGACCCATTACTTCCCACCAAGCCGCCGACATCCGTTGTTCCCCTAACGCTGCCGCTTGAATAGCAGTTGGAGATTGTTCCGCTCCAAGGATTCTCTCCCACCAGGCCGCCGACGCCCCATCCGGTTCCCGAAACGCTGGCCGCGGAATAGGAGTTGGTGATTGTTCCCTTATAATTCCTTCCCACCAGGCCGCCGACACCCCATCCGGATCCCGAAACGCTGCCGCCCTTGGCGTAACAGTTGGTGATCGTGTCCGAATTGTATCCCACCAGGCCGCCGACTGCCGCATTTCCCGAAACGCTGCCGCCGGCAGCATAGCAATTGGAGATTCTGCCATACGAATTATATCCAACCAGCGAACCAACATCGTACGATTCTGCTCCTGCATCAATATCAGGAGCAATCAATCCCAAGTCTTTGATCTGGGCATTTTCTCCATAAACGTATCCGAAAAGTCCTATGTAGTCTGTATCTGTAGAAGTGTAGGTGAAGTTTGAGATTATATGACCGCTGCCGTCAAAAACGCCGGTGAATGGCCAGCCATAGTATCCGATGATATTGAAATCTGTTCCCGTAAAGCCGGTCAAATCAATATCGGCCATGAGCTTGAAGTTTTTGTCCCAATCGCATGGAAATACACCAATCACGTTAAGTTCCTCAGCCGTATAAATCAGGTATGGGTCATCTTCCGTGCCGCTCCCTATTACGAAATCGGACAACTGTTGTATGTAAAGTGCTTCGCCCGGTTTGTTTTCCCACCAGAGCCTGGGATAATCGTTCCCTTCATCAATCGTCCAAATTCCTTCATTGCCGCATCCTGCCCACCCAATAAAGGTACTTGCCATTTGCATTTGGGCCGTTGTCTTACCCGTCCCGTCGGCACTGGTTAGCTGTCCGCTGGTTTGAATATCCCAGAAAGAATACGTAATTTCTCCGAGTTCATTGTATCCCACCAGTCCGCCGACTTCGCTATTTCCCGAAACACTGCCAGTTGAATAGCAGTTGGATATTGTACCGGGCGACGGCCATGCCTCAGAAGCGTAGCCATTCGATCCGACCAGTCCGCCGACACGATTATTTCCAGAGACGCGGCCAGTGGCATAGGAGTTGGTGATTGTGCCATCATTATCTCCGACCAGGCCGCCGACGCGAGATTGTCCCGAAACGGTGCCCGCGGCATAGCAGTTGGTGATTATGGCATAATAACCAAACCCGCCAGCATTATATCCCACCAGTCCGCCGACGCTGTTCTCTCCCGAAACGCTGCCGGTTGAAGAGCAGTTGGTGATTGTGCCGTGATTATCTCCCGCCAGCCCGCCGATGTCATATCCAGTTCCCGAAACGCTGCCTGCTGAAAGGCAGTTGGTGATTGTGCCACCCCCATTCCTTCCCACCAGGCCGCCGACACGTTCATTGCCCGTAACGCTGCCTGTGGAATAGCAGTTGGTGATTGTGCCAGAATTATATCCCACCAGGCCGCCGATGTTGTTACCGGCCGAAACGCTGCCACCCTCAACGTAACAGTTGGTGATGGTGCCACTATTGCTTGCCACCAGCGAACCAATATTTCTTCCTGTCCCCGCACCAATATCAGGAGCAATCAATCCCAAATCTTTGATTACTCCCCTAACGTATCCGAAAAGTCCTACGTAGTCTCTATTTGTAGAAGTGTAGCTGAAGTTTGAGATTGTCCTGCCGTTGCCGTCAAAAACGCCGGTGAAGGGTTTCACATCAGGATAATTGTAATATCCAATGATATTAAAACTTGTTCCGGTGAAGCTGCTCAGGTCGATATCGGCCATGAGGATAAAGTGCTTGTCCCAGTCATTCGCATCGGCGCCTATGGTGTTCATCTGCTCGGCGGTGTAAATCAGGTACGGGTCGTTCGGCTCACCGGTGCCGCCTCCGTATTGTGCCTCGGCCGGTCGGCAGAATAAAAAGATGGCAAGCAATACAAAGAACAGCCCAAAAGTTTTACTTAAACTGTACATATTTTTGCCCTCCTTTGAAAAATCGAGAGTTTCTCCTTGTGTGAACTACAATTTTATCACTTTTGAGAATCAGCGTCAAGTTTTTTTGCGAAATAACGAAAGTAATCTACGATTTGCGTTATGAGCGGAAAAGGCCATCGGCCTAACCAGCGGCGTAAAATCGTGTATTCGTTGATTTCACTTGATTTCTAATAATACATGTGGTATAATATTTAGTTCGTTGTTCATTGTTCATTGTTCATTGTTCATTGTTCATTGTTCATTGTTCATTGTTCATTGTTCATTGTTCATTGTTCATAGAAAATAGCAAATAGTCAATAATCAATCCGGGGGGGTTCCCAATGGCCATCGTTTTACAAAACGCCGGAAAACAGGGCTTTTTTGTCATATCAGTCCGAAATAGCGGAGAAATAGAGAGTGAGTTTTACTATTTTATGCAAAACAAAGCCAATTTCCGAAAAAGTCAAATGAACGTAAATCTATATAATACAACGGATTATGAAAATAAATCCAATTGGACACTTGGTGAAAACAAACCCAATTCGAACCCAATCAAACCCAATTTCCGAAAAGCCCAAATGAATGTAAACTCACTTATAACAAAGGATTACAGAAAAAACGACGCTTTCGCAGTCCAAAAAAACAAAGCCAATTCAAACCCAATTCGAACCCAATCAAAGCCAATTTTAGAAAGAATGAATGTAAACTTTTGTGCTACAGGGTATTATGAGAGTAAAGCGTAGATGCTAAGACCAATACAAATTAAGCCCAGGATAAAGCATAAGAACCCGAAAATATTGAATACTGTCGCTATAAAAGCCTCTTCATAGTAGGGTGAGGTAGCCGCTCGCTTCTCAAGCGTGAACCCAACAATGAATAGTGGACAGGCAACGCCCAGCAAACCGAGTCCTGTTAAGAGGCTTCTAAGGGGGTCCTTGAGGAGCGGCCCGTCGGGCGGTGGCAAAATGGCGACGAGAGTAAAGCAGATAACGGCGACGCCAATTGCGATACCAGTTACAATCACAAGTAGAACCGTTTTTTTGGGGAACGGCTTCTGGACCTTCTCTCGAGTGTTGTTCTCTTCGCTCATAGTAACATGCCCTTCAAAGGCTCGCGGAGACTCTTATGGACAAGTATATTGGATTCGATATAGATAGCAAGAAAGTAGTGGTGTGTTCTTTATGAAAACCACTACGTCTACAATTCGCCAATGACTAAAATATGGCTTCTCGTTCTTCATAGGCATATCGAGGTGATGGTGTTTCTGCATTGAATTTCCAAGACAGACTTGATATTCTATCGGAAATGAGACTCAGCGGCGTTGTTGAGGAGATTTTTTTGGGAGATGTTTGATGAAACTTACAAGTCGCAGAAAAATACTTGGAACTCTGGGTACCTTGCCCCTTCTTGGCATGGTCTCATGTCAATCTTCAAAAAGAAACTCACGAAACAAAGTAGATGCCATAACCGGCCCCACTTTGATTGTCGAGTCTGATAGAAAGGAATATGCCAGGCTCAGGACTATGGATTTGAATGACCCGAAAATAGTCGCCAAGCAAAAGAAAATGCCCGTTGGGAAAATCGGAAATCTTTCCGTCGGCCGTCTCATCAGTGGCAGCAATCTAATTAGCATGAATATGCACACGAGGGATTTAGATTATGTACGCGCCCTTGCGGCTAATTACAACACCGAAGAAAGAATCTTCATGACACTGAAGAAATGCGAGGAATATGGAATCAATACAATCGTTCTCAAAAATCACAATTTTAAGCGATTCAGATTGTCAAAATACTGGGACCAGTGGGGTGGCAAAATGCAATGGATTGCTGATGTTATTACCACGGACATCAATAAGTTCGAAAAACTGCTGGCCGAACATCTGGAACTGGGGGCGTCGGCAGCCTACTTGTGGGGAGGTGCCAGTGACACGTGGTATTATCAGAAGAAACAGGACAACATCATCAAGGCCTTCGAGATAATGAAGAAATATGATATTCCCGTCGGCATCTGCGCGCATCGGTTGGAGCCCATCGCGTTTTGTGAAAAAGAAGGGCTCGTACCTGACTTCTATATGCAGACTCTGCATCACGACCGATACTGGTCCGCTCATCCGAAAGCCAATAGACGGTTCATGGAGATGTACCAAAAAGAGTCCAGCGATCATGCGAAATACCACGATAACATGTTCTGCCACAATTACGAGGAGACTGTGGCGTTTATGCAAGATGTAAAAGTTCCCTGGATAGCCTTCAAGGTCTTGGCTGCCGGAGCCATCGGCGCCGAGGAAGGATTCAAACTTGCGTTTACCAGTGGCGCAGACTTCATCTGCGTGGGCATGTTTGACTTTCAAGTAAAGCAGGATGCAGAACTCACCCAAAAGACCATTGCAGAATCAAATAATCGTAAACGCCCGTGGATAGCATGAATTAGGAGCAGGCCTATGGCCACGATTGTGAGTGTCGCGGCATATATAATGACAAACACGGTGAACATCATAAAATTTTGAAATGAAATATCAAGGATCATCAGTATAATACCGTATTATCAGACACGAAGTATGAGTATTTGGACACCGCGGCATTGTGGTGTGAAAGAAGACAAGAGAGAGAAACGAAGAGAAGGGAGTTTTACATGGCCAGCAGAGTCTTACGTACACTTCGACGCCTTGCGTGGTTCTTGGCGGGTCTGCTCTGTGTCAGCTGCATTGCACGTGGGACTGTCAGCGCTCAGGAATGGACGCAGTTCGAGATGAATCGCAAGGATACCCACGGCAACTATCTGTGGACCACAAGCGAAAACTGGACCAAAGGACTTCCCAATCCGGACCTGTCCGTCGAAATCGGCGATGACCATTCGGGCCAGGCTCTGCACTGCGTGATACCAAAGGGACACGATGCCGTCTGTTACAGTCTGGAATTGGCGGAGCATGCACGAACCCAGGGCACAACACTTCGTCTGGAAGAGGGCGCAAGTTTGACCATTCGTGAATCGGCAGTTCTGTCCAAGGACCGGGAAAGCCGGTTTTACGTCGATGGGACTCTGCACTGCCCGAAGCAAGGCAGGATTCTCCGCGTCGGCGGCCCCTGGGGACGGCCGGATATGAATGAGCCCGCCCGCTGTCACCTCATGATCGGGCCGACCGGAGTTGTAGATACCTGGTTTGTGGGGATCAACACCGATCACAGGGCAGAATCCGCGCCGTCCGCTCCGTGGGGACCGCGTTTTTTTGCCCGCTCCACGGACTCCGAGATTGTCGTCACTGGCGGAAAACTGGCTGCTCGCCAGGGTCTGCGCATGTCCACCTGCGACGCCAACCGCCCCGGGGCGCTCAGGCTGCGAGGCAAGGCCACGTTTACCAGCGAACGGGACTCCAAGTACGGTATCGACATCTGGTGTGGTATCTGGGAAATCAACGGCGGCCGGACCGAGATCAATGTGGGAGACCTCGAGTTTTGGGGCAATAAATTCAAGGATGCTATCAATACGAAGACAAACAGCAAAGTGGGGGCCGGACTGGCTGTGCTGAAGCTGACCGGCGATGGCGTCAGCACAATCCACGCTCGGAAAGTTAACTTCGTTGACGCGGCGGTGCTCGACGTCAGCGGTTTGAAGATTCCTGCCGGAACCTGCAGGGTCATCGATGGGGCAGCCATCAGCGGGACCAACTTGCGCTTTGCACCAGAAACGGACACTGGTAAATGGAGCTTCAAATTTGACCAAGCCAATGGGGATCTTATGTTGACGTTCACGCCCTGAACTCCAACCACCAGACCGACGCCTCTGACCTGCCAACTCGGCTCGGCGACTCGTCAGGGCGGAGCCTGCCGTAGCACGGAGCTACGCCGGAGCAGGCCGGTCGTTTCATACTCGTACCCCTTTCACGAGTAACACGAGTACGGGTATCGGGGTGGCGGGGGAGAGATGGAAGACAAGCTTTGCATTTATCAAGGCAATTTGGTACTTTAGTAAGACAGATAGGCTTAAATGTGTAGGCAACCGTTCCGAGTGAAAAATCCTGTAAACCTTTTCCAGAATCTTTTTGTAGGAATTGAATATCATGGATATCAAAGAGATGGATAAAGTCACGCCTATGAGAGAGAAATCTTCCTGCTTGCTGGATAGCTATTCTCGCAGAGCTTTCCTTGGAAAAGCTGGTGCCGGTGCTTTTTTGGCTGGAGCGTCAGGCCTGCTGTCGCCGGATCTCCTCGGAGCCGATGTTGTACCAGACCCAGGGACATATCAGCCTCTCGACCTGGCCAAGAAGGTTCGTATAGGTGTCGTTGGCGGGGGTTTTGGTGCTTCTTTTCAGTGGCACCTGCATCCAAACTGCATTGTACAGGCGGTCAGCGACCTGCGGACAGATCGCCGAAATAAACTAATGAAAGTTTACAAGTGCGACCGTTCTTATGAGTCACTTGAGAAACTTGTCCTCGACGAAGAGATAGATGCGGTTGCTGTGTTCACGGGCGTTCCAGACCATGCTCGTCACTGCATTGCGGTTATGAACACTGGCAAACACGTAATCTGCGCAGTGGCGGCCTGCTTTACATTGGATGAGGCAGAGCAATTAAGAGAAGTGAAGGAACGCACCGGCCTAAAATACATGATGGCTGAAACCAGCTATTATCGCCTGTACACGATTGCAGCGAGGGATCTATACAATCAAGGGGCTTTCGGTGAGCTGTTCTATAGTGAGGTTGAATATTATCATCCCGTCGACGAAGCGTTCCGAAGGCGATATTGGTACTACAATGGCAAGCCTACCTGGCGGTATGGTTATCCTCCTATGCACTATCCGACTCATTCGACAGGTTTCCTTGTCGGCGTAACCAAAGAACGGCTTACCGAGGTATCCTGCCTTGGCTTGTGCGCCCCTGAAATGGAAGGCTACGGCACCGGGAGAAACCAGTATGACAACCCGTTCAATACTGGAGTGGCATTAATGAAAACTGACCGTGGTCACATATGCCGCTGTAACAAAGTCAACGCCGGTACGAATGCCGGTGAACGAGCCCAGTGGTTCGGGACCAAGATGAGCTTTTTTATGCCCAGCTACGTCAGTGGTCAACCGTTTCGTATGCATGGCCCACAGGCACCGAAATGGACCAAGTTGCCAGATTACTTGCAAAGGTTGCCGAAGCCGATGCGTGTGAAAACTGGCCATGGTAATTCGCATACTTTTCTAACGCATGAGTTTATAGCGGCGATTGTCGAGGACCGCGAACCTGCGATCGACATATATGAATCACTGGCGATGACGGTTCCAGGGATTATCGCGCATCAGTCGGCACTGAAAGGAGGCGAGCAATTGCCAGTGCCCAGTTTTGACCGTGCGATGAGTTAGCATTGGGCACCAATCAAAAAACCGCCTTGCCAAAACGCTAAAGCCGCTTTGAAAAAGCAAAATTAGCCACTCGTGCACTCGCCTCCGCCAGAAAACATGCAAGGCCCGGCCCCATGACTTGATGGCGGCCGTTGCATACTCGTACCCGTTTCACGAGTAACACGAGTACGGGTATCGCGGTGGTGGTGAATATCGCAATGATTCATCGTCGAAGCACCCTGGGCCCCGAAGTGTCATTAAGAAAATGTAGGAAAGAATAAGAATAACTGAATATTATGACTTGACGAAGGTCGTTCCATATCAGAGCATAGCATAAATGAGTGATTTGGCAAGCACTTGGCCAAGAGAGTCTGAAACGGTAACAGATTTGTGCGAACAAGTGTACCCTACGGATTTTTGCCTGTGTACACCTGACTGAAAGGAGGTAAGAAAAATGGTACGACGTTATTTGGTTCTGATGTTGAGTTTTTTGTCGGCTATCGGTTATAGCGGGTCGGTCGCCGCCCGAGGTCGCAGTGACTTGTCTGACCTTGCCTGCATCCACACCGACTTCAAGACAAAACGTGTCAGTAGCTACGACCGAACAGGCGGCAACAACGACCGATTCGAGAACATCAAAGCCGGCGAAGTCAGAGAACTCTTCAATGTGAAGGGGGCGGGCATGATAAATCATATCTGGATCACGATCGCACCTCCTCCAGAACTACTCAATAGAAATAACATCATCTTGCGAATGTATTGGGACGGCAATCCGTTTGCTTCAGTGGAATCACCTATCGGCGCCTTTTTCGGACAGGGATGGAGCGAGAGCTATTCCTTTGTCAGTCTGCCACTTGCCGTCGGACCGAAAGAAGGCCGGGCACTTGTCTCGTATTTCGTGATGCCTTTTTCGAAGGGCGCGAAAATTGAGATCGAAAACCAAACGGGCAGGAATATCGGTGCTTTCTATTACTATGTTGACTACGTTGAAGTGAAGGAACTGCCAAAAGATATGGGCCGATTCTGTGCATGGTACAACCACGAACTGACAGAAGCTTTGCCGGAAGGCGAAAACGAGTGGCGCACATTAGGACAACAGGGCAAGAACCCGCGGGGTGACGGTAACTATCTCATTGCGGACATCAAGGGCAAAGGCCATTTCGTGGGCGTGAACTACTATGTGCACTCCCCAACTTCCATGTGGTACGGCGAGGGTGACGATATGATATTCATTGACGGAGACCGGATGCCTACTTTACACGGCACCGGGACAGAAGACTATTTCAATACTTCCTGGTGTCCCAAAACTCTGTTCACCCATCCATACTACGGGTATGCGCGAGTCAACGATGATCTGGGCTGGCTGGGGAGAACCCATGTATACCGGTTCCATATTAGTGACCCGATCTACTTCGATAAGTCTCTGAAATTCACCATCGAACATGGACACAACAACTGCCTTACGCTCGACCTGGCGAGCGTCGCTTACTGGTATCAAGCTCCGCCTATGGCGAAACTTCCTCCTATCGGCGACAAGGAGTCACGGAAACCGAAACCCTTCATCAAACCGGCTGACATTCACAGGTGGAGGCATGAATGGCGGAAAACCCATGGCGATGACAGCCGGCTGTGGGGCAACGAGAGATAACTCCTTGCTGTAAAGAAATTATCTATAGGTCCTAATAGCGGGGGAGGTCTTCGAACATACGACCTTGCTATCAAAGTCTCTGGACAATTCGGCGTTCTTCTTCCTCTGCATCCTGGTTGCCAAGGTCGAAACTGTGATTTTGAGCTGAAAAATGGTTCTGGATTTTCTCTCCAGGGGTTCGATCAGATTCTTGTGTCGGGGTCGTCACGGTCGACATTAGACCGTTGGCAGGTCAAAGAGCTGAGTGTTCCGGGTTTTCTGGCCAAGCCTCACGTTTACTGCTTGACAAATGACAATCGATAGTGTTTGCCTATATGACAAACTCGTGTAGAAGTCTCTTACAGATACGAACTTAATACAATGCCCAGAACGAAAATCATCGCCACATTAGGCCCTGCCAGCAACAATTACACTGTCATGCGGAAAATGTTCGCAGCTGGCCTGGATGTAGTCAGACTGAATTTCTCGTATGGCAGCCATAAACAGCATCTCGACTCTATAAAGCTTGTCCACCAGATAAACAAAAAGTACAGACGACACATTCGGATAATGCAGGACCTGGAAGGTTTACGAATCAGAGTCGGACGATTCAAAGGCGCCAAAACCAGATTGTTAAGGAATCGCACAGTAGTGTGGCTGACCAACGACGCAAAAGCACGTGGGCCAAAAACAATACCATTTGATTACAAAGGTGATTTAGGCCAGATAAAGCCAAAACAACTTATCTATATTGATGATGGGAACCTGGTCCTCCGCATAAAGAGCACCTCCGTCAATAGCATAAAAGCAGTCGTTGTCGAAGGGGGTATACTTAAGGAAAGAAAAGGCATAAATATTCCTGATGTGGACCTTAAATTTAAAGGGATAACCACGAAAGACAAAAAGGACATTGAGTTCGGCATAAAACACAATGTCGACTGCATCGCTCTGTCGTTTGTACGGGATGAAAGCGATATTCGCCAAGCTGCTTCACTGATAAAGCCGAGATTATCCAACTGTAGGCTTGTGGCAAAAATAGAGAACAGACAAGCGATAGAAAACATAGACGGAATAATTAAGGCCGCGGATGGAATAATGATAGCTCGTGGCGATATGGGTGTTGCCATCCCAATCCATGAAGTCCCCATAATCCAAAAGCGTATAATAAGAAAGTGTAATGCCGCGAGAAAGTTCGTTATTACAGCTACACAGATGCTGGAACATATGACCGAGCACAGCAGACCCACGCGTGC
>JAUXAL010000132.1 GCA_030619925.1 Phycisphaerae bacterium | reverse complement strand
TATTCTAAAGCTCTATCCTGCAAAACGCATACACCAAAAGTTAATTCTACCGTGAATTCTCTGACTCCATTATGGGCGGGAGACCCGCTCCTACACAGCAATCTAAATGTAATGAAAACCGCACAGTCTGTCAAGCATATTCGAATTCGTAGAATAGTGTCAAGAATCGGCTGGGCGAGGGAAAAAACCGGCCCAAATCCTACGGATAGGGCAAAGAACGGCGTGCACTCGTGCCGGCAATGGCAGCAAAAATAACTTGCATTTTCAGCAGGAAAGCGTTTTAATATGATTTGACTCAAGCAAATTTGCCGGTTTTGGCGATTTACTGGTATATGCAGACTTTTGTAATAATCCGGGCAAAAGAAATATATTTTCGTCTTTCAGGAACTTTGAAAATGGCTCTAAAGGATTTGTGGGCGGGAACAAGCAACTGGCTGCGGTCTCACAAGCTGTCCAGCGCCATGAATTCTCAGCCGGACATAAACGACGAAGGCCTGATTAGCCAGGATACCAACCCGGCAGGGCCGGGCGTCGACGGACAGCCGGCCCAGAGCGATAAGCTTGTAGTAAAAACGGTTCCGCCAAAGACCAAAGCTGAGTCGCTTGAAAAACTGCATGAAGGTTTTCATAAACTCATTGAGCAATTGCAGGGTATTAACGAGCATTTGAATCGTCAAGCCGCTCAGCACGAGAATTTGATGGGCCGGATCGAGCAGCTTCCCAAACTGCTGGAAAGCTTTCCCGCTGTTGTAGAAAATCAAAAGCAGATAACAGAACAGCTTATCGAACAGCTAAAAGCAACGGCGGTTAAGAATCAGCAGTTCATAGATGCTGTTGACAAAATCCCGACTGAAACCGCCAAACAAACCGATGCTCTGGTAGATATCGACCATCAGCTTGCGGCCGTTGCCGATACCGATGTGCAAATGGTCGAGAGCTTTAACAAATTTAACCAGACTCTGGACATACTGAACCAGAGCAGTCTCAGCCAAACCGACAGCATTATGCAGATGAGTAAGACCTTTGCCACAAGCGACAGATACCTCAAATACATCATCTCGAGGCAGAACAAACGCTTTATGTGGTTATTCGTAGCTGCTATAAGCGTGTGCGTGCTGGCGATTTTGATTCTTACCGGCGTCATCATTTATCTAAGGTACTAAAAAACTTCTTTTTTTTGTTTGACTTCTGCCGGACAGTTTGATAGTAAAATGTTTCGTTCTTTGAAAAGTAGATAATCCAACTGTAGGTCCTAAAGCTTTGTGCTCAAGGGGCTCGCCAAACGCAAAATAGTGCGTTTGGGGTCCCCGGGATAATCAAATGGGAACGCGGTTAAAGTCCGCGACGGTCGCGCCGCTGTAAGCGCCTGTTCCGATTGCTGAATCGGAAATCCGAGAGGCATTTTGAGGGCTGCCAAACGCGAGAGAGCGTTTGGGGTCCCTATCCACTGTTCATTACTAAAATTAGTGCTGGATGGGAAGGAGCCTCGAGGTAAGACGCAAGTCAGAAAACCTGCCTGTAGCTGGTTGCACATTTATAAGGGACCCCATCGGTATCTATCGGGATGGGAACCCTCGTGTTCTCGCGAGCTGGAACGCAAGCGTGGCTCCGCGGCCTGATGCTGATTGTGCCGTGGTCGGGTTTGGGCCAAATGAAAATAACCGCCGTTGCTCTCGTAGGAACGGCGGTTTTTTTATTGGTGTTTCCAAAATAAATGAGACTATCGCGAAAACGAGAAGAACACAGGGATTATTTTCAGCACCCCCAAACAAGTTTGAGGGTGCCACCCTATATTTCATTAATAACGTAAAGCTCAATAAAAGAGGAGAAAACAATATGGTTTTGAGAAGAGCGCTGAGTTTGATTGTTTTTTTAGCAGTACTATGTTCTTCGGCAATCGCAACACCTGTTCGCATTGGCAGTGGTGTGAACACAGCCGGGGTGTATATCGAGTGGTCGGACGGCTTTCGGACCAAATTCGAAGTGGCCTTTGGCTCGAACAATACTGATACCACAACGGGCCTTGCGCTGCTGCAGGAATTGGACAGCGCAAGTTCGATTGATTTTACTTTAACAACAAAGGATTGGGGCTGGGGCATCAGTATTGAAGGAATGGAATACGCTGATGCAGGTGTGAGACATTACAATCCAGGCTGGGTCGGTGGTGAGGACTGGTGGCATTACTGGAATAAGAATGTCGGCGCAACAGGTTGGTCAGCCTCCTCCGTCGGCAGCGATGTCAGGATAGTAAGCAATGGGGATATGGACGGCTGGATTTACGGCCGGGCCGGCGCACCGGTCCGCGAACCTGCGCCGCGTTACGATTCAAATGATTTTGCAGTAGAAGTCATCGGGTATGTCGAAGGCTCCGGAGTAGGCACTGATTGGCTCACAGGTCGGCCTTTTAATGACCCTAATACCGCCTTGGGAAGACCTACTCTGGAGACAAGTGGTGACGGCTGGTACATACCGGTGGATGATAATGTACCTGTGGTGCCACTTTATCAGCCTTTTCGAGCTTTCGAAATAGTCACCATTGGTAACGGCGGTCAACTGACGGTCAGATTCAACCATCCTGTTGCAAATGACAAGAATAACGCTTACGGGATAGATTTTATCATTTACGGCAATGCGTCTGCGATAATCGGCGTAGAGCAGGAATGGACAAATGGTAATCCCGAAGAAACCATCGTCGGTGGGGCAGTTTCTGCTGAGCCGGGCATTGTCGCTGTCAGCCAGGACGGTCAGGACTGGTATTATTTCTCGTTCGGGCCGTATGCCGATGACTTTGCTCCGACGGCAAGCTATGCGTGGGACGAAGTCAACGATGTCTGGGCCGAGGAGCTTGACCCGACCCGGCCGGTTGACCCTGCTCTGGCGCCATCGGACTTTGCGGGCAAAACCGTCGCACAGATGATTGCAGCCTACGACGGCTCGGCGGGCGGGACGGGTTTCGACATAGGTGCGCTGGGGCTGGAATGGATTCAATATGTTCGAATTGAGGATGACCCCGACAGCAATGTTACTACCGAAATCGATGCGATTGCAGATGTGAGCTGCTGCGGTGATTACAAGCATCCGTACCCTGTGGGCGATTTGAATAAAGACTGTAGGGTTGACATGGCTGATTTTGCCATCTTTAGCGGGCACTGGCTGGAATGTACGTGGGATTGTCCTTGAGAAGGGTCTATGCGAAGAAAAGGACTTACGTTAATAGAGCTGCTTGTTGTGATATCGGTAATATCACTGCTCACGGCGGTGTTAATGCCGGTGCTGGCTATGACAAGGCGGCGGGGTAAAACGCTTTTATGCCTGAGTAACTTGAGGCAGTTAGCGATTGCAGCCCATCTGTATGCCGACAATAATGACGGCTACTATCCGATAGCATATATGTATAAGGCGGACTATCCGGTCACCACTTCGTATGCCTGGGATTTTATCACGATAAAAAACTGGAGCAAAAGTGAGGAAAAGGTGATTCCGGGTTTATTATGGCAGGGCCGTACAATTGAAGAAATTCATCAGTGTCCGTCCTTCAAAGGTACGCACAATTGGTTCAAAGACCCATATACCGGCTACAATTATAATACCAGCTATATAGGGCATGGTCAGGGAGAGAGCATCGAAACTCCTGCAAAGGTCGAGCAAGTCATAAGGCCGAGCAACTGTGCTCTTTTCGGCGATGGGGGGTACGCTTCCGGCGCAAACAAATTTATGCGGGCGCCCTGGCCGAATCCTGGTGACTCGGCCTTTAACAGCAGATATGCAGGTACACAGGACTACCGTCACTTAGGGGCGACCAACGTAGCATACTGTGACGGAGGCGCCAGAAGTGTTCGTAAGCTCTATACCGAGACAGATAAATGGTCGAAAGATAAAATTGCAAAAGGAACAGGGTTTTTGTCGCCGGACAACAGCGCATACGATTTGAAGTAAGAAGGCAAGGTTATGAAGGCCAAAGTAATACTTTCATGGAGCGGAGGCAAAGATAGTGCGTTAGCGCTCCATGAACTTCATGAAACTGAAAACTATGAAATAGCGGCCCTTCTGACGACGGTAACCCAAGACTATGACAGAATCAGTATGCACGGCGTACGGCGGGTCTTGCTCGAACGACAAGCAAAATCCCTTGGTCTGCCTCTTGAGAAGGTATTTATTTCAAAGAACAGTTCCACCGAAGAGTATGAGTCAAAAATCCGAGAGGTTCTGATAAAATATCTGACGGCTGGGGTGCGCTGCGCAGCTTTTGGAGATGTCTTTTTGGAAGACTTAAGAAAACATCGAGAAGACAATCTATCGAAGATAGGGATGGAGGGAATATTCCCTATATGGAAAAGAGATACTGCTGAACTTGCCCATACATTCGTAGAACTGGGCTTCAAGGCAGTGGTCACCTGCATTGACTCAAATGCTCTCGACAAAATATTTATCGGTAAGGCCTTTGATGAGCAATTTTTGTCTAAGCTTCCTTCCGCCGTTGACCCTTGCGGTGAAAATGGAGAATTCCACTCGTTTGTATATGACGGGCCGAGGTTCCAAGAAAGGATATTACACACGATGGGAGAGGTGGTTTTGCGAGAAAACCGTTTTTACTATTGTGATTTAGAGCCTGCTCAAAATAGATTTTCAGACTTGTATTCGGCGCCGAGTTGCTACTGACCACCGAGAAATTCAAATATGAATATCCGCATCAGACGGGACGCGATACAAAATTCAATAACCAATTAAAAAGGGGCCTATACCGAATCAATGAGTATAGGCCCCGAATTGATGCAAATCCATCCCGATGTATCTGGACCGTCTGTCATTACGGCTGCGGCCACAGTTGGTCATCAAGCCGCGAATCCACTATCGCCATTATCCTCACCGTCTTCATCCATGTCAAAACGGCTTGTCAAACGGCTGGGTCTTGCCGGCAAGCCAGGCAACCTCACCTTCCGATAGAGGATAGTCATAGAAGCGGGCATCGTCCACCGCGCCCGTATAGAAGTTGCTTGGACCAATGTCCCACTCCTGCCCTATCGACCACCGTGTTACCGAAGCTAAACTAAAGCTCGATGAATACGTGCCTCGCAGAACTCCGTCGGTGTATACGTATCCTGTGTTGCCGTCCCTGACGTACGTCAACATATGCCACAGGTCGTCA
>JAUXAL010000018.1 GCA_030619925.1 Phycisphaerae bacterium | reverse complement strand
CTAAATACTAAATCCTAAACAAATTCTAATGACCCAATATTCCAAATCCCAAACAACGGCGTTTTGAACATTAGGATTTTGAGATTTGAGATTGTTTAGAGTTTAGAGATTAGAATTTAGGATTTATTCTTTTTTGGTGCTGCTCAATAGTCCTTAAAACGCTTCATCCAATCCGGCCAGACCGGTGAAGGGTCGTTTATTCTATAGCCTCGATGCCATTTCAACTTCCACAACTCCTTGAGCCCTATCTTTCTGATAGAAAAATCCACAAAAGCGCCGCTCACAAACCCGTCGTGTCGGTTGATGCAGAACCGCTTCATCTCATCAACATTGGGCGACTCTACCACATTGCCATCATAAGCCGGAGGTTCATCGGTTTGGCTCGGCCAGGCATCATCCCAGGAGCAGTCCAAAAACAGCGGTATGTTGCCTGCATCTTTAAGATTAAGACTTCTCCAGTTATATTCGGTGGTACGTCCATGTAATGTTTTCATTCCCATTGGTGGATTACAAAGCCACCCATTAGGAGAATAGCTGCCAGCGTGACCTCTGTCAGTGATCCACGCCCCAAACGGGGCCCGGCCTCCTTGAGTGTAAGGCTTTGTGGCCATCGGGCACAAACGTATCGTTCCATCCTGATAATATGACTCCAGCGGAACAACCCACCAATACTTACCGGCACCACTACTACTGCCGTCAATCAAACCGCTTAAAAAAGAGCCGTCATTCTCATTAGCATACATTAAGAAGACAGTACCCCATTGTTTCAGATTTGACTGGCAGGCAACCACTTTTGCCTGCTTCTTTACCCGCTGCAGCGCCGGCATCAATATCGCCATCAGTAACGCAATGATAGCGATTACCACCAACAGTTCTATCAGAGTGAAACCTCTTTGCTCGTTCATGACGATACTCCAATCTTGACTGTCGTCAGACAAGTTTGTTGTGAGGCGGCATTCAAAGTCTAAGAATAATTATACCTGTTCTGAAGCTAAGAATCAAAGAGATGTCTCAAGTTCTCTACAAAGCATTATGAAAACTCAGGGCACCGAGGCTCAAACCTGCGAGACGCGAACAAATAGTCGGACAAAACCGTCACTCGGCGACCAGACGGTCCTCATTGAGAACATCGCCATTGACGCTATAGTGACGAAATGTCAGCGTCGCTTTTCCATCGATCCGCTCGACCGTTCCCGACAGGAAACCCCCGACGATGTTCAGGTAGCGGTGCTCGGGGCCGCGGTATTCGGCCCTGAAACCTCCGGCGTGGGCGTTGCTGGTGGGGCCGGTCGAATACTCCCGCAGACCAGTCTCATCGTCCACGGTAACGTACTGCCAGTGCCGGTCGCCGCAAACCACCATCATGTTTTTCTGGCTGCTGATGAACTTCCTCAGTATGTCGCCCTCGTACTTGAAGTTTTTGTTCGAGTGGTTGTCCTTTTTGTTCTCGCGGTCGGGGCCGACGAGCGGGGTTGGGCTTATCAAGACCCGGAACGTCGCGTCGGATTCCCGGACTGTACGCTTGAACCAGGCGATCTGCTCCCTGCCCCAGATGGTTTTGTTCGGACCGTCGACCATAGTGTTCGCGCTGCGGAAATCGCGGCCTTCAACGAGCCATATCTGCAGGTCCCTGCCCCACCGGACGGTGCGGTACGTTCTCTGGCCCATCGGGACCTGTTCGGGAAAAATGCCGAGGCCTTCCTTGAAGGTGAAATCCCTCATCCGGTCGTTTTTCATGGTCGGCCAGCAGTCATTCTGCCAGGTGTCGTGGTCGTCCTTGATAAAGTAACTCGCCACCACGTTGTGAAAAGCGCGCTGAAACGGCAGGGCGTACATGCGGTTCCATTTCAGGCGGGCCAGCTCAACAGAGTGCGCGACCGGCCGGCGCTTGTCGTAGTAGACGATATCGCCCGTGTGGACGAAGAAACTGGGCTTGAGCGCCTGCATCAGGGGGTATATCTTGTGGCCGTTCTTTTCGTCATCGCGGCGATGGAACCCCTGCCCTGTTACAACCGTGAAGACAACCTTAGCCGGGACATTCGGCACGGGAGCGGTTTTGAAACGGCCTTTGACCTCGCAAGAGGCCGCCGTTCCGGCGGAAACGCGACCGAGGACTGTCAATCCATACTCCGTGTCAGGCTTCAGGTTTTTCAGAACGAATTGACGGGTGAAATCGCGGGCTGGGTCGACGTTGAACCACGGGGTTTTCCTTTTCGCGCCCTTGCCACTTTCCGGCCAATAAACAACGCGCGTTTGACCGGGAACGCCGGGAACGATATGTTCCATGTCTCTCAGGATATGCCCTTTTGGAATCTGCGGAGCGCGATATTCGTAGCGTCCCTGGGCTCCGTCGCCGCTGGGTTTTTTCCCCTTGACGTCCGGCCAGGTGACCCCATCCCAGCGGATTTGCGGATTCCGTGTGAGGCGGGTCCAGATGATCGCCCGGGTTTGCGTCACCTCGCCGATCTTGACCCCGTTGGCCTGGTGCACGGCGCCTTTCGCACCTCGCGCAGCCGACGCAGAAACGGACAGGCCGGCCAATACGAGCATGGCGGCAATTCCAATCTTATGGACGAGAGGTTTCGCCTTCCGATTTCTCGATTCAGTCTTCTTTTTCATCTTGCAAGTCTGCCCTCTTTCTTTGCATTCTTAGTTGTTGCCTTTGATGTATCTCGCCAGCAGGGTTAGGTTCCGGTTGAACGTCCGACACGAAATCACTCTCGTCTTAATTCGCTTTTCCCGGTTTTCCGGATCTCGCAGGGTACCGTGCTCAACCCACCGACCCCGCACGTCCAGAGCCTCGATCACCGCCCGCACCTGTTCCGGATCGACCTTTGAACCTCGCCCGCCGTGGCTTGGGCGGGCAAGCCTTTCCCGCCGCAAGGCGTCCTGTGGACTGCGCTGCCTCAAAATCGCTTCGCGGCCTTGTTTGCGAATCCGTTTGTAATACGCTTCTGTGCTCTTGAGTCGTGATCCCGGCACCTTGAATGAATAACCAGGCCGCAAGTTTTCATCGTCGTAGGTCATCCTGCGGTCCGGGGTGAAGTAGAGCGGCCTGTTGGTTTCCAGCTCGTAGAACCGGGCAAGGTGTCCATCCGGCAGCACCGACCGTTCGGCCCAGGCCAGCGCCCGGGGAATCGGTTCCAGATACCGTTGCTCTCCCGTTTCCAGGTAGAGGCCCATCAATGTCCCCATGACTCTAAACGACTCGCCACCGGTAATCGCCGGCGGTTCGAACCATCGTGCCCAGGCCGGCTCCATATCCACATTGTACTGCTGGGCCCAGGCCGGCTGCGGGTCCGGCATCTGCGCCAGGATCAGAAACTGGCCTCCGCGCTTCGCGGCTTCCAGGAACCGCTCGTCGGCGTACGTATGATACGCCTCGATCATCGTCTCAATCACATCTGAAATCGCTCCGTCGTTGAACGTGTACAGCATGAAATACCGTTTTTCGGGATACGTCCTGGACCAGCTCTCCGGATACCGGGCCTGCTTTACCGGAAATTGTTCAGGATCCGGAAATGTCTCGTACCGCTGCGGCCAGGCCCCGTTTGGATACTGTGCCTTCAGCAATGCATCCAGCGCGTACATTGCCGCCTGGTGAATCTCCCTGTCCTCGACGTTCAGCGCCTTATCGGCCCGCATCAACAGACGCAGGGCGCTCTGGGTTGTGTTGTCGTCCAGCGTGGTCCGATTCCGCCTTTCGGCCTGGTTGATATCTCCCGCCTCTGCATCCCGCCGATAGTACCACCGCCTGCTTCTCTTCGGATCAAAATCTATCGCATAGTCCCATCCTCCGGACGCCAGCTGCCCCCACACCAGCGCACGGGCGGCATCCCGAGCCGCCTCCAGATACACCGAATCGGCGGTCGCTTCGTACGCCTCCAGAAATGCCATCCCTACCGCCGGCGTCCCCGGCGGCTGCACCCAGATCATCGAAGGCGTGGCCGCTCCTTCCCCTTCACGCATCGACAGATCGCTTTTGTACTTCCAGAGATACCCGCCGCGAGTCGCCACCTCCGTCGTGGCGAACCGGGTTGCTTTTGCCATCGCCTGAATCGCCGCTTCCCGCAGCCCGTCCTCTGCTACTCTGCGAAGTAGCTCGCTACGAAGCACGAGTCCGTGGGCGGTTCCGCAAAATCCCACAAACAACAGCCAGGCGGCAGCCACTGCTACTCTGCGAAGTAGTTCGCTACGAAGCACGATTCTTTTCACATTTTTCATCATTTTTTTCGTCACCAAGTTTAGTTCATAGTTATGAGTTCGTAGTTCATAGATGCTCAACCAACAACCATGAACAATGAACTACGAACAATGTATGATAAGACAACATTATATCACTAATGCTTGAAATCTCAACCCGCCGTTGGTTGGGCGGGTCAAGTCTGTTGGACAATCTCTTTGCATGAACTACGAGAGACGAGTGACGAGAGACGAGGGACGAGCATCGAGAATCGAGTATCGAGAAATGCACAGTTCCTTGTCCCAATTCCACGCCGTAATGCCGTGGTGGGGCATCCCGTGGAGGACGCATGGATACCAAACTTGTCTGACGACAGTCAAGATTATTTGTTTTCATAATGTTTGTACGGGATTAGTTTAATCCGCCATTCGCGCGGCGGATTAATACGGTGTTGCTTGATGTAACGCTGAAATCTCTCCTGCTCATCCCAATCCGTTTTCCTGGCATACTTGTCCACCACACGTATGGCGGATTTGTCTTCCTGAATTTTTGCAGCAAGTACTCCATTCTCCAAGACCCAAGACCAACGACTCAAGACCAAAGACTCAAAGTCTGGAGTCTGGAGTCTGGGTTTTCCTGGTCTTGGCCGTTGACGTACGCTGTCACGTTGTGTACGTTATGATGATTCTTGACCTTTTAGGGACCTTTGCACTCACCTGGGTTACTGCAGGATTGCAAGAATGAAACTTAAAGAAAAATTATTGACTATGCTTGCTTCGACCGTTATTACAATATTGTTATTAGAGCTTTTTTCGTTTATTTATTATTCCTCAGTTTTTCCCAAGTCGGTTGTAATCCCAGATAGCGAATTAGGGTGGATATTTGCGGGACGTCGGGGCCAAAAGGGTTATGGGCACATATTGAGATTTAATAGTTTGGGGATAAGAGGAGGAGAAATAGATTTAGAGAATGGTAGCTATAAGATAGTATTGATTGGTGATTCTGTAACTATGGGACAGGCTGTTTCTGAAGAAAAGACATTTTCGGGAATTATTTCAGAAAAATTAAAGAGCGAAAAAGATAATTATGAAGTAATAAATGCTGGTTTTGGTGGCTACTCTCTATATCAAATAAAGTTGGCCTTTGAAAGAATTTTCGCAAATGTTAATAACTTGTATCTTGTCGTGTACAGTTTTTGTTCAAATGACATAATGTCTAATGAAAATAGCAAAAAGATGATTAAGGAAACATATAAACGTAATTTACATCTATCAAAAAAATATAGTCCAATGTTTTTTAAAGCGATTCATGCTTTTAAAGAGATTAGAAGAAGAAAAAGAGAAGCTAAGAGCATCGACAAAGACAAGTGGTATTACAATTTGATTCAAAAAAAGCCTGACGAAGAAGCATGGTCGGATTTTAAAAATAACTTGATAGAAATAAAAAACATGGTGGAAAACAAAGGAGGACTTTTTACAATATCGCTTTTGCCACCACGAGGGTATTTCTATTTTGGAGAGGGAAATGAAAACAGTGTTGTTTTTCAGATGATTGAAGAGTTTTGCAGAGAAAACGACATTTTAGTTATTTCCACTTATAGAGCTGTATATCACAATGGGGATGAAAGCCAGTTTATTGATCAAGCTCATTTTTCTGAGAAAGGACACTCCACTGTAGCAAACTATTTGTGTGATTATATACAAAAATTGAGGAGGTGATTTGTTGTCCCAATAGTGTTCATTCCAAAAGGACGGCGAGATTATCAGGTCAATTGACCTGTTCCTCAAAAACCAGGAATGCCATCCACACAAGGACGAGTGCTTGTGAATATTTTGGGAATATCGGCTTTTTACCACGACAGCGCTGCGACACTTGTGCGCGATGGTGAAATCATCGCCGCCGCTCAGGAGGAACGATTCACACGCAAAAAGCACGATAACCAATTCCCGGTAAATGCCGTTGAGTATTGCCTCCAGGCCGGGGGCCTCGCTGCCGAACAGCTTGATTATGTTGTCTTCTATGAGAAGCCGCTGCTGAAATTTGAAAGGCTGCTCGAAACCTACATCGCTTATGCTCCGCTTGGTTTCAGGCAGTTTCTGATGGGAATGCCCCTGTGGCTTCGCCATAAGCTCCATCTGCCGCGGGAAATGGACAGGGCCCTGCACAACAAGTACAACGGCCGTTATGTTTTCACAGAGCACCACGAATCCCATGCCGCCAGCGCCTTTTTCCCCTCGCCGTTCGATGAGGCTGCTATTCTTACCATGGATGCAGTGGGTGAATGGGCGACGGCCAGCTTCGGCACCGGCAGAGGCAACAAAATTGAACTGACCGGCGTGATACGATTCCCTCATTCGCTTGGGCTGCTCTATTCGGCTTTCACCTACTTCACCGGCTTTCGCGTCAATTCCGGTGAATACAAGATGATGGGCCTGGCGCCATACGGTGAACCCAAATATTACGACCTTATATTGGAGAAACTAATCGACCTGAAGCAGGACGGTTCGTTTCGTTTGAATATGTCGCTTCTGCCCTATTGTCATAAAACTGTGATGACCGGCCCAAGGTTCGAAAAGCTGTTTGGTGGTCCCGCCCGCAAGGGCGAATCGCCACTGACCCAGCGTGAAATGGATATCGCAGCGTCAATCCAGGCGGTTACCGAGGAGATTATGCTGCGCGCCGCACGACACGTACACAATAAGACCGGAATGCAAAACCTCGTACTGGCCGGCGGTGTGGCTCTCAACTGCGTTGGTAATGGCCGAATCCTCCGCGAAGGTCCCTTCGACAATATCTGGATTCAGCCCGCAGCCGGAGACGCCGGCGGCGCGTTGGGAGCAGCCCTGTTTGTATGGTATCAACTGCTGGGCAATGAACGCAGAGTTGATGGTCGTGATAATCAGCGGGGCTCTCTGCTCGGGCCTGCTTACAGCGACGAAGAAATCCGCTGGTTTCTGGACTCGGTTAACGCCGAGTATCACATTTATACCAATGAAGAACAATTGATCGCCAAGGCGGCTGATCTAATAGACGAAGGCAAAGTAATCGGCTGGTTTCAGGGACGAATGGAGTTTGGCCCCCGCGCCCTGGGCAACCGCAGCATCATCGGTGATGCCCGCAGCGAAAAAATGCAATCAATAATGAACCGCAAGATTAAGTTTCGTGAGTCTTTCCGGCCCTTCGCCCCCTGCGTACTGCGGGAAGATGTCGATGAGTATTTTGAGATGCGGCCTGAAGATGACAGCCCGTATATGCTCCTGGTTGCTCCGGTCCAAAAAGACAAACGCTTACCCCTGGAGACGCCGTCTGAGTCCCTGAAAGGACTGGATAAATTGAAGGTCAAGCGCAGTGTCGTACCAGCTATTACTCATGTGGACTACTCAGCGCGCATCCAAACTGTGGACCCGCAGCGCCACGCGAAACTGCATCGTCTAATGAGTCGGTTTAAGGAAAGAACCGATTGTTCGGTTATTATCAATACAAGTTTTAACATTCGCGGCGAGCCCATTGTCTGCTCCCCGGAACACGCCTACCGATGTTTCATGGCCACAAATATGGATGTCTTAGTTATGGAAAACCAGTTGCTCTACAAAGAGGAACAACCGCAAGCCAGGCAGCACGATATAGACGAATACAAAGCCCAGTTTGAGTTAGATTGAATCGCAGAAAGGAAATGATGTGAAATGTCATTGATTGAAGTAAACTGGCGCCCGAATTCCAAACAACTGCGCGGATTCGGTATAGTTGCCTTTGTGGCATCCGGTGTTATCTCTTTAGCACTTTATCTGCTTAAGGGACTCGGCTTTCAATGGGCCTTGACTATTCTCGGCGTTGGCTTTGTCATTTTCCTGAGCAGCCTGGCTTGCCTCAAGCTGGCCAGGATGATTTACGTCAGTTTAATGGCGGCAACACTGCCGATTGGTTTCGTGGTCAGCTTTATATTATTAGCGGCCTTTTACTTTCTCCTGCTCACGCCTCTTGCAGTTTTCTTTCGATTGATAGGCCGCGATCCACTGCACCGCAAGTTCGATTCGGCCGCCAACAGTTACTGGGGCACTCGCCGTCCACCCCGGGGCCTTGACCGCTATTTCCAACAATTCTAAACTCGGAGAATACCGATGCCTGAGAGTTCTCAAAAAAATAGGGCAAACGAATTTAGCGAGCTCGCCCAAAAGAAGCGACACTCTTTGCTTGTGGAGTTTTGGTTCTTTCTCAAACACAATAAGAAGTGGTGGCTGTTACCCATACTAATCGTGTTGCTTCTTCTGGGTCTGCTCGTACTGCTGGGCGGCACGGCAATCGCACCGTTTATTTACCCGCTTTTCTAAATCATTGCCCGCCGACAGGATTACCAAAGGTCAATCCTTCATGGAGTCGGAAGGGCGAGGAGGTTGATTGGGGATGGGCCCGCGACTCCACTCGTGCAGCCACTTGAGCCGGGCAACCCCACGCGCGTAGTAGGCCTCGTTCAGGGACGAAAGGTGACGCTGCCGTAGGTCGTCCCGCCTTGCCCGCCAGCCCCGGGGTGTGCGCACCAGTCCCATGTCCTCCATTGTCTGGTAAAGTTCGTCGGCGATGAGTTGATGGCAAGCGATGCTCGGATGCACGTGGTCCAGCAGCCATTCGTCACCCGGGATTCGGTCCTCGGTGCGTTCCTCGATGAGCGCCTTCACATCCACAAGCGGTACGCGATGTCGCGCGGCAACGTCCAGAATGGCGTCGTGCATGGGTTCGAGTATCCGCAGCGGGCAGACGTCCTCTTCTTTCGCCAGCGCGAACCACTTTTTTGCTTCGGTGGAGCGCCCTATGTGCTCGTAGCACTTGCCGATCAGGTAAAGGAGCCCGGCGTGCCGGCTGTCGAGCGCGGCGGCCTGCTCGAGGAGCCTGACCTTGCCGTAGGCATCGGCCCAGTCCAGCTTCCCGGCCCGTTCACGTAGTTCGAGCACGCGCTGCATCTGGCGCTCGGACAGGTCGGTCCGGGACTCTGATTTAAAAGGAGGGCAGTCCTTCAGGTTGGAGACCGGATTGACCAGGATGACGAGGACGCCCGCATCGCTGGACATCCGGACCATGGTTTCCAGATTGTGGCCGAAGTGTTCGATGGTGCCTTGGCGCCACGCCTGGTCACGATGGTAGGATTCCAGCCCGTCGCGGAAGTCGAGCCTGGCCTGGACTTCGGTGGGCAGAACAGCCTTCGATGAGCCGCCGGCGTCCGTGCGTCGGGCACGACGCCGAGAAAGGAACTGGTGTGCGAGCGAGTAGCTGCGCAGGTTGAGCATCACCTCGTGCAGCCGGATCAGTGCGCGAGGCATTCTCTTCAGGCGCCGGTATGTCCTGTCCTCGAGGAATTCGTTGTGCCCCGTGTAGATGATGAATAGGTCAGGCTCATACCCGAGCAGTTCCCGCATGATGGGCACGAGACGATAGGTGGCATAGGACACTCCGCCGCAGTTGACGACTTCCCAGTCCGCTCCCGGCCGGGCGGCACGCAAGTTGAGCTCCAGCCAGGTCGTAAAGGACGTCTCTACCGCGTAGGGCCGTCCCTGCACGGTTGAGCCCCCGAGGCAGAAGACCCGGAATGTCCCCGGAGACTTCGCGGCGGCAAACGACTGGGGGCAAAAGTACGTCAGGCGATTCTCGGCCGTCTCAAAGCGACTGCCCGTTGAGTCGAGGACGAAAAGGGGACGCAGGCCGCTGAACGAGACGTAGGGGTCATCCAGACCGACCGGGGGGGCAGGGACGCACAATCTCAGCACCAGCTCGCCCAACACGAGCGGTGAGAGGACAACGACTATGGCGGCAAGATTAAAGAAAACGAGGCGCAACCTGCCGCGTCGCCGACTCGGTTTCGTCCGGCCGTCGCCCGGCGTCATGGATTCGGCTCCGCCGGCGGTGCACCCCTGGGGCCGGATGCGTGTACGCTTTGCGCCGAAAAAACTAAGCTGAGCGAAAGTTTTCACCGTAAGAGAACCTATCCGGAATTTCCCATATACATGATTTAACAGCCTGCTTGGGCCTCTGCTTTCATCAGATTACCAAATCCATCGGGAATTTTCAAGTGATTTGGGCACTCCTCGTATCTTCTGAAACGGATCACAATGACCAGCCTTCGCGATAGGACGGTTTGACGAGTTGGTTGGCTTCTTCACTGTTGGTGAAACGCATGTTCTCGGAGTCCCAAAGCAGCTTCTTGTCTCCGACCCGCATGGCAATAACACCCAGCAGGACCATTTCAGTGAGGGGGCCGCCGTAATCGAAGTTGCTGCTGGCGGGCTCGCCACCTTTGCAGGCCTCGATCCAGTCCTGATGGTGGCCCTTGACTCGCTTGATAGTCTTGGGCGGCAGCTGAGGCAAATACTCCTTCATTTTGGATTCGGGAATAATCCTGCAGCCGTTGGCACCGTGGGACCCGTGACGGATTACACCTTTGTCGCCGATAATTAAGGCGCCATTGCTGCCATGTCCCTTCTCCATCCCTTCCAGACGAGGCGGCAGCATACCGCCGTCAAACCAGGTCAGATTGACCGGAGGCATTTTGCCACGGGCGGGGAATTCGTAACGCACAATCAAGGCGACCGGATACGTCTCTTGTCTGAGCTCCTCGAGGTATTTCGGTATTTCCTCTTTCGGACTCCTCGCACCGCCCAAACACGACATCCAGAATTCCGGATTTGGATTGTACGACGTATTGGCTTCCACGCTTACAGGACTGCCTAATTTCAACGCCCAAAATGCCGGGTCCAGGATATGGCATCCCATATCCCCCAGGGCGCCGGTACCGAAATCGAGCCAGCCGCGCCAGTATATCGGCGCATAAATCGGATGATAGGGGCGATATTTTACCGGGCCAAGCCATAAGTCCCAGTTGAGGGCATCCGGTACTGGGGGGGTATCTTTGGGCCGGGGCAATCCCGAAGGAAAGGGATATCCGCCCATCGGACGATCACTCCAGGCGTAGACCTCCCGGACATCGCCGATGGCGCCGTCCCAGATCCATTCGCAACACAGCCGAATATGCTCTGAAGAGTGACCCTGGTTGCCCATCTGTGTGGCGACTTTGTATTTGCGGGCCGCCTCGGAGAGTCTGCGAACCTCGTATATCGAATGGGCCAGCGGTTTCTCGCAATAGACATGCTTGCCGCGTTCCATGGCCGCCATGACGGCCACATAGTGAGTGTGGTCCGGGGTCGCGACAATGACGGCGTCGATATCTTTTTCCATTTCGTCGAACATGACGCGAAAATCACGATAGACTTTCGCCCGAGGATTCTTGTTGACACCGTTTTTGGCTCTTTCCATATCGGCATCGCACAGGGCAACGATGTTTTCACTTTCTACACTTCGCAGGTTACTCCCACCGCGGCCGCCAACGCCGATGGATGCTATATTCAGCTTGTTACTGGGTGCGCCTTTGCCCAGGACCCGGCTGGGAACAATATTAAAGGCAAAGGCTGTCGAGGCCGCAGCACCCATAAAGGTGCGACGCGAAATAGTCTTCCTGATTTCTTCTTGTCGAGTAGACATAATATGGTTCCTTCATTTAGGTTTAATTTGTTTTCTATGTTTGCTCTTGCCTTTCGGCGTCGCGAGCACTGTAAAAACCGGCGAATGAATCGGTGAGGGGCAGATCCATTTCTTCACATTTCCCCACTTTTTCCAGGGTGGTTTCCATATCCCTCGGGTAAACAACACACAGTGCGTTATCGTTGAGGACAGTCTCTGCCCTGGTAGTAGCCGGCTGCGGAGGATTTTACTACCGAGAACGTTTCTTTATTTCATTGCATATAGTCTCGATTAGCCTGGCTTCGTTTTCTTCAAATTCGCTCTTTATTTCCTCTACATTCTTTCCCTTCTCAGTTAACGCTTTAACCTTTTCCTGCCGCTTTTTCATCTGGTCAATATGATTTCTTATTGTCTCCCGATTTGTCATTTCACTATGACCGCTGCAGAATTTTTCAGCATCCAGTGTTTGAAGCATCTTCGTGAGCGTCTTGACATGCTCAAAAGAATTGCCACCTTTATAAGAATGGATGAGCTGAGCTCTTGTCAGAAATATCTGGTCTCCGATAAAAGCTATTTTTTCCTCCGGAAAATAAACGACAGCGTCCCCAGTTGTATGACCAACGCCAAAATACCATAACTCGGCCTTCTTTGAGCCCAGATAAACATCCATTTTATCTCTAAATGTCAATGAAGGAACAAAAGGTGATAATTCAGGTTTGCTCCATTCTGACGGAGTTCCATCTCTCCTCGGATGAAAAAACTCCTGCCGACAATTCTCATGAGCGATGAAAGTCACCGTTTCAGGAAAATATCGATTTCCCGCCACATGGTCACCATCGCTGTGGGTATTCACAAGATACCGTATTGGTTTGTCGGTAATCCGCCTGAGCCCTTCGATTACCTGGTCCACTGATTTCTTGTCCATTTTCGCATCAATCACGAGAACTCCGTTATCACCGATATACGCTCCTCCTTGCGCGCCACGTCCGCCTAAGATTTCAAACAGTCCCTCGGATATTTTTTTGAATTCGACGGGCTGAGCCGCTCTCCGCCGACCAAATGAATTTGATGCAAACAAAAGAAGAAGAACCAGTACGAAAGTGAGCTTACTATTATTTTTCATCTCAAAATCTCCTCTAAATTTGTAGAAAGTCTCTAACCGATATTTTCCTGATACCCTTCGCTCAGCTACGCCGCCGAGTCTGCATTCGCTGATTTTACGAGGTTTGCCTTGGTCAACCAAGCATTTAGAACAGAGCCCTTATTTTACCTACTGTCCTGCTCTTTGTCATCTAAGTTTTTCTGCCCTATCTTTTAGTAGGGGCGGTTCGCGAACCGCCCCTACATCATCAAAATCTCTGCTCAGAACCGCTCTATTGCCAAATTTTAGATTTGAAATTTCAAATTTGAGATTATCAACACAGCCTGGCCACTCAATCCGACTTGTCGGACGAGTCCGATGAAATGTCGTAAGCATCTAAATCATGGATGAGGTCAGCTGAATATATCGGTAGAATTTCACCATCAGCCTCAACAATTAGAACATTCGCTCCACTGGAATCGGACCCGACATTAAAGAGCAGCTTGATTTCTTTAAATCGGAGGAGAATTTCCGATTCATCGGTATCAGGTTTTAGCCTTAATCGCATCATTCAATATCTCCCTAAAATCTGTAGCCAGAAATCAGAAGTCAGAAATCAGATTTTCTGTTCTCTGTCCTCTGTTCTCTGTCCTCTGTTCTTTGACCCCAGACCTTTGGCACCTTAAAATCCTTGGGCATTTTGTTCGGCGGGATATTTGGCACAGCTGCCTGTCTGGCATACAACTCCAACCGTTGCTTTAGTTCTTGAAATTTCCGTGGATATTTATCTATCAGGTCGTCTCTCTCATAGGGATCATCCAAAAGATTGAAAAGCTCAAAGCGGTTTTCATTGACTTGGCGGCCGGCATTATTGGCGCTGATACTGCCATTGTAGACCAGCTTCCAGTCACCTCGCCGAATCGCCCCGTTGGCGGGCGTGCTATTGAGAAGGATTTCCTCGTGAGGCGAGGGCCTGCCCTGGGCAATGGTCGGCCAGGCATCTTTGCCGTCGATCGGCAGAGCCTGTTCGAGCCTGGCTCCGGCAAGCTTAAGCAGTGTGGGATACATATCAACTATATGAAGCGGCTCTTTTACGACAGCCCCGGCCTTGAGCACCTCTGGCCAGACTGCGATCGCCGGCACTCGGACTCCGCCCTCGTAGAGCTGCGCTTTCTGTCCACGCAGAGGAACATTACTGCCCACAACACCTGTCCCACCATTGTCTGAACAGAAGATGAGCAAGGTGTTATGCTTCAACCCACGTTTATCCAGTGCTGAGACCACCCGTCCAATCGCATCGTCCATGCACGTAACCATAGCAGCATATATGCGCCGGTTTTTGGCCTTTATATGCTTGTACATATCGATGTAAGATTGCGGGGCCTGAAACGGCGAGTGCGGCGCATTAAAAGCCACATAAAGAAACAGAGGACGAGAAACATCGTGCTGCTCTACAAGACGCACCGATTCATCAGCAATCAGGTTGGTTGTGTAGCCTTGTTCGCGCAGAGGCTGATCATCACGGTGCCAGTCCAGCCCACCATCACGAATATGAGTAAAGTAATCGAGTGCACCGTTGTAGTGACCGTACTGATGGTCAAAACCGCGAGAGGTAGGCAGGTATTGCGAGCTTAGGTGGCCCAGGTGCCACTTGCCACAAATAGCTGTGGTGTAGCCGGCTTCCTTAAGTGCCTGGGCCAAAGTCCGCTCCTCAAGAGGTAACCCATGTTTCGCCCACGGCCGGACTACCCCTACCTGCAGTCCATAGCGCATAGGGTATCGCCCTGTCATCAAGCTCGAACGCGTCGGCGAGCACACCGGTTGGACATAGAATTGATCAAGTCTTGTTCCTTCAGAAGCCAGCTTGTCTATGTTGGGCGTCTTGATATCACCACCATGATAGCCGACATCTTTCCAGCCCAGGTCATCTGCGAGGATAAAGACAATGTTGGGCTTATTCGGCGGCGTTTTCTTCGCAAACAGCTCTCCAGTACCCGTGCATCCCGAAATGACCAGCGGGGCTGCTCCCATACCCATAGCTTTGATAAATTTCCTTCGGTTGATTTCGGATTTCATAAAAGACCTTTCTTTGTTCATAGTTATGAGTTCGTAGTTCATAGACTACAAACAACGAACAATGAACTACGAACTATGAACTCTCATATCTTACATTCCAAAGCCCAAAACACAAGTAGTTTGGCTGCCCTTTTAAGCTATGCCTCCGCCGCCTGCACGCCTGATTTTTTTGTTTGATAAAGAACGGAAACTCGTTTATCGTGCTCAGAGGGACGAACAGCCGGCTGGGTAACAACGTACGCATAACCGGCGCTGATTTGGCAGCGGCAATAAATGCGGTCCTTGCGGGCCAGCAGGTCGATACTGAGCAGAAACCAGAAAACAGAAGACAGAGAACAGAGGACAGAGAACAGAGGACAGAGGACAGATTTCTGACTTCTGACTTCTAATCTCTGGGAAAGGAGCGTTAATTATGGAATTAAAGGCAAGTCAGACTGAAAAGAACCTATTGACAGCGTTCGCAGGCGAATCGCAGGCGAGAAACCGTTACACGTATTTTGCCAGCCAGGCCCGAAAAGAAGGCTACGAACAAATAGCTGCAATCTTCGAAGAAACCGCGAATCAGGAAAAAGAGCACGCTAAGCGCGAATTTAAATTTCTCCAAGGCGGTGAGGTGGAAATTGCCGCAGCATTTCCGGCCGGCGTCATTGGCAGCACGCTTGAGAACTTAAGAGCAGCAGCGGGAGGTGAACATTACGAGCACACCGAAATGTATCCAGGCTTCGCCGAGACTGCGGATAAAGAAGGCTTCGCTGAAATTGCTACAGTTTTCAGAAGTATTGCCATTGCTGAAAAACGTCATGAACAGCGATACCTCGCTCTGGCAAAGAATATAACCGAAGGCCTTGTATTCAAACGCGCTCAATCGGTAAGATGGGTCTGCAGAAACTGCGGCTATGTGCACGAAAGTGCCGAAGCTCCCGAAATATGCCCTGCCTGCGCACATCCACAGGCTCACTATGAGCTGGAAGCGGCTAACTACTAAACAAACACAAGGAGATTAGACATGATTAAGACGGTTGGAAAAAAATCGGTGTTATACAGTATTTTTGTTCCGGTGGCTATTCTTGCCTCGATGGCGTATTCGCACTGCCAGGTACCCTGCGGTATTTACGGCGACCAGATGCGATTCGATATGATTGCCGAGCACATCACAACAATTGAAAAATCGATGAAGCTGGTAACCGAATTGTCCAGCCGGGACAAGCCAAATATGAACCAGATTGTCCGCTGGGTGCAGAACAAGGACAAACACGCCGATGAAATAAGCCATATAATAACCTATTATTTCATGGCTCAACGAGTGAAACTGCCCCCTGAGGGCGACGTCGAGGCGTATCATGAATACGTAAGGAAACTGGCCTCGCTCCACGAGATGCTTGTCTATGCAATGAAGACAAAGCAAACCACAGACCTTGCGAACGTGGAAAAACTCAGGTCTTCACTGAGAAAATTTCAGGATGCATACCTCGGCAAGACCAGCCGCAGCAAACACAAACATTAACAACGATGAGGTGAAATTATGCAGGAGAAAGAAGCTGTAGTAACGATGAAGGGCGAGCCTCTGACTTTAACAGGTAAACGGGTCAAGGTCGGTGATTTGGCTGAGGATTTTGAAGTGGTCGCGAATGATTTGTCGGCGGTCAAATTTTCCTCCTTTCGTGGAAAGGTCTGTCTGATTTCGTCGGTTCCCTCTCTGGATACCGGCGTGTGTGATATACAGACTCGGAAGTTCAACGAGCAGGCCAAGGCTCTGGCCGATGACGTGGTTGTGCTGACTATTAGTATGGACCTTCCATTTGCCCAGGGGCGCTGGTGTGGCGCGGCAGAGGTCGAAAATGTTCAGACGCTTTCAGACCATCGTAAGGCCCAGTTCGGCAATGCGTTCGGCGTTTTAATAAAGGAATTGCGGCTCCTTGCCCGGGCTGTATTTGTCGTGAACAAAGATGGCGTTGTGAGATATATACAGATAGTGGACGAGCTGACCAATGAGCCTGACTATGAGGCGGCATTGAAGGCGGCCAAAGAGTTGCTGTAACGCAGGCCTTGTACTGACTTATACAGGGGTTTGCGGAATGTGCAGAGACAGGTTCTTCGGCGCGCGCGATTACGTTGAAAATATGAAAGGTGCGGCGAAATGAGGCAAATCAGGCCAAATGTATATGCTGTGGGAGCTATCGACTTCGATGTCAGGCTGTTTGACAGGCTTATACCGCTGCCGGATGGAACTAGTTACAATTCCTACCTGATAAAAGGCAGCGAAAAAACGGCATTGCTTGATACAGTCGATCCGGCCAAGACAGAGGTTTTATTAAGTAACCTTGCCAAACTCGGGGCTGACAAGATCGACTATGTTATTGCGCATCATGCAGAGCAGGACCACTGCGGCTCTCTACCCGATGTTCTGCTGAAGTATCCGGATGCAAAGGCGGTGACGAATCCGAAGTGCAAGGGCATGCTGATAGATTTGCTCGGCATCGAAGACGATAAGTTTATCACGATTGAGGATTCTGAAATCCTTTCGCTCGGCGGTAAGACCTTGCAATTTATTTATCTGCCGTGGGTGCACTGGCCGGAGACTATGGGGACGTATTTGAAAGAAGACAAAATACTGTTTTCGTGTGATTTCTTCGGTGCTCACCTTGCCACGAGCAGCCTTTTTGTTGACGATGAAGCTGCGGTTTATGAACCGGCCAAACGATATTATGCAGAGATTATGATGCCGTTCAGGCGGCAGATAAACGCCAACCTAACGAAGCTTGATGCGATGGAAATCGACATAATTGCTCCCAGCCACGGCCCGGTGTATAATCGGCCTGAATTTATCGTTGGCGCTTATAAAGACTGGGCTTCTGAGACTGTCAAAAATGAGGTTGTTGTACCTTACGTTTCGATGCACGGCAGTACGGCCAAGATGGTGTCATATTTTGTCGAGGCCCTGATTAACAGGGGTATTACAGTAAAGCAGTTCGAGCTTTCGACAGTTGATATCGGCAAGCTCGCGATGGCATTGGTGGATGCTGCAACGATAGTAATAGGTTCGCCTACGGTCTTGGTCGGACCACATCCGTGTGCGGCTTATGCGACGTTTTTAGCCAATGCTCTGAGACCTAAGACCAGATTTGCATCCGTCATTGGCTCTTACGGCTGGGGTGGTAAAATGGTCGAGCAGCTGACGGGCATGATATCAAATCTCAAGGTCGAGGTTCTCGAACCGGTGGTGGCAAGGGGCGCCCCTACAAAGGACGATTTGGTCGCGCTTGACAGGCTGGCAGACGATATATTGGCAAAACATAAGGGTATTGGAATTGTAAGTTAGAACTCCAATTCTGAAAGGGGAAAATTATGGCTGAGAAACTTCAAGTATACAAATGTACGGTATGCGGCAATATCATAGAAGTTCTTCACGGCGGTGCCGGCGAGCTGGTCTGCTGCGGCAAGCCGATGGAGCTTCTGGATGAAAAAACCGCTGACGCCGCAACAGAAAAGCATGTGCCCGTAGTCGAAAAAATCGATGGCGGCTACAGGGTCAAGGTAGGCTCTATCCCGCATCCGATGCAAGAGGACCATTATATTGAATGGATTGAACTGCTGGCCGATGGAAAGGCATATAGACAGTTCCTTGAGCCCGGTGGTGAGCCTGAAGCGATATTTAACGTAGAGGCTGATTCTGTCGGTGCAAGAGAGTATTGCAATGTTCATGGACTGTGGAAAGGATGAGAGATGATTTCTAAAAAGATGGAAAAGGCTCTGAACGGGCAGTTGAACGCCGAGTTGTATTCGGCTTATTTATATCTTTCAATGGCCGTTGACCGATGGACGATGGACGATGCAAGATGGACGTCCCTCGTGCCTCGTGGGATGATGGATAGGGAAATGGGACAGCGTGTCTTTACGCCGCCGGCAGCGGCGGAAGGAGGTGCATAATGGGTATTACATTTAATGCAAATGAAATCTTCGAGATGGCAGAGGAAATCGAGAGAAATGGTGCCAGGTTCTATCGTCAGGCGGCAACAAACGCCACAGATAAAGAAACAAAACGAATGCTGCTTGATATGGCTGGTATGGAGGATGGCCACCTTAAAACCTTCGAGGAAATGAGAAAACAGCTCAGTGGGCAGGAAAAGGGGTGGACAGTTTTCGACCCTGATAATCAGTCAGCATTGTATCTGCAAGCAATGGCTGACGCCCGGGGTTACGAAGGTAAAACAACCCCGACAAAAGAACTAACCGGTAAGGAAACACCCAAGGAAATCCTTGAGACAGCTTTGAACTCCGAAAATGAGTCAGTTGTCTTTTATTTAAGCTTGAAGGAGTTGGTGCCTGTCAAAGCCGGCAGAGACAAAGTCGAGGCGATTATTATGGAAGAACTAAGCCATATTACTACGCTGGTCAAACAATTGAGAGCTTTGAAGTAACTAAATCAATTTTGGCTTGGGTCAGTTACCCGGAGTGAGACTGTCTCAGGAGAAGCGGATGTTGGATTTAGAATCACTTTTTAACCTGAGTTATGGCATGTGCATAGTCAGCTCAAAAACCGATGGCCAGTTCAATGGCTGCATTGTCAACACTGTTTTCCAGGTGACGCCTGAGCCGCCAATGATAGCGGTTAGTGTTAACAAACAGAATTTAACTCATGAGTATATTGCCCGGAGCAAGGTTTTCGCCGTGTCTATTCTTGCCGAAGGTGCGCCTTTGGAATTTATAGGCAGATTCGGTTTCAGGACCGGCAGAGATATAGATAAATTCCAGGAGATTAACTGCAAGACCGGCGTAGCCGGTGTTCCGATTGTTCTGGATAATACGGTGGGGTTTATCGAAGCCGAAGTTACCGACGCGATCGATGTCGAAACACACACGCTCTTTATCGGCAAAATTACAGCCTGTGAGACAATCGATAGCAACAAAATACCAATAACATATAACTACTACCGCGATGTTAAGGGCGGCAGAACGCCGCGGACGGCGGCAACTTACATAAAACAGAAACCGAAAGTAAAAGCAGAACAAGGAGCCAGAGAGATGAAAAAGTACAAGTGTCTCATGTGCGGATATATTTACGACCCGGCTGTGGGTGACCCTGATAACGGCGTCGAAGCCGGTACTGCTTTTGAGGATTTGCCGGATGATTGGGTATGCCCCGACTGCGGAGTTGGAAAGGACGAATTTGAGCCCATTGAAGATTAGATATCGCGACAGAAAAATAAATATTGAAAATAGAGCCGGTGGTTCTTATGCAGAACATTAGGCCGTCCATAGCCGATCAGGATATCGTCTGCGACGAAACAGCCGCCCCGCCAACTGCAATGATTGTTTTCGGGGCCTCCGGCGATCTGGCTAAAAGAAAATTGTTCGCAAGTCTATTCCAGCTTTCCAATCGCGGCCTGCTTAGTGAGCATTTCTATCTGTTGGGAGCGGGGAGAAAAAAGCTTTCAGACCAAACGTTTCGCCAAAGCGCGCAACAGGCAATACAGGAACGTTCAGACAACTTACCGTCAAAAGAAATAGAGGCTTTTGTCAGCAAGCTCTATTACGTAAGTGGCGATTACGGTGACATTTCATTTTATAAAAATATCAAGGCTAAACTCATCAAGTTAGACAAAAAGTATAAAATTGACAGCGGGGACCCCGCTTCGCGGGAATCCAGCCATATTTTTTATCTGGCTGTGCCGCCGTTTCTTTACATTACGATAGCCGAACAGCTCGGCTCGGTGGGATTGTCTTGCCCGCGTAAGCCCGATTCGAGGCAGCGGCCCAGATTGGTGGTTGAAAAACCATTTGGCAGAGACCTCCAAAGTGCTGCGGATTTGAATAATAAAATACACCAATGTTTCGACGAGTCACAGATTTATCGTATCGACCATTACCTGGGCAAAGAGACCGTTCAAAATATCTTAATGTTTCGCTTCGCCAACGCTATTTTTGAACCTGTCTGGAACCGCAATTATATTGACCATGTGCAGATTACGATAGCTGAATCGATTGGTATTGAACATCGCGGCAGTTATTATGATAAAGTCGGCGCCCTTCGAGATATGTTTCAAAATCACATGCTTCAAATGCTTGCCTTAGCTGCAATGGAGCCGCCGGCATCATTTGAAGCAGACAGCATCCGCGATGAAAAGGTCAAGCTCTTGCGGTCAATTCGCCCGTTCAAGCTTGAGCCATGGTCAACGAGCATTGTCCGGGGCCAGTATGGTCCCGGCGTGATTAACGGCAAAGAGGTCGCCGGGTATCGATCCGAACCCAGCGTAGAACCCGGCTCCAAAACCGAAACATTCGTTGCTGCGAAGCTGTTCATAGACAACTGGCGGTGGAAGGACGTGCCTTTTTATCTGCGGACCGGCAAAAGGCTTGTCCGCAAGGACACCGAGGTTGCTATCATTTTCAAAAAAGTGCCGCATTCTATGTTTGTTTCATCAGGCCTGGCCGAGGCGCCAAGGTCCGGCCCGCCCAATGTTCTTGTACTGCAGATCCAGCCCGAGGAAGGAATTTCGTTAAGCTTCCAGGCCAAAAGGCCCGGCTCAAAGATTTGTATGAGTACACTGAATATGGATTTTAATTACCGCACTGTTTTCGGAGTTGATATGCCGGGAGCGTACCAGAGATTACTTCTGGACTGTATGGTTGGCGACCAGACTCTTTTTACAAGAGCCGATGATGTAAAAGTGACATGGCAATTTTTGACACCGATACTGCAGGCCTGGGAAGGCGATGATCCTGCGCCATATGAATATCCGGCCGGTTCCGAGAGTTTTCCAGCGGCTGACCGTCTCATAGAATCTGACGGTCGAAAGTGGAGAAAATTTTCAATAATAGAATCTTAAATTAGTTGAAATGGTAAAGTTTTGAAAGGGAGGTTACAAATGAAGCCTAAAGCATGTGTTTTTTGCGTGATTATCGTTAGTGTTGCAATCAGCGGCACTGTCTATTCTCAACAAACCGATGTCGGCACCGAGCCTCTGGTTACATTGCCGGACTATTTACGATATGCCGCCCTCAACAATGCAGGTCTTAAAGCCGCTTTCGAGCAGTGGAAAGCCGCCATAGAACAGGTCCCTCAAGCCAAGTCATTGCCCGACCCCAAGTTTAACTATGGCTATTTTATCAACGAGGTCGAAACCAGAGCTGGTCCTCAGCGGCAGAAGTTCGAAATTATGCAGACTTTCCCCTGGTTCGGCGTTATCGAAGCTCAAACCGACCAGGCGGCTGCACAGGCAAAAGCTGCTCACAAGCGATATGAAGCGAAGAAACTGGAGCTTTTCGAGCAAGTTAAATACGCTTTTTATGAATACAGCTACCTGGCCGAAGCGATAGAAATCACTGAGCAAAATCTTGAACTGGTCACACATTTTGAAGAGATTGCCCGCAGCCGATACACCACAGCAATAACTTCACATCCGGATATCATACGTGCCCAGATAGAACTGGCTGTTCTCGAAGACAGACTCAAAAGCCTGAAAGAATTAAGGCCGGCTATAACCGCCAAATTAAACAGCATCCTGAATCGGCTGGCTTCGAGTGATTTGCCCTGGCCGAAATCGCCGGAATATCAACCGATATCGGTCACTTTCCCACAACTATATGCAATTATAACCAAGAACAATCCGCAATTGCAGGCGTTAGACTATGATATTGAGGCGGCAAGAAATAAAGAAAAGTTGGCTCAAAAAAAATCCTATCCTAACATCGGGATTGGGGTCGGCTATATTGATACGGCTCATGCCTTGGCTTCAGGTGTTGCTGATAGCGGCAAAGACCCTGTTATAGCTATGATTTCACTGACACTTCCAATCTGGACTGGTAATTACAAAGCCGCCCAGCGTCAGGCACGGGCACAACTGGCACGGAGCACCCATGAAAAGACTCAGATGGAAAATACTCTCGCCGGCCAGGCCCAGCAGCTTCTGTATGAGTTCGAAGACAGCAAGAGAAAGATTAAGCTCTATAGAGACGTGATAGTTCCCAAAGCCGAAGAGATGCTTGTGGCATCGGAGAGTACGTATCAAGCCGGCACAATCGATTTTTTGAGTTTGATTGATGCACAGCGTATGCTCTTAAAATATCAGCTCCACTACGAGCGTGTTATGGCCGAAAACGCCCAAAAACTGTCCAAAATCGAAATGTTAGCCGGCACACAACTGCCAGCAGTCGACACCGAACCTGCGGAAAAACGTCCATAAAATAGAACGAATTGTCGATAGGGGGCAAAAAAAGTAATATTTACATTGAACCCAAATCCTATAGGATTAGCATAATCAGCAAAGTAATGGTGGTCGGTGAGTAAACAAACAGCTCAAATAAAGGATGTATTAGAAAGACTGTACAGAAGGTATAACCATCGCAGACTCATAAAGCCCGACCCCTTACAATTTGTATATCATTATTCCAAGCGAGCCGATATGGAAATCGCTGCGTTTTTGGCCTCTGCCCTTGCTTATGGCAGAGTACAGCAGATCGAAAAAAGCCTGGCTGACCTGTTTGGGCGCATGGGAGACAGCCCTTCTGAATTTGTCGGAAACTTTGACGGCAAACAAAGAGAAAAGCTAAAAAGTTTTAAGCATCGCTTTACCAGCGGTGATTGTTTATCAGATTTGCTGGCGTTACTAAAGAAAATCATACTTGAAAACGGCAGCATAGAAAATTTCTTTTTACTGGGTTACAGAAAAACCGACCGCAGTATCATTCCTACGTTATCACGTTTTTGTGATTCGCTTCTTAATATCTATGCTGGAAGTCACAATGGACAAACCAACCGTGGGCTGAAGTATCTGCTGGCCAGTCCCACGAGAGGCAGTGCATGCAAACGGCTTAATCTTTTTTTGCGATGGATGATTCGTGACGATGACGTGGATACGGGACTTTGGAAGTCAATTGATAAAGCCAAGCTGATTGTGCCGGTCGATGTGCACATGGGTAGATTATGCAGGATTTTGGAGTTTCACAGCCACAAGACGGTTTCGTTGTCGACCGCGCGAAATATTACAGATAGCTTCAGCCGAATAGAGCCGGCCGACCCTGTAAAGTATGATTTTGCATTGAGCAGGATTGGGATCGTGGAAGACTGTACCGGCAGCTTCGGCCCGAAATGCCGGAGCTGTGAGCTGTTCAGCCTTTGTTGTGACAGTCAATTTAATGATCGGCTGAGAACACCCCCAAACAAGTTTGAGGGTGCCACCCAGGGTTCCATTAACAACGCAAAGGACCTCAAGCAGCCATGTCAGAAACTAAAGACAAAATAAAGGTATTGTTTCTTTGTACGGGTAACTCGTGTCGCAGCCAGATAGCCGAGGGCTGGGCCAGGCATTTAAAGAGCAATGTTATCGAGGCGTTTTCCGCTGGGATTCGTCCAATCGGTGTCAGCCGGCACGCTATAAAAGTGATGGCTGAAGCTGGAGTTGACATCTCAATGCACTACTCCAAACATATCAATGACTACTCAGAAATCGATTTTGATTACGTGGTGATATTATGCGAGAACGCTGCACAAAATTGTCCCGTATTTAGCGGCAAAGCCAAGGTCGTTCACCGGCCATTTAACGACCCGTATTTTGCAACTGGCCGTGAGGAACAGATTATGGCGGTGTTTAGAAAAGTGCGGGATGATATAAAAGCGTTCGTCGAAAATATGCCGCCGAGCTTGGAAAAACCCTCTTGAACAGCCCAAAAAGCCGGTTTTTCAATTTTTTCTAAATCTTTTGAAAAAAAAGTAAATTTCTTCTTGAACAAGTCGTGGAGTAGGACTATAATAGTCCTATATAAAGCAAGGTAAATTTTGAGAGGTGATTAAAAATGGATGTGTTGCGGAGAAACACAGATTATGGGTTGCGTATGATGGTCAATCTGGCTAAGCATTCTCATAATGGCCAATTAATGTCGGCCAGACAACTGGCCGGCGACGGCAATTTCTCATATCAGCTTGGGTGCAAGTTACTGCAAAAACTTCATAAGGCAGAATTGGTTAAAAGTGTCATGGGACCGAAAGGTGGTTTTAAATTAGGCAGGAAGCCATCAGAGATAACTTTGATGGACGTCATAAATGTTCTGCAGGGCGGCGTCCACATGAATAGATGCTTGGTAGGCGACCAGGGATGCGAATTCGAATCTGAGTGTGAAGTTAATACAAAGCTGTCTCGTCTTCAGATGTATATCGAGGGTTACCTGGAGGAGATTACCCTCGATGAAATACTGCAAAGCCGGAGCAAAAGAAAATAAGAAAACAGGTGTGTTATGGTCAGATGTCCAGGACAAGATCAGAGATTTTGGAAGCCCGGGGATATTTTTGAAGTCAAGTGTCCCGGTTGCGGCGGGCCGATAGAGTTTTTCAAGGATGAGCCGAAGCTGAAATGCCAAAACTGTGGGAGGGTTATACTCAATCCCAAAATAAACCTTGGTTGCGCCGAATGGTGCAAATATGCGGACCGATGCCTTGGCATTATGAAGAAAGGCGATGACCAGGTCGATGGATCAAAAAGTTCACGATGAGGGTTCCGAAATGGTTATGCGAAACATTGTAAAAATTGATGAGGAAAAGTGTAACGGCTGCGGTCAATGCGTCGATGCCTGTGCCGAAGGTGCTATAGAAATAATTGACGGCAAGGCAAAGCTGGTCAGCGAGGTTTACTGTGACGGCTTAGGAGCATGTATTGGCCACTGTCCCGAGGATGCCATAACGGTAGAGCAGCGCCAAGCCGCTGAATTTGATGAAGAAGCGACTGAGGTCCATCTTGCTAAGAAGAAAAGCCCGCATGAACAGACCGATTTTGCATGTCCGGGAATGATGTCCAAGCAGTTGCGGCCAAAGGCAGAGCCGACCGAGTCCGGGGCAGTGTCGGCCCCATCACAGCTAAGTCATTGGCCGGTGCAGTTAAAGCTGGTCTCGCCCCAGGCTCCGTATTTTGCCGATGCCGATCTGCTTTTGGTTGCCGATTGTGTGCCGTTTGCGATGGGGGATTTTCACAGCAGGTTCTTGAAGGACCACAGTATCGCAGTAGGCTGTCCGAAGCTGGATGATAGTGAGTTTTATATTGAGAAACTCGCACAGATATTCAAAGCCAATAAGCTCAAAAGTCTAACGGTGATTCACATGGAGGTGCCTTGCTGTTTCGGCCTGACCCAAATTGCAAAAAAAGCCATTGCCCTGGCCAAGGTCGACTTGGCCTTCGAGGATATCACTGTGGCTCTGGATGGCAGCATCAGCAAAACAGATACTGTTTGTGCTTGATAGTTGTATTCAAATAGATAGTAATAGAGAAATTCGGGAGTGGGAATATGCAGAAACAGGAAAGAAAAGTAGTTGTGATTGGTGCCGGATCGGTTGGCACCACCTATGTTTATGCGTTGATGTATACGGGTCTTGCAGGAGAGATTGTCCTGATCGACCCTGACCATAGGAAAGTCGAAGGCGAAGTTATGGACCTCGAACATGGTTTGGCTTTCGTTCCGCCTGTAGAAATCCGCTCAGGCGATTATTCTGACTGTGCTGATGCGAATCTAATAGTTGTCACGGCCGGTGCCAAACAAGCCCCGGGCCAGTCCCGTCTTGAGCTTATCCAACGCAACGCTGACATAGTCAAATCGATTTGCGACCGACTCAAAAAACGCAGTTCACAAGCTGTTCTGGTGATGGTGGCAAATCCGGTGGATATACTAACCCAGGTGGCCTTAAAACGACTTGGCTGGCCTCGTGGGCGCGTTATCGGCTCGGGAACTGTTCTTGACAGTGCTCGTTTCCGCTCTATGCTGAGCCGGCATTGTGGTGTCGATACGCGAAACGTTCACGCTTACATTCTCGGCGAACACGGGGACAGCCAAGTAGCTGCCTGGAGTATGACGCATGTTGCCGGTCTTCCTATGAAGGACTATTGCGGCATCTGTCAGGGCTGCGATGCTAAAAAAGGACACGAAGAGATCACCCGAGGCATTCGAGATTCGGCCTATCATATTATCAACTACAAGGGCTCTACTTACTATGCAATAGGGCTGTCTTTGACTCGCATTTCGGGGGCAATTTTACGAAATGAACACAGCATATTAACGGTCTCATTGCTGCTGCAGGGCGAATACGATATCGATGATATTTGTCTTAGCGTTCCGTGTGTTGTTGGAAAAACCGGCGTTGAGCGGATTATAACAGCTCAGCTTTCCGAGGACGAACAAGCCGCTCTGAAAGCCTCGGCTCAGACGCTTCAAAAAGTATTAGACAGTATAAAGACCTGATAACGTAAGAAAGTCACAATCTGTTTGAAAACGGTGCGTGTAATGAATGATTTTGTCAAATCGATAATAATTGATTTTTGGGCCACCATAGGCGAAATGTCACCATATTTGTTGTTCGGCTTTTTGGTGGCGGGGATTCTTTCTGTGCTTGTATCGCAACGTCTTGTAGAAAGACATCTCGGCGGCAAGGGAATATGGCCGTTGGTCAAAGCATCGCTTTTCGGTGTTCCGCTTCCTTTGTGTTCGTGTGGCGTTATTCCGGTATCAATGTCGCTGCATAAGCATGGTGCGAGCAAGGCGGCGGCGATATCGTTTTTGCTTTCGACGCCTCAAACCGGTGCCGATAGTATCCTTGTGACCTTAAGTCTTCTCGGCCCACTTTTCGCCGTCTTCAGACCGCTGGCAGCGTTCGTAACCGGCATCATCGGCGGTATACTGGCTAATGTGTTCGACAAAAACCAGGAAGATAAAGAGCCAAGGCCGCAAGAGTGTACAGAAGAATCCTGCTGTGGCAGCCAGAATAAGAAAATCCTCAGAGGATTAAAATATGGTTTTGTCACACTGCCGCGGGACATCGGCAAAGCGATGCTGATAGGACTTATTATTGCAGCTATTATCTCAGCATTGGTGCCGGATGGTTACTTTGCGGAATGGCTGGGTACAGGGATTTTTGCGATGGTGGTGATGATGTTTTTGGGCATACCGGTTTACGTCTGTGCGACAGCCTCGGTACCGGTGGCGGCAGTATTGATATTGAAAGGCTTAACACCGGGAGCTGCGATTGTTTTTCTTATGACCGGCCCAGCCACAAATGCCGCATCATTTCTGACCATTTGGAAGACGTTAGGCTCCAGAACCGCTATCACCTACCTTCTTACCGTGGCAGGCTGTGCTCTTTTGAGCGGCATTTTGCTCGATTACATTGCCGCCGGCATTGATTTTGAAATAGTCACTCGTCCCGGCTGGATGCTGCCGTCCGCGATCAAATATTCGTCGGCAATCGTGCTCATTGCTGTCCTGGCAGTTGGGGCGATAAGCAAAAAGAGGGACCCCGCCTTGCGGGAACCCAAAGAATAGTAAATTAAGAACGATGGGGTTTCAAAACGTTCTAATAGCGTTCGCCTTGACTTTATTTGCGGGCATGGCGGTTATGGCCTTGAGCCTGCTTATGTTTTCATAAATATCCGCCTTCTTACAGCAAGTTTTTTTAGCCGCCGTTTGCAATCAGGTGCTCAAAAAGAATTTTTACCCCTATACACAGCAAAACAATTCCACCAGCTATTTCTATCTTGTTTTCGAAAAAATGGCCGGCACTTTTTCCAATATAGAAACCGGCATATGAAAAAACGAAGGTGACAACTCCTATTATTATTACGGCTACAGCAAGTGAGCCTGCCAGAAGAAAAGAAAAGGTTATACCGACCGCAAGTGCGTCAATGCTCGTAGCTATAGCCAATATCAAAAGCACAGCAGCGCTTAGCCGAACCGACCGCTCTTGAACTTGTTTGATTTTAAAAGATTCGTATATCATTTTAGTGCCTATAAAACCCAAAAGAATGAATGCCACCCAGTGGTCGTAGTCTTTGATAAGATTTCTCACCGTCAAACCCGCAAGCCAGCCTGCAACCGGCATGACCGCCTGGAAACTTCCGAAAGCCAGGGCTATCCTGAAGGCGTGATTCGTTCCCGGCTTTTTGTACGTTGCTCCGGTTGCTATCGAAACTGCAAATGCGTCCATCGCCAACCCAACGGCTATAACTGTAACTGTTGCTAAACTCATTTCGACTCCAAATCCAGCTACTTTTGTTCAGTTTATCCTGAGTCAAGCTGAAATGCACACCGTGTTCCCGGCTCAAAACTTGTCTGACGACAGTCAAGATTTGCATAATGGGCCGCTGTCGCTCCGTGGCAATCTCTTGTGTAATAAGCAGAAAAACCGTCGTCGCGTTTGAAATTGGCTTTGTTTGGGTTTGCTTTCATTGACTCCGAATGCACAATATATTTTCATATACCTCTGTGTAATAGATGTTTAGGTTCATTTTGGCTCTTTTTAAATTGGCTTTGTTTGGGTTTGAATTGGGTTTGTTTTTTTGGACTGCGAAAGCGTCATTTTTTCTGTAATCCTTTGTTATAAATGAGTTTACATTCATTTGGGCTTTTCGGAAATTGGCTTTGTTTTGCATAAAATAGTCAAACTTTTCGTCGATTTCTCTGCTATTTCGGACTGATATGACAAAAAACCCCTGTTTTCCGGCGTTTTGTAAAACGATGGCCATTGGGAACCCCCCTTTCTGATTGACGATTGACGATTTGCTATCCAGTATCCAGTATCGAGTATCGAGTATCGAGTATCGAGTATCGAGTATCGAGTATTTAGATACATTATACCATAAAACAGATTAGATTTCGAGTGAAATCCTGAAAAATCTCCGAGACTCCCCACTGGATGCTGGATGCTGGATTCCTGATGCTGGATTCTCGTTAGTGAGGAGTGAGCTAAAGTGAACTAAAGTGCCTAAAGTGAGCTAATACTGGATGCTTGATGTTGGATTCTCGATGCTCGATGCCGGATGTTGGATTATCGAGCTTGAAAATCTGGCAATTGTGTAGTAATCATTTGGCTTACCTTTCACAAGAGCGGTACTTGTGCCACGTTCCCAAAATGGGAGCATTGGCCTTGTGCTATCTTGTGAGGCCCTGTGGTGGGGCTGGGCGAGTAGCCTGGGTTTGACGCTCCTTATTTTTGGGAACGTAAACATAATGAGAATTAAAGAAGTATTTTCCTATCGCAGCTTACAACATCAGTGGATTTCGCAACTTGTAGCTGCATTGGAAGAAATTCCTGAGTGTATATTCTTTGAAAAAGATGGATCTCCGCTCAAGAGAGAAGTTATTCAGCTTGATAAGCAATTATTCAAACGGTTGATTGCCAAATTCGGACCGAATGTTGAACAGAACTTTGCGCCGATGATTCCAGAGAATCAGTTTACAGTAGATATTCTCTTGCCGACTCAACCTATGACTTTGATTGAAATTGAAAAAGGCAAACTGCCACGTCTTGAATTGGACATCATGAAGATAATAAACTCGATTTATCGCTTTCCATCAAAGTACGGGTTTGGTTGTATTATCACAACTGTCAACTATATCAAACTAAACTTAGCGGGAAACAGAACACCTTATCAATATGTTACGAACAATTTGATTCCCTTAAACTCACCGCTATTAGACCTCAAGGGTCAGGATGACTCTTTCCTAATAAAGGATTTCCTCGTTATTGGATACATTGATCCGAGAGGATAATGCAAGGATTGTAGCGGTTGAGTACACCGTTGCGAAACGATCCATAGTCAAATGACTACGAGCTTTTTCATGCTCCGTCCAGCGAAAGGTCGTGAAATAAACCATAGTCAAATGACTACGAGCTTTTTCATGCTCCGGCCAGGTACAGGTTGTGAAACGAACCATAGTCAAATGACTACGAGCTTTTTTATGCTCTGTCCGACGACAGATTGGAAAATGACCCATAGTCAAATGACTACGGGCATTTGGGTGTTTTGATCTACAGAAACCTCTTCTTAACCCGACAGCTTAAACCGACAGATATTAAGCAGCGACAAAGTGCCAGGCGGATAGTCAAATGACTACGAGCTTTTTCATGCTCCGGCCAGAGAACGCAACCTATATGCAACTGGTTTGTCCAATTGCCCAAAATTAAGTGATAATCCAAGGATTATAACGGTTAAGTACACCGTTGCTGGTGCTGGTGGTCCGTCCAGAATTACGTACTAACTAAAACTGCGGCCCAAGCTGCTAACATACTTAGAATTGCTATCATCCCCGCAATCCAATAATGTTTGATTGCCGTTTTAGTAGCATTTAGAGCTATCTCATAGTTCTTCGCTGCTGTTCTACACATGTTGACCATTGCCGCAGTTTGTAGACCACTGTTAATATTTTCAACAAGCTCTGGTATTGCGGCTTTACCGTGTCCTTTGTATCTGTTAGTTGTACTTGCACCCACTTTTTTAGCTAAATCTTCTAAAGAAGCGTATGTATTTGAGTCATCAGCAAGTATTTCAGTTAGTTTAACTCTGTATGCTTCGATTTGGTCGTGTGTCATTATGTTTTCCTCTTTCCAAAAGTTATCACCGCTCCATTTTAACGATTGCCACCAGGCCGTCCAGACCTGTTTATCTTCTCTTTCCTATTCGTATCCTCAATATATTTATATATATGTTACAAATAAAGTTGAGTAGTTTAGTTACAAACGGAATCTCATAAGCCCAGATACAGATATTAAGGAGACCCATAAAATAAACCAATGGAATTAGCCACAAAAGATGTAAGTAATTAATTCCCGCTAATGGAACGGCAATACTTAAAATCACAAAATAAATACTCGTTAATATAGTTGGATAAACTGGGTGCGTATACCTTACGCCTAACATCCATCCTATTGTGATAAAAATAAGAATTGCATAACATATATAACCAAGTATTTCTAAAAGCATCACCGCACTATTTTAACAATTGCCTATCTCCTCAATTCCGCACAGCCAACCGCCGCTTCCTACGAGATTTTTTATTAGCTTTGTTTACACATTTCTTGCACTGGAACTGCAAGCCGTCTTTACGCAACCTATCTTTGTAAAACTCACTTTCGGCTTTCCACTTTTTGCACCTGCTACATCGCTTTTGTTTAATCCTGTTAACAACCCGATGACGTTTCTCATATCGGAGGTTTTTTCTCGCACCTTTCCTATTTCGCTTGTAGTACTTGCGTTTGTACTTTCTCTCACATTCAATGCACCAATAACGAAGTCCGTCTCCAGGAGTGGAATGTTTTCCGAACTTACTTTCTGCTTTCCACCTTTTGCATTTGGAACAGTGTTTCTGCTTCACGCCACTAACTGTGCGATGGCTTTCTTCATAACTGTAGTTTCTTCTCGTGGTCTTCTTGTGTCGGTCGTAATACTCGCGGTCGTATTGACGCCGGCACTCTTTGCACCACCGCTGTAACCCGTCTTCTGACTTGCGGTCCTCGTGAAACTCATATTGAGGTTTTAACTTGCTACACTTCGTGCATCGCTTCATCTTTTTCAGTTTCTCACAGCAACGCTTGTCTCGATAAATTCCTTGCACTTCCTGGCTTTCAACTCCAGGGCGGCCAGCAACACCCTTTTATCCTGATGCTTGCTCTCGAAAGTGGCGTCTATCAGCCGTTCAATAATACGGTAGAGTCGGTCAACTGGCCTTGCGTAGTTGTCCCTCGATAATCCCATTCGTACAAACCTTCTTTGAGGTCTTTGAGATAATCCGCGATTTGCTTGATTTCAGCCTTTTCCATACCCGTAATTCTACGCACACTTGGGGTCATAAGTCAATAGCCGTTTTTGTACTAAATAGGCTACTTATACGCAACCAGATTGAGGTCAGGTTTGTTAAATGAATTGCTTATGATAAGTTACACAAAGCCGTAGGATGGGCAGGTTCTCCTGCCCATGTGGTTCATATTTTCATTCAGCATGGGCAAACAAGTTGCCCATCCTACGAATTTTAATTCTGTATTAAGCGAAAAGAGACCACCTATTTGCTTCTTAAATCTTTTCTTGCCGGCTATTGCTGGTATCCGAGGAATCAAAACGGTTCTTGAGCAAAGCTGAGCAGGTAATCTACAGCATTCTGCGCTTGACATACGCTGAATCTACAGAGAGAATATTGTACTAAAGAAAATTTCTAAGGTACGGAAAGATGGATTTCAAGCAATCAATTATCAATTATTCACTAAAGCACTACAAATTGACCACCATCGTGATGGTCGCTCTTATGTTGGCACTGGGGGGGTTAATACCTCTTATCCAGGTTGACACAGATCCTGAGAATATGCTCTCAGAGGATGAGGCTGTCCGGGTATTTCACAATCGGACCAAAGAGCAATTCACATTAAATGACATCGTGGTTGTAGGCATCGTGAATAACAAGAATCCTAACGGCGTCTTTAACCCGACCTCACTAACCAGAATTTATGAACTGACAGAGTTTGCAAAAACTCTTTCGTGGCCCGATGAAGAACAACCGGATAGGCAAATCGGTGTTGTTGAAGTTGACCTACTCGCTCCTTCTACGGTAGACCATATTGGCCAAGGCGGTCCAGGAGAAGTCGTATTCGAATGGCTTATGAAAAAGCCGCCTGCTACAGAGGATGAAGCGTTAGAAATCAGAAACAAGGCGATGAGCAATCCCTTGCTCAAAGGTACACTTGTTTCCGAAGATGGAAAAGCGATTTGCCTATATCTACCGCTGACAAGCAAAGATTTGAGTTACCGCGTATATAGCAAGCTGAAAGAAAAAATTGCCACATTCAGTGGGGATGAACAATATCATATTACGGGTTTGCCGGTCGCTGAGGACACTTTTGGCGTTGAGATGTTTATTCAGATGGCAATATCGGCACCTTTGGCAATGGTGGTAATCTTTCTGCTTATGCTGCTGTTCTTTCGCAAGCTCATACTCGTTATCTCACCGATGATCGTAGCGATGGTTTCGGTAATCTCAACTATGGGGCTTTTAATCGGATTCGGCTTTCCGGTCCATATTATGAGCTCAATGATACCGATTTTTCTTATGCCGATAGCGGTCGTAGACTCTGTTCACATTCTCTCCGAATTCTTCGACCTTTATACAAAGGGAAAAGGTAGAGTTAACACCACCAAGGAGGTTATGAGCAACCTGTTTACACCGATGCTCTATACTTCGCTTACATCAGCGGCTGGGTTTGCTTCTTTGGCCCTGACGCCGATTCCGCCTGTCCAGGTTTTCGGCATCTTCGTGGCTGTCGGAATCATGATCGCATGGGTGTGTACCATAACATTTGTGCCGGCTTATATAATGATGATAAGTGAAAAGTCGCTCGAAAACTTCGGTCATGAAGCGATGCATACAGAAAAGCAAAACTGGCTCACAAAGCTGCTCAACAGAACGGGGAATTTCACTTACAGTAAAGCAAAACCAATATTGGTAGCTATCATTTTAGTCACCGTGGTTGCCGTTTACGGAATTACACAAATCCAGATAAACGACAACCCCGTGAAATGGTTTTCTAAAAGCCATCCTATCCGCCAGGCCGACATCGAATTAAACGAGCATTTCGGCGGAACCTATATGGTCTATCTAATACTCGAAGATGCAACTGAAGGAAACATCAACACTGAGTTCGTAGGTTCTCTGCGAAACCGCTGGTTAGAAAAAGGCTCTGAGCTCAAGGAAGAAATACCTAAGGCCGCAGATTTGGTCGGTGAAATCGAAAAACTGCTTCTTTCCAGAGCTTCGGATAAAAAAAGCAGGGAACAGTATGTCGACGAATTTATTGAAATCGCAAACGAGAAACTCCAGACTGCTGAACAGTCAGGCCAAGATGCTGCTATCGATTTGTGGTATGAAGTTGCTGATTTCTTTGAGATGGAAATCGAACGGCTCAAATTATTCAAACAGCCCAAAATCCTTGAGTATATAGTAGAATTGCAGGCGCATCTCAAGGACTCCGGCCTTGTAGGAAAAAGCAATTCTGTGGCAGATGTCATAAAGAAGGTCCACCAGGAACTAATCGACGGCAAGCCAGAAAGCTATGTTATTCCAAAATCTTCCAGTGCTGTTGCTCAATGCCTTCTGCAGTTTCAAAGCAGCCATAACCCCGAAGACCTATGGCACCTGGTTACCTATGATTATATGAAAGCAAATATCTGGATTCAGCTAACCAGCGGCGACAATAAAGATATGGAAAAAGTCGTAAAGGGTGTGGATGTCTTTTTCGCTGAGAACAGGCCGCCTGTGCCGCTAAAATACGACTGGGCCGGTCTCACATATATCAACACTGTCTGGCAGAACAAGATGGTCTTTGGGATGCTGCAGTCTTTTCTGGGTAGCTTCATCATTGTCTTTATAATGATGACGATACTTTTCCGTTCACCTCTGTGGGGTATTATTTGCATGATACCTCTGACAATTACAATAGCTGTTATCTATGGAATAATAGGCTTGACCGGCAAGGATTATGATATGCCTGTCGCTGTTTTGAGTGCATTGACCTTAGGTATGTCAGTTGATTTTGCAATACATTTTCTCGAACGCGCAAGGGCCAGCTTTGCAAAGACCGGCTCTTGGCAATCAAGTACCAGCATAATGTTCGGCGAGCCGGCCAGAGCAATAAGCAGAAATGTTGTCGTCATAGCCATTGGATTCTTGCCTCTACTTGCCGCTACTTTAGTACCTTACAAGACAGTGGGAATATTCTTGTGTGCAATAATGGCTTTATCCGGAGTAATTACTCTGATGGCTTTGCCTTCCATAATAAGAATCGCCGAGAAAATACTGTTTAGGGTCAGGCCGAAACCAAGGTCTGTAAGCTGCAATTGTGGCTTCTGCCTCATTATTTCTACAGCAACCGTTGTGTTGGTAGCCGTCAATTTGCACCAGTATTGGAAACTTGGTTGGAGCAGGCTGGCCTGGATTAGTATAATAGCAATACTTGTAATGGCACTTATTTGCGGGGTGATGTCCCGCAGACAGGCATGCAAAAAAGCTGAAAAACCGTAAAAGAGACTGTAATTTGAAGGAGGCCGGTAATGATTGAAAGATATCTAAGAGCAATTGCTGGTTTTTTTGTGCTTGTTAGTATCATACTGGCACATTTCCACTCGCCGTACTGGTTGTCTTTTACCGGCTTCGTGGGCCTGAATCTGCTGCAATCAGCCTTTACCAATTGGTGCCCAATGATGACCATACTTAAAAAACTCGGCGTTGAAACCCCATGCCAAACAGCAAAAAATGAAAGTGAGGTGTAACATGAAATTCCCATCAACACTCACAATTACACTTGTGTTTTCGGCAGCACTTTTTGCAGCCAACGCCCCCAACCCGCCTGAAAAAATTACCGATGTTGAAACTATAGTCAATAAAGCGAATCTTACGGCATACTATCAGGGCAAAGACGGCAAAGCAAAAGTAAAGATGACGATAACAGATAAAAAAAACCAAACGAGGCTCCGCGAATTTATTATTTTAAGGAAAGATATCAAAGACGGTGGTGACCAGAAGTACTATGTTTATTTTCTAAAGCCGGCCGATGTCCGCAAAATGGTTTTTATGGTTCATAAGCACACTGATATTAAAAAGAATGATGACAGATGGTTGTATTTGCCCGGCCTCGACCTTGTCAGGCGAATTGCCGCCAGCGACAAACGCACCAGTTTTGTGGGTTCGGACTTTTTGTATGAGGATGTGTCGGGACGAAGCCTGGAAGAAGATATACACGAACTTATTGAAACGACAGATAAATATTATGTAGTCAAGAACGTGCCGAAGAAACCGGATAGTGTTGAGTTTAGCTACTTTAATGTTTCAATAGACCGCAAGACTTTTGTGCCGATGAAGATGGAATTTTATGATAAAAAGAACAAGCTCTACCGCGTCATCGAATCCAAAACAGTCGAGACAATTCAGGAATTCCCCACAGTCGTCAAGTCCGTTGTCTCAGACCTCAATACTGGCAGCAAAACTGAGATGGAATTCAGCAACGTCAAATATGACATTAATCTAAAAGATATATTTACAGAACGATACCTTCGCAGACCGCCGAGGGAGGCGATGAGATGATTTTTTCCAAGCGGTTAATAGCCTTTGTGGCCGTGCTTGTTGCCACCACTTCTTTATCTGCAGTCGCCCAGGAAGAAACCACAAATGATTTCAAGGCCTTTCTATCAAACTTAGATGTGCATGGCTTTTACGAAATACGCTCAGGATACCGCACCAGAAAAGATAAATACGAAAAAGATATGTCAATTATGGAACAGCGTCTGCAGCTTGATTTATCATCGTATCTGGACTGGGCTGATTTTGAAGTTAAAAGCGACATCATTGGTGATCTGGTAGAAGAGCAGGCCGACTTCGACCTCCGCGAAGCGCATATGTTCACCAGCCCCCTTGAATTTATGGACTTAAAAGTAGGAAGGCAGATTCTAACATGGGGCACGGGCGACCTTGTCTTTATCAACGATTTGTTTCCCAAGGATTGGCAGTCTTTCTTTATTGGCAGAGATACTGAATATCTTAAGGCCCCATCCGATGCTGCTAAAATAAGCTTATTCTCTGATCTGGTCAATCTTGATATTGTCTATACACCGAAATTTGACCCCGACCGCTTTATAAGCGGCCAGCGCATCTCATACTGGAATTCAAACCTTGTAAGATTAGCTGGGCGGGATGCGATTCAGCGTACCGCTAAACCAGACCGTTGGTTCCGGGACGACGAAATCGCGGCCCGATTGTATAAGAACATCAATAACTACGAATACGCACTTTATACCTACCACGGCTACTGGAAGAGCCCGGGCGGACAAAATACCGCTCAAACTCTGGCAATATTTCCTGACTTAAACGTATACGGTGCAAGTGTCCGCGGCAATGTTGGTAAAGGAATAGGCAACCTGGAATTCGGATACTACGATTCGCATGACGACCAGAGCGGGAAAAATGGCAATATAAACAATTCCGAATTGCGCTTTCTTGCAGGCTACAGCCAGGAAATCGGCGAGGATTTTACAGCCGGCCTGCAATACTATGTTGAGCACATGTTGGACTATAGCCAGCACAAGAACAGTGCACCTTCAGGCCTGACTCGTGATAGAGACAGACACTTAATCACGGTGCGACTGACAAAACTCTTAATGAATCAGAATCTTCGATGCTCATTATTCACTTATTTGTCCCCCTCAGATAAAGATACGTATATGCGGCCGAATATTAATTACAAGGTCAACGATAATTTAGCAGTCGAACTCGGCGCGAACATTTTCTTCGGAGATTACCCGAGCACTTTCTTCGGCCAGTTCCGGAATAATACAAATATTTACACAGCCATGCGCTATAGCTTCTGACCCGCAGCCTTGTTGTCTTGACCCTGCCGGCTGTCAACCATAAATCGTCAATCTTTAATCAGATACGGCTGTTCCGGCAGCTCGCGCACCCAGATGTTACGAAAGCGCATAGGGTTGTTGTGGTCCTGGAGGCTGAGCGGTAACTTGTCGGCGTGAGGACTGTACTTGGCCTTTTTCTTGTGTTCCGTCGAGCCCTTGATTTCAACGTTATTATGGACAACAACGCCGTTATGGAACACGGTAATGCGGGCTGGGCGAATACACCTGCCGTCTCTGTCGAATATCGGGCGCAGGAAGCTGACATCGTAACTCTGCCACCGGCCGGGCTTGCGGCAGACATTAACCAGCGGGGGATACTGGCCGTAGATCGACGCAGCCTGACCATCTGCATAAGCCTCGTTCTCATACGAGTCAAGTATTTGCAGCTCGTATATGCCCATAAAGAACACACCGCTGTTGCCTCGCTTCTGAGCGGTTTCCTTGGAAGATACCTTTCTCGGCGTGGCCCACTCGATGTGCAGCTGGCAGTTGCCGAACGCTTTCTTTGTACGGATGTCGCCGGTTTTCTTGACGACCTCCATATAGCCGTTCTCGACCTTCCACCGAGCCGGCCCGCCGAAGGCGGGCTTGATCGAGGCCGGCGCTGCCGGCCCGCCGCCTTTTTTCTCACTGACCCATTCTGAAAGATCCGTCCCATCGAACAGCACAATCGCATCGGCCGGTGGCCGACCGAATTGTCTGGGAGCTGCCATAACCCGCGGATGGTCTCGCGTTGTATCGTGCACGTCGTACCTTATCAGCTCTTTTGCAGCGCAGCTTACACCCAGACCCATCGCCACCACGAGTAAGCAAACAATACTCTTCGTCACTCTTGACCTTTCTTTCATAATTAGCTCCTATGATTCTGTTGTTAGTCGAAATTTTCTTAAACGGCCTTCGCCCGGCCCGCCGAGCTTGTGTACCTGATATAATACCCGAATCGCGAGGGAAATACCAGCGGTTCTGCGAAAATTTCGGCAGAACACTTCCTCGAACAAAGCGAAGGGCTCAGAGCCTTCTGCAGAAAACAAATTTACAAAGAACAATGGCAGGGGTCCCCGTTTAATTGGAATACCGCACGGTTCCGGACTTATCTACGACGTAGCCCCACTTCTTGATATACTCGGAGGCCGGCAGAAACTCGTCATTAGTCTGCTTTAGTTTTTGCGATAAAATGCTATCCAGTTTCTCCTGCAGCTTGCTGTGCTCGGGCTTGTTGCAAAGGTTGTTAAGCTGGTACGGGTCTTGCTCGTTATCGTATAGCAGCCATGGCCCGTTTAAATCGCGCACATAAGTATATCGCCGTGTGCGTATGCCGCGATATTCCCTGCCGCCGTTCGCTCTTTTCCACTGACCAAAGGGTGAAGGGCAGCTAATCAGCGCAGCGTCGTCGTTCGGCCCCTCTGCTTGTCTTAGAACATCTGAGAAATCAGCACCTTCGGCCGTATCCGGTATCTCAATACCGCTGAGCCCCAGCAACGTGGGCATAATGTCAGGCGTGTTAATCGGCATATCGATTGTTTTACCTTCCTTGCCGAGTGCCGCAGGGTAGCGCAAAAGAAACGGAACACAAACCGACTCATCCCAGGGCTTCTGCTTCTTTTGTTGACCGTGCGAATAGAGCATGTCCCCGTGGTCTGAGGTGAAGACAAGTATCGTATCGTTTTCGAGACCAAGTTCCTTTAGCGTCTGAAGGATTTCGCCGATGCAATCATCAAGCGCGGCGATGTGCGCGTAGTAGCCGGCAAGGGTCTCTCTGGCTTTATCCTCGAGATGTCGGGGGACATTGGGCCGCAAGGTTAACCCGCCAGACGGACGGCGGGTTAATTCCTCGGCCTTGAACAAATCCTTATATTTTGCAGGCGCGGTGTGATATGGTGAGTGGGGCGGGCCCCATGAAAGAAAAAGGGCAAAGGGTTTGACGCCGGCGTGCCGGCGAATGTACCACTGGGCCTCACGGCTCTGGGCAATCGCATCGTAGCCCTGCCATTTAAGCTTTATGTTCTCGTCGGCGTAATAGAAAGAGTTATTGTAGTTGTGCGTACAGCCCAGCACCTTCCAGAAATTGAAACCCTGCCGCCTGTCTCTCGGGATAAACGCACTTCTTTCATCCCCATCCAAATGCCATTTGCCGATATAGCCGGTCTGGTAACCTGCTCCGTTATAAGCCTCGGCGATGGAAACAGCATCGGTATTCAAACGCACATCATTCAAAAACACGCCGTGAGCCAGTGGATATCGGCCGGTCATTAAGCTCGCCCGATATGGGCTGCACACCGGACAGCCGGATACGGCGTTGCTGAAATTGACGCTTTCCTTCGCGAGTCTATCGAGGTTCGGCGTCCTCACGTCTTTATTCGGCGCATAGCCGGTGGCCTGCGCTCGCCATTGGTCTGCGAAGATAAAGACGAGATTGGGCTTGCGGGCGGCGCGCTTTGTAGCAAGGCGCTGCGTGCCCGAACAGCCCGCTAAAGGCGACCCCAAGAAAACAGAAGCCGCCCCAATTCCGGCAGTCTGCAGGAACTCTCTTCTTCCAATATGGCCCTTTTTCATGGGATTAAAATTACTATACGAGCTTTTTGAGATGGTCGATACTTCGCTCGGCCTGTTCCACAGTACCACATTCGACGCTTAGCACAATGTCACGCGGTGCACTTTTACATACCTCGACGACTTTTTTCCAGTCTATAACGCCCTCACCGCAGGCACAACCCGCCGGAGTACCGGTAACCTTACCGCGTTCGTCTTGCGATTGCTGTATCGAAATGTCTTTAGCGTGCACGTGGACTAATCTATCCTTGACGCGCTGCAGCCACGCAATAGGGTCCTGACCACTCAGGTAAGCGTTGCCGGTATCGAAGTTGATTCCGATAGCCTTAGAATCAACCAGCGCATAAATTTTGTCCAGACCATCGGGATGCTTGCTGTACTGTTGGTGCGGCTCAAGGCCTATCAAAATGCCGTGACTTTCGGCAACCGCCGCCGCTTCGGTAAGCACGTACTTCATCAAAACATGGTCTTCGGCTTCGGTGGTCCAGGCGGGCTTCGGACCTTCGTCGGTATTGATCACGGGGGCGCCGCATTCGGCTGCGAAACGAATTGCCTGTTTAAGGTAGTTGCCGCTAATGTCCGGCCTGCAGAGCGGAGTGTGGCAGGACAGACCGGAGAGCTTGATGCCAGCTTTTTCGCAGGCGCGCTTGACCCGATACGGATCGTCCAGCATCGAAACACTCATGTAGTAACCGGCTTCGCTCATCAACTCGCGGCCCCAGTGAACCCATGGTTCGAGGTATTCATACCCCATCTCCGCTGCCTTTTCCACAGCCCACTCAAACGGCTTATCGGCGTGCCGTACAAACTCCGTATTTGCTCCAATGTAAACGTTTGCCATCTCATAATCTCCTTACCGGCCGGTAGTCATCTGACCGGTGAAGATTTTACTTCTCAAATCTCCACATGTCAACGGTCATATCCTCAGCAGTCATCCACTCGACGTGCCAGTCGAGGAACAGAACGTTGCAGCCGTTCTTATGTCGAGCCCTTGCGACCCGTCTGCCTCCAGTTATGCCCTGGCTGTCGGAGCTGGGCAGGTGTTCCGGACGGAAGACGTCACATCGAGTGACATCCCGGTCGCTCACTTTTTTGATTATGGTCCGCCACGGCCCATCCTCGTTGTCGGCGAGATAGATGGTAAAGGCCGGGCGGTGACAGTCGGTCAGCTTGCTTCGCCCGACCCACTTGTCGCTGCCCTCACTACGCCAGCCGTTGACGACATAGCAAACAGTTTGCTCTTTGTCAGGATAGCTGGGACAGCGAAATATCTCGACGTTACGGTAGTCATCGTTGACAGCCTTCTGTGCCAAAAAAGGCATAAAAAGCTGGAACCAGGGCTTCATATTTCCTCCCCATTCCGCCGAGCGTGGGATGTACATATCGTACTGGGCGGCATAAAAGTTGGCTCCCATGCCGATCTGATGCAGATTATTCCTGCACACGACATCCTTGCCCTGTTCCCGCACCTTCCGCAGTACCGGCACCAATATTCCCATCAACAACGCAATAATGGCAATCACCACCAGCAGTTCTATCAACGTGAACCCTTGTCGTTTGTGCATGGCTATACTCCAGCATTCATCGCAGCCGGAATTGAGCGTTGGCTCTGGACGGTCGTTCTGGCTTGTCGAGTCACCTGAGCGGTGAAAATTCTATTTTTGGAATCTCCACATATCTATGGTCATATCTTCAGCGGCCATCCAGTCGACGTGCCAGTCGAGATACAAAGTATTGAAGCCCTTTCTGTGCCGGGCCCGTGCGACCCGTCGTCCCCTGGTTACGTCGTGACTCTCGGAGGAGGGCAGATGCCCCGGATGCCAGACATCGCACCGTTTGACCCCTGGATCGTCTGCTTTTCTGATGATGTGTCGCCAGGGACCATCCTCGTTATCGACAAGGTAGAGAGTACGTGCTCGATGAGTACAGGTGGTTAATTTGGTCGGTTTTAATATTTCGTCCCCTTCCACATCAGTTCTGTCCTTGAAGGTCCAGCCATTTACAACATAGCAGACGGTTTGTTCTTTGTCAGGGTAGCTGGGACAGCGATATATTTTGACCGCACGGTAATCGTTGCCGATGGGCTTCTGGGCCAAAAAGGGCATAAAAAGCTGGTACCAGGCCCTCCTTGTGCTGCCCGCCGCACCCCGCGGGACGCGTAAATCATACTCTTCGGCATACAGATTGGCAGCCAGGCCGATTTGACGCATATTACTTCTGCACTTGACACCCTTGGCCTGTTTCTTCGCCCGCTGCAGTGCCGGCATCAATATCGCCATCAATAACGCAATGATGGCAATTACCACTAAAAGTTCTATCAAGGTAAACCCGCCACGCGTATGGCGGGTAAACCCTTTTCGTCTGTGCATACTCATACTCCGTTTTCGTGCAGAAAGTTGCAAAAGATACAATAACATTATACACTTTCTAAACTGCGAGTCAATGAAAAACCACCGTCACAACGATTGCAGTGACTCCAAGACAGAGCCGGGGGCGTAAGCGACCGGTAAGAATCAATTGGTTATTGTTATCCTTACCGGTGCGTCTTGGTTTCGAGCTCTTTGATCTGCCGGACAATCTCTTCGGCTTGCTTGCGCAGGTCTTCGTCACGCGAAACGGCGAGCAGCTTGTCCATTGCCGTCCCGGCCTGGTCGCGGTGAGTTTGCATAATCGCGCCGGCAATCTTTATCGAAGCCATCGCCGCCTCTGCTCTAACCGCCTCGGCCTGCAGAAACGGCTGGACCATTGCCAGAGCTTCTGGGTCGCTGACGTTCGCCAAACCGGAGAGCACAAGTTTTTTCTCATCCGGACCCCGGGCGCCGCTGATTGCCTGGCGGTACATCTTCAGCGTTTTTTGCACGCGACGGTCACCGGCAGGCAGAGCCAACAAGCGCACAAGGCCGCGCAGCGCCAGCAGGCGATGTGTTTGGTTTTGCGTGTTCTGAAAAATTTCCAGCAGAGCTTCCGCTGCCGTTGCGTCCGGCCACTTGGCCAATGCGCGAACGGCCGTATCCCGCACAGCAGGGTCCGTCTCTTTCGAGGCAGCCTCCAGTGTTTCGAGCGCCTTACTATTCGCGATGCCCCCGAGCACTCGCAGGAGTGAACATCTGACAGGCACACGGCCCTCGGCACGCAGCACAGCCAATACCACATCGGCACGTTTACTGTCATCGCTAATCTTGCGCGAAACCGCCACGACAGCCCTCTCGGCCTGGCTGCGACCGCTGACACCCTGCAAACCGGCAAGAAGCTTTATCAGCGATGGCAGGTCTTTTTCACCGGCAAGCCTGCCCAATGCCCTAAACGCTGCTCTGCGGACCTTCGAATCCGAACTGGAGGCCTCTTTCAGCAGGGGCGAGACCACACCAACGGCATTGCGCTCGAACAGTACCTCAATTAGTTCAGAACGCACATTCGGCTGCGAGTTCTGCATGCTTTTTACTATCGCATCATCAACGCCGCTGCCGCGAAGCAGTTTTAGACTGTCAACTGCAGCTTTCTTTTCTTCGGAACTGATGCCTTCTGTTGCGGCTTGAACCAGGAACTCCACGTTGGAAGCGTTGCCAAGCTTTCCGACGGCCTGCAACGCGGCTTTGCGAACCTTGGCATTGGCGCTCTCGGCCGCTGTGGTTATCGAAGGCAGCGCAGCGCCGTCGCCACGGTCAGCGAGGGCACCAATCAGAAGCACCCGTTCACCGGGTAACACCTTTGGCAGCTCGGCTGCAAACAGTTCGGTAACACCTTCTCCGGCCATCGTCCGAACGCAACCCATCGCCGTAGTTCGCACCATGCGGTCTTTATCCCGCAAAGCCGTGACCACCAACGGTATGGCATCGGGCCCGCCAACGTCAGCCAGACCCTTGACCGCCGCACTTCGAATAAGCGCCGCTTCGTTTTCATCGGCCAATTCCTTGTATATCGCAGTTGCCTGCTCGCTCCTGCCCTCGGCCACCAAATCCTCGGCACATCGCAGGTACGCATCTGTCGCTGTGAACCGCAACTGCGGATTACCTTTGGCCCTGACCTCAACCAATATCTTCCTCGCCTGGGCACCACCGATTTTCCCCAGTGCCGCAACCGCAGCCTCAGCGACTTGCCTTTCCGCACCGAAGACAAGCTTACCCATCGCTTTGGCGCTTTGCGCATCGCGTCGGTCACCGAGCAAATTTATAATGCGAACCTGCACTTTCGGCCCAACCCTGTCCAGTGCGTTGCGCAGCGCCTTGCCGGCCTCCGGGCTCGGGTTCTGCCCCATCGCGTAGCAGGCCATATCCGCAGTTTCCTCGTCCGTCAGCAGTTTCGCGATTGCAGGCACTGAATCAGCCGTACCGATAAACCAAAGCTGTTTGCAGATGAACGACTTACATTCCAGCGTGGCTTCCGAAAGCAATTCCGCCAATTGAAGCTCGATGTATTTTCGTTGTTTAGGCCGATTTTCTGATTTGCGGATGAGCTCTTCGGCGGCGATAAGCGGTTCTCTGCTCATCCCACGCTTGTAGCTAACAATTGCCGCCAGTTTCTTATCGATGTCTGATTTGTCGAACCCGGCATCAGTAGCATCACTTAGAGCAGACAACTGCCGCGGTTTTACCGGATGCCGGCCGGCCGGTGCCTTTCCGGAAATCACGCACAACACTATCAACGATATAAGGACAAATACTTTTTTGCAAATTCGCATCGTGTCGCCATTACTAGGGCCCCCCACTGTAATATCTTGCTGTTTTTCAGTCCTGACGTTGCATCCGGTCGTCACCCTGCACCAAAAGAGCAAAGAGCTTGCCCGATTTTATCGGGGTTTTGGTGCTGGGCAATTAGTGCGGAGTCCACTTTACGATTCGGCCTCTACCGAATTCGGGTCCTTGGTTTCCACCACGTTGGGATCTTGGGTCTGTTCTGTTTCTTCGGGCTCCTGCTCATCCTCGAGGAGATCTGAAAGCTCCTTCGTCAGATTCTTCGCCTTCCACTCAGCAATCTCATAAACCCAGGCCCCGTGTTTTGCGGTGAACTCTTTTGCCTTGTCTCTGGCAAGCAGTTTAGCTTCTTTCTTCTTTAGCTCTTCTTCCGACTCGACCTCGCCGCCTTTCATTACAGGTTCTTTATCCGTAAAACCCGCTTCGCAACTAACATACGTCTTATCATCCTTTTGAGCTATCTTTATGGCATAAACGGTCGAATCCTTCAGTGTACAAACATATTGCCTATCGAAGGTCAAGTCGGACGATTTTCTGGGTTCCCGCAAAGCGGGGGCCCTCTTAACATCATCACACCTAAGATTCGTCAAAGCGGTGAAAACGCTGTCACTATCACCGTCTTTCAGCTTCTTGCCGGCAGGGACATCTACCAGCATTATCTCTTCGCCGTCTTCCTTTGCTTTCAGTGTATATTCGCCATTCGCAGAACCAACCGTCACCGACTCAATATCTTCGCGTTTGACTGAGATAAGCTCCTGCTTAATATAATCCATCGCCCCGGTTCTGACCCAGGGTGTATTTAGCGCCACGTAAACCTTGTCATCCGGAAGCAATCTTATGTAGGTCCCCTGCCCCAGCTCTTTGTCTTTTCCTATAGCAAAACCGACGAGCAGCGATGAATCCGGCTTCAGAAATTTAACGACACTGCGAGCTTTTTCCTCCGTTACCTCAAGAGCCTCGTAATTCGCCGCGTCATCGGTAATAAATTGCCCCGTCTGAATTTCCAGACACTTCGAGAGCAAATCACTTATTTCACTTATCTCGGCAGGATAATTGTCGTTATTGACAACAACAAAACCTCTTCCCTGACGCTTGAGGGTTACTGCACTTTCACCAGCCCCGAAAACGATACTGTCTATATCAGCCGGGTCAAGTCCCTGGATAAGATACACCGGTACATCCGGGCCGGTCCTCCGCCTGTCTGAAACACGCGACTGAAATACAGCCCATACAACCACAAAAACCGCAACAATGCCCAATATCGTAAGGTTCCTGTTACTCATTATAAAACTCCTATCGTGTTCCGGGGCCCGTGACCCAAGCGACGAGCCACGGTTTAAGCGTCGCTCGCATGACTGATATAATGCCTCTTTCGGGCGCCGCGACGAACGCCCAACGCTACCGCAATGACCAGTATCACCGTCGGGGCCCCAAGCATATTTGCCTGGCGCAGCCTATTACCCAAATGTTCGATTCGCTCGCGCCTTTTCAGTTTTACCTCATTCAATTGACGCTGCGCCTGATGTATCTTCAATTCAACGCTCTTTTTCTTCTGTAATATCGTACTGCCGATAACTTCTTCCTCACCTTCTTTCGCCGAAGCCAGAATATATTGTAACTCGCTCTGGAAGCCCGCAATTTGCGCGTTAACCTTCGCCACTTCTTCGGCTGTTTCGGCCTCTGCCTGCCTTTTGATTTCGTCAACAACAACAAACGGGCGCTTAAAGTTCCCTCGCGACCTGATTGAAACCAGATCACTCGACCCGCTCAAATCATCAATTGTGTTCAGCATTAAAGCACTATTATCACCAACAACAAGCTTGCCGAAGAAAGAATCCTGGTACGCCAGACCGTCACTGATAAAGTCAACATCTGCAAAAACCACCACTGCACAATTTTGCTCGGCTTCTTTGAGACCTGTAATCAGCTTCTTGGTTTTCTTGTCCTCATTTGGATCTTTCGGCTCGTCCGAAGATTCGTCTTCGCTCGATTCGACCTCAATCTCAATACCATCAGGAAAACTACTCTTAAAACGACCCGTAATCAGATAACCCATTGTCACAGGCTTGATCCCATCGACGAATTTTCTCATAAGACTCTGTGCGTTCAGCATCATCAGTTCAAACGGACTGCTTATCGACCAGCTATTGCCTCTGCTGGTCGTCATAAGAAGCGGTATTCGTTCAATCTGGGCATCGCTTTGGACCTCGTTTGAATCTTCAACCTCCTGCAGCACGCCGGAGAACAAAATTCTTACCTGGTTAAGCTCCGCTGTAATCACATTGTCCGTATCAAAACATTTTCCTTCCGGCGTCAGGTTAAGATAACCAATGACCCTCTCCGGTCTCTGGTCGCGAGTGATGTTAGCCATCATTGCCAAGCTTCTGTCCCCGGCGAATGTATTGGCCGGCATCTCAAGGCCCCACGTCCCCAGAAGCGCGTTTAGCTGCGAACTCTGCGAGCGCTGCATCCGCATCTGCATTGGCATCTGCTCGGCCCTGTCCGCAAAGCAATGAGGGTCAACGCACACAATCATTTTGCCGCCTTTGAGCACGAACTGATCTATCGCAAACAACGTTCCCTCCGGCAGGTCCTTGGGGTGAATAACCAGCAGAATATCAACATCCTGAATGTCATTGACATCTGTGGCTACTTCCTTGACTTCGTACTTCCTGCGCAACTGTTCAACGAAAGTCCAGGCCGGCTTCGGCCGTTGACCCTGCCTCATCATCATCTCAGCCATATACCCGCTCACGTCGTCGCCCATTACCGGCAGCGAGCTCATTATGCCCACTCTCTTCTTCTGACGGGTAACCGCAGTATCTATCATATAGCTTATATCATACTCAACAAAATTCTGTCGGTTGGGCGAGAAGAACGGCATGGCCTTTTCAACCCCAAACTGTGTCTGCACCACCAAGCCAAAGAAGAAGCTCTCCTCTTGAGTTATGGGAAACCGCTTCAAGCCATACCGCATTGCCTGGGCCTCATCATCAGAGAAAGGCCTCGGGTCGATAACTTCCAGCTCGACCATACCTTTGGACGCTGCGACGTATTCTTCCAGCAGCGCTCTGACGAACTGATAATAGTTGTTGAAAAACTGAATCTGGTCCGGCCCTTTTAGCGCAGCGGTCTTTGCGTAGTAAAGCCTGGCTTTAATCGGCTGATGAAGTTTAGCCAAAATCGCTTTTGTTCCATCCGAAAGGGTATAAAGCCTCTGGTCGGTAATATCGACCTTCAACACCTTTCCAACATTTTGGCTAATGCTTATCGCAGAGAAAGTAATCACCAAAACCAGGATCGCACCGATGATAGCTCGTATCGTTCGGTTGACCCCCTTGGAGGGGCCCCGCTTCGCGGGAGCCGAAATTTGTTGTTTTTTTGCCATATTATTACAAATCTCCTCAATGCGCCGTCGTAAAAATTCCGACCGGCTTCATTAACCTGCCTTGCTTTCATCCAAAACAATACTGCAGGCGGCAATCCATCCGACAATCAGCAACACAAAGTAAGAAATGTCTCCGAACTTGAGCACCCCTCTCTGGATTGACTCAAAGTGTATCTGAAAACTCATACTCTCTATCGCCGAGACCAAACCGGCAGGTAAGAACGTCGAAGCGAAATTGAGCGTTGTCGGCATACCCGCAAAAACAAGCACCGCACAGGCAACCACGGACAGGACAAAACTTATCACCTGGTTCTTGCTGACCGCCGAAAAGAAACAGCCGATGGCAAGGAACCCGCCGGCCATCAACAAACTCCCGATGTAGCTGGTGATTATCAAGCCGACATCGGGGTCACCAAGGTAACAGACTGTAATGACCATAGGGAAAGTCAACGCCAATGCAATCGCAAGGAAAAGCCACGCTGCAAAGAACTTGCCCAAGACCGCCTGTGTTATTGTAATCGGCAGAGTAAAAAGCAGCTCAATCGAGCCGACCTTTCGCTCTTCAGCCCACATTCGCATCGCTGTCGACGGCACCATAAAAACAAACAGCAGCGGCAAATTCATAAAAAACGCACGCATATCCGCCTGCTCCATTTCATAGAAGCCCTGCTTGAAAGTCAGATACCCCGAGAAAAACAAAAAAATTACAAGAAACACATACGCAAGAGGGGTCGTGAAATAACTCTTTAGCTCCCTCTTGAACACCGCCAAAAAACTATGCATTTTTTGCACTCCTCATCTGGTTAATTCGTAACCGGCAACTATTTAACCAATTAACCAATTAACCAATTAACTAATTACCACTCTTGGTAATCTTACGAAAAACCGCATCGAGACCGCACTGGTACTTCTCCTTCAACTCACCGGGCGTTGAATCTACCAATATTCGGCCTCTGGAAATGATTATCGTCCTCGAGCAAACAGCCTCCACTTCTTCGAGAATGTGGGTCGAGATAATAATACACTTGTCCTTCGACATTTTATTTATAAGCCGTCTGACTTCATGTTTCTGATTGGGATCCAGCCCATCGGTAGGTTCATCAAGAATAAGCACGTCCGGGTCGTGAATTAGCGCTTGAGCCAGCCCCACGCGCCGTTTATATCCCTTTGACAACGTTTCAATCGTCTGATGGTATACAGACTCAATCGAACACATCGGGACAATCCGGTCCAGCGCCCGCTTACGTTCTTTGCCCTTAATCTCTCTGGCATCGCAAACAAAGTTCAAAAACCCCCCGACCGTCATCTCGTTGTATGCCGGCGAATTCTCTGCCAAGTACCCGATTGACCGCCTGACCTCGACCGGGTTTTGCAAAATATCATACCCACCAACCGAAGCTGTCCCGCTGTCGGGCCGCAGAAAACACGCTAACATTCTCATCGCGGTGGTTTTGCCCGCCCCATTGGGCCCGAGAAGGCCCAGAACCTGGCCCTTTTCCACCTCGAACGATATACCATCAACAGCAATGACCAGCCCGAAACTACGCCGAAGTTCTTTGACCTCTATCATATCTACCCCGTTAGAAATACCATTTTGAAATACCGTTCCTCTGTCCTCTGTCTTCTGTCCTCTGTCCTCTGTCCTCTGTCTTCTGTCCTCTGTCCTCTGTCCTCTGTCTTCTGTCTTCTGTCCTCTGTCCTCTGTCTTCTGTCTTCTGTCCTCTGTCCTCTGTCCTCTGTCTTCTGTCCTCTGTCCTCTGTCCTCTGTCCTCTGTCCTCTGTCCTCTGTCTTCTGTCTTCTGTCCTCTGTCCTCTGTCCTCTGTCTTCTGTCTTCTGTCTTCTGTCTTCATCTCCACAAAACACGTACCAATTTTGCCCTTTATAGTGGCCCGCCTGCCGGCGGGTTCGTATAAATTTACCCAAAATTTCTTGACAGTCAACCCCTTACAACAGATTATTTTTGCTCAGAACCCTTAACTGTTTAATAGTTTGTGAGTTATGAGCCAAGTCGCCGAGGTAGAGTTTGTAGATTACAAGAGCAGCATAGCCAAGGCCCTCGACCTGATTGGCGCCGGGGCACGGCTGCCGCAGGAAGGGCTTATCATTATCAAGCCGAACCTTACAAATTCCTCGCCGCCACCGGTCACAACGAGCGTTGCCGCAGCCGAAGCGGTCTATAATTACTGCAAGAACCACACAAAGGCTGAAATTATAATAGGTGAAGGCTGCGGGACCGGCACGACACCAGAAGTATTTGCTGCGCTGGGATACACTGACCTGGCCAAAAGCTACGGCATAAAACTGGTCGACTTCAACCAGGCCGAAACCGTCGTCCTCAAAAATGATAACGCCCTGCAGCTAAAGCAGTTTCACATGCCCAGGATTGTCCCCGAGGCATTTGTAATTTCGCTGCCGGTGCTTAAGGACCACAGCTTCACCAAGACCACCATTGCAATGAAGAACATGTTTGGCATCGCCCCGGGCAGGTTCTACGCCGGCTCATGGAACAAATCAAAGCTGCACAGCCCCTCGACGGACAAGTCCGTTGTGGATGTATGCTTGTATAAAAAGCCCGATTTGTCGGTAGCTGATGCCTCCGTAGCGCTGAAGGGAACGCACCTGGCCGGTAAGCAAAAGATTTTAGACATTATTCTGGCCGGCTTCGACCCCGTTGCGGTCGATGCTCTCGGCAGCAAAATGCTCGGCCACAATCCGAAACGGCTGGAGTATCTGACACTGGCCAACGGCCTGCTCGGGAGTATGGAGAATATCGAAATAGTGAAGGGCTAATCGTCGGCTGCCTCGCCCAGTCAGAAATTGGCGCAAATCTTTATGTCATTCCCGCCCCGCACCCCCGCATCACGGTGCGGGGTAAACTCTGTGCGGGGCGGGAACTTAATCAGCCTTATATCACGACGCTGTTACGGCCCCGGCCAGTGCTACTCATCAAGCCAAAAATCCACTATCCCGGCATAATCCACACTGTCTTCATTCATGTCAAAACGGCTTGTCAATGGGCTTAGTCCTGCCGGCCAGCCACGTAATCTCCTCTTGTGACAACGCCCGGTCGTAAATGCGGACATCGTCGATCAGACCGTCGAAAGGTCTATCGCCAGTACCGGCAGGCTGGTTACCAATCGAAACGTTCGCAGCCGGGTTGGTACTGAGTGTACCGCCCTTGGCGAGGCTGCCGACTTCCACACCGTTCTTATATATCCGCATAGTTACGCCGTCCCAGGTCGCTGCCACATGTATCCACACGTCAAGTTCTATAGTCCCGGTAGTAGTGTCGGCTTCAAGCTCCCCGGTGGTCCCGTCCGTCTTCAGGCGGAAACGAAGTACTTTCACATCACTTTCGCGGCTCGAGCTCACCATGAACAAGTGCTGTTCGTTGTCACCGCCAATCGCCTTGGAGACCATGCGGGGGTCATTGCCCGGTGTGTCAAGATTGTCGGCCTTGAACCAGCAAGCGATACTAATGGCGTTGCCGGTCACGTCGAATGAACCCACGGACACGCGGTCAGTACCCTGACCGTCGAAATCGAGACAGTAGCCCGTGCCGTCCCAGCCTGGGCTGGTCCATGTGGCCCCAGAAATGGTGCCATCATGGCCATTTCCAGAGCTGTTGACAGTGGTATTCCCTGAACCCTCATCAAACTGCCAGTGTGCAACCAGACCGGCGTTGCCGGGATCGGTCGGTGTGATCAACTGTCGGCTATAAGCATACAGCCTGATATCGTCAAAGTACACCACGCCTGCACCGCCCACCGTCAAATTCGCCTCGTCTCCAAAGCCAATAGCAAGCTTCGTGACACTCCGCAGGTCAATGCCGGACGATGCCAGGTCAATATTCCATGGTTGCCATACTGCTTGTTTTAGGTTAGTGGCATCACTATCGTATGTAATCTTGGAGCCGTTGATCTTCACGTACATCTGCTCGGCGGTGTTGCTCTGATCACCGCAGAACCACAGTGATAACGTCTTAACACCATTCTTAGTCCAATCCTGCGGCGGACTCAGCGTCAGCTCCGCCTCCGAATATCTTGCCGTGCCGGAGTTGTCGTAGAAGAGCGGCATCGACTGCTCGCCGCCGTGAACGATAGTTTGCTCGCAAAATGGAGGATTCCCATAACCCACGAGAGAGCCGTTTGTATCGATGCCGTATCCGTCTATCCACACGTTAAATATCCTCTTGCTCGCCGGGTCACCGGGGTCAAGGTCATTGTAGCTCTCGAAATCGTCCACAACAATATGGTCGTTCGTCGTGAAGCTCCAGATTTTACTTTCCCAGGTAGTTGGGGTCTCGGCCTCATTGACGTCGTTAATCTTCCAGTAGTGGGTCGCGCCTAAATCGAGGGACAAGGGGGCGTAGCTGGTCTCGGTCACGGTAGCAACAGCGGCAGTACCGTCTATCACAGCCTGCTCGTCGGTGCTGAGGTACACATCGTGCGTAACTGCCTCTCTTCCCGCTATCCAGCCAAGGACCACATCCGGGCCCACATCTGCTGCCCCGGAATCCGGGTAGGGCTTTCTTGCCTGCACAGGTATATGGAAGAAGCGAACCTCACTGAGACCATATTGGGCCAGGAGGCCTCCCCAGTTGCTGTTAACCGTAAGCCTGACGTACTTTGCTGCTACACCACCAAAATCAACAGTGGTATTGTATGCATAGTCGGACGCCCCCGGTGCCCGGGCGAACTCGGCAGTTGTACCTAATGTCGTATAGTCGGTGCCATTGACCGAATACTCAATGGAAACATCTTTGAACCCTAAACCAACCACCGACTCCAAAGTCGTATTCGAGTTCCATACCCACATCTGGTGCAGTTTGTAAACACTGTCGAGCTGAAATTCGATCCAGGTCGGCTGTGGCCCTATCATACCGCTCAGCCACATTTTGTCGTCGGCGTCTGTGCCGTGCAACAAACCACTGGCATCCAGCCCCGACCCGTTGACGGTATTTTCGGGCCCTTTGCTTATATCGCTACTGGAAGCTGTAGCCGCCACATTTTCGATGGGACGAGAAAATGGCTCGCTGGTAAACCGCCAGATGTCGCCCTGGTATACCGTATAGTCAGGCGGACCGTTGACCTCATCGACGCGCCAGTAGTAAGTCTTGTCGAAATCAAGGCGTTGGACGGGAGCATAGCTGTTGGTGCTCGTGGCAATACCGCCAATGCCGTCGTTGACGTCGGCAAAGTTATCACTCAAGTAAACTTTGTGCCCATTAATCGCCGGCGCAAATTCTCCCGGCGTCCAGCTAAGAACCACATCCCGCGGCACATCTGTCGCCCTATCAGCCGGACTTGGGATAGAAGCCAGACCAGGTAGTATCCCTTTCATGACCTCTTCAATCTCTTCCGGCGTCAGCGCCCGCGTGTAAATCCGGACGTCGTCGATTATACCGTCGAACGGCCTATCATCACCAACCGTAGGCTGGTTGCCAATCGCAACGTTCGCAGCCGGGTTGGTGCTGAGTGTACCGCCTTTGGCAAGGCTGCCAACTTCCACACCGTTCTTATGTATCCGCATTGTTGCGCCGTCCCAGGTCGTTGCCACATGTATCCACTCGTTGAGCTCTATAGTCCCGGTAGTAGTGTCGGCTTTAATCTCCCCGGTGGTCCCGTCCGTCCTCAGGCGGAAACGAAGTACTTTCACACCACTTTGGCGGCTCGAGCTCACCATGAACCAGTGCTGGTCGTTGGAACCGCCAATCGCCTTGGAGACCATGCGGGGGTCATCGCCCGGTGTGTCAAGATTGTCGGCCTTGAACCAGCAAGCGATAGTAATGGCGTTGCCGGTCACATCAAACGTACCTAACAATACACGCTCATGGCCCTGACCATCGAACTGCAGCGCACCGCCTATCTTCCCGGCCACCCATTCTGGGTCACCGGTAAGGGTACCGTGCCTGCCATTACCGCTCGAGTCATAGGCAGTCGTCCCGGAGCCCTCATCAAGCCTCCACCAGCCGACAAGACTCGGGTCAGCATCGGCTGTGTTGGTCACAACAATGCCCAGCCCCAAAACAAAAGAGAGCAGATAAATCAATTTTCTACACATAATAATCCTCCTTCAAAAAAGTTGACATTAGCTGCGCTTTGGCCACAGTCTCGACGTATCGGGGGTCAAGCCACTCGCTTGCCGTTATCCAAACATCTGCCATAGTCAACCGCGCCCCTATATCTTGCTTCGCCAGCCCCCGCGTCTCCCGACGCGAGTCGGGGCGGCAGGCAAGAAGCAATGGGGGCTACTGAGATCGAAATCCGGTTTCAGCAGCGAACGAATTTATCTGAGCCTATCTATACAGCCGAATATCATCAAAGAACATCATACCTGAGCCACTGGGCTGCGGACTGGTCTTGTCGCCAAGACCAATAGCAATCGAGTTGACATTGGTCAGGACCACACCCTGATTACTGAAGTCCGTCAGAGGAATATTCCATTGGGTCCAGGCGCCTATCAGCGCGGCATCGGGATCACCATGAGTGACTGTCGCAGTGCCGTTGATAGTAATAGACATCGGCGCAGCAGTGTTGGCCGAATCACCCCTGAACCAAACCGTTAATGCGCCAACACCTTCCTTGGTCCAATCCCGCTGTGTCAACGTCAAGGTCGCCTCTGAATACCTTGCCGTGCCGGAGTTGTCGTA
>JAUXAL010000081.1 GCA_030619925.1 Phycisphaerae bacterium | reverse complement strand
CGCCAGCCACGTCGGACTATAACCTACACTATTCTCTGTCAAAGTTCGCTTCAAATCAATCGCTGACGACCCAATTCCCCCTTGCGAAGATTTTCCAAAGTGCAAAAGACTATGCTATGTAACCCAATTATATATACTAATTTGGGTTACATGGCTTATTAAGCGTACTTGACTTATTAAGCGTACTTGACTTATCAGGCGTACTTGACTTAAGGAAACATTGAGATCGCTAAAAGACTGCGAATCTCGGCGTGCTCTGAGCCTGCTTGCCAACCACATTGTGAAGAGAGGATTTGGGTCGTGCCTGAGTTAAAGCTCGAAGCTCATGTCAAGCTGCCTTATGCACGGGTTTGGAATAAGGCGGGTAGATGGGGAGTAAATAGCCAGAGCGAAGCATTAGCAAGCCTCAGCAGATAAGAAAGGCTTCTTCAAGAACTACTCGAGCGAACAGGTGATTCTGCTCGCTACCCGATACGACAAGGGGGCATGGCGCCGCTAATAAGCATGCAATATACAATGACGCCCAAAAGAGGCCAATCGCCTCTTCGGGCCCACGAACCGGCGACGACGACGCGCATCGGCCAGATCGAACAAGTAAACTCTAAAAAGTGAGCTAAAATGAGCTAAAGTTATAAGTGAGCTAAAGTTAAAAAAAGAAATAACTTTAGGCACTTTACACTTTAGGCACTTCGTCACCTGAGGAACTATTTCTTGTATTTGGAGTACCGCTGGCGGACGCGCCCCCTGACGAGAGTTGCCTCGCTGCGTATGTCGTACAAGGCTCTTTTGACCAGTTCGAGTTCATTCTTGGCGGCCTCATGGTTGGCGCTCGACATTTGTATCTGCTGTTCGAGGCGTGCCTTGTTCTCCATGAGGTCCCTATTCACAGCCTGCTGCTCCTCAAGCTGAAGGTGCAGATTGGCTACCCTACTATCGGCGCCCCTAAGCTTCCCTCGGAGGTTATCCACTTCCCCGCGTAGACGGTTCATATCTGTGACTTTGTCCCTGAGATTCATCACCTTGGCCTCAAGGGTTGTCTTCTCGTCATCGAGTTCATTAGCGCGCGCCTCGGTAGAAGCCACCTTCTCGCTAAGCGAGTCACGCTCCTCAGTCATTGCCTCAAGCTGTGGCTGGGTCTCGGCGAGCAAGTTGGCATACTTGTCCCGCTCTTCCTCGGTAAAGGAGATGTCCTCGCGTAACTGGTCCGTCAGAGTGGCTTGTGCCTCGAGTGACTTGACTTGTACCTCTAACTGAGTACGAGCAGCCAGCTCTTCGGATAGCCTCTTCTTAGTTGCATCAAGCTCAGTTTCCAGGATCTCTTTCAGCTCATATGCTGTGTCAACCTGTCCTTCGAGGTCCTTGACAATGGAGATTATGCTGGCCCTCTCCTCGGAAATGTCCGCGAGGTCCTCAATCTCGATTTCGCTGTCCTCTATGCCACTGTCAACTTGCCGCATTTCCAGCTCGTGGGCTGATTTGACCCCCGTGGTCGACTCCAAAAGGGGTATGACCGGTACATTCTTGTTAATCCTTTTCCTCCTTGGGCTCGGCTTGTTTCTTTTCTTTACGCCTGTCATTTGTTTCCGACTTTTTGGCATCAGATGATCTCCTTAACTTATTACTCGTCAGCGAGGGTTTCAATCGGCGCCGTTTTCTATCAATAACCATACGTCGATGTCAAAAAACGCGCCTTCTACAGCCCTCAATTTCCTCGGGATTGGTTCAGAGACTACAAAACCACACCCGTTACTTCTAATCGAAAATTTGTGCCGATACAGATATCCCCATTTCCTACCTAATCACCCCAAGAGCTCTTCCTTCCACCATTCGTGCCATCGCACCATCAGACGCTGAAGCGACTTTTCATCTGGTGGAAACGCCCCATTCATCTTCTTACCAGTGATTGCTCTCAGGGCACTAATAATAGCTTTCCTGACCGTTTTCTCAGGGTCGTCCAGGTGTCCAATGAGGGTTGAGACCACTTGCCGAGAACGGAGGTTGGCCATTGCCTCGATTGCCGCCTGACGGACCGAAACCCTGCTATCGGCCAAGAGCGGTAACAACTTTACAGCAAGTTTCTCTTGACCCAGCCAGCCGGTACACGTGGCAGCCCTGCGTCGGACCTCTTCATCCTCATCTGAAAACATATGTGCCAGTTCAGGGGCACTTTCCGCTCCACCCAGATGGTATAGGGCCCACACAGCAGCCAAGCGGACCGAAGCTGCCTCGTCGGTCAAAGCACGTTTAACCGCACCCAGCCCTTCCTTCATCTCCAGTCTCGTCAGGGCCTTGACGCACTCTTGTCGCACTTGCGAGGACGGTTCGCGCACCATCCGAGCGATAAGAGTCCTGACCGACAACTCATGGCGGACGCCGGCTATTACTCTGGCCGCATCTGCGCGCACGCCGGGGTCCTGACTGGCAATGCCAGAAAGAGCCCTCGTGAAGATTATCCTATCAGCTACGTTGGGGAAAACAGCCTCGTGCGCTTCCTTCAGTGTTACATCCAGTGTTACATCAAGAGGGCTTGGTGCTTCAACCTCAGCGACCCCTACATTTATCTCCTCATCCGGTTGAGCAGCAGTCGCCTCCATCGAAGACTCGACCTGGTCCTCAGCCGACATTACTGCAACCTTCTCTTGGCTCCGCTTGGATAACACGGTCCCTGCCTCTGTTCGGACAGCACTGACGTCTGACGACAACTGAGATTTCTCATCTTTCTCTTCACTGCGTGCCTTCTCCAGTTCATGCCGCACCACAGCGAGATCAGATTCCAGCGCAGCGACCCGTGCCCTGACCGTATCTTCCCGGGCTCTCATCTCGTTGGCCTCACGCCGTGCTCCATCCAGATCAGAAGTCAGGGATTCCTTCTCTTCTTGTATATCCCTGAGCTGCGATGCAAGCTGAGACTGTGCCTTTTCCGCCTTACTCCGCGTTTCCTCTAACTCACGCCGGACCGCAGCAAGATCGGATTCCAGCGCAGCGACCTGTGCCCTGACCGTATCTTCCCGGGCTCTCATCTCGTTGGCCTCACGCCGTGCTCCATCCATATCAGAAGTCAGGGATTCCTTCTCTTCTTGTAGAGCCCTGAGCTGCGATGCAAGTTGAGACTGTGTTTTTTCGGCCTTACTCCGTGTTTCCTCCAACTCACGCCGGACCGCAGCAAGATCAGATTCCTGCGCAGCCGCCGGTGTCCTTACCGCACCTTTCCGGGCTGTCGACTTTTTGGCTTTTGATTTAAGGGTAGAAGTTTTAGATGTGGGCCGGGTCTTTTCATCTGTAACCGGCGCAGACTTCCTGACAGGTCGGGTAACCATATCTTTCACTGCCGCCGCGCCCCTAACTCCAGAGCCGGTAATCTTCTTGCTAACAGCCACTGACGTTCCAACAACAGCACCAGCTTGCTTGGATACAGCTTCAACTATTCCCGAAAGTTCTAACTTGTCGCTCCCCATTGTCTTGCACTCCTATTAAATTAACCCCAGAATTCACAGGTCGATAGTCAACTACCTTTATCAGGCTCCTCCACACAGTCCTGCACAACCTACAGTCAATCCAATCCTCGTAAGCCACGGACGAGTCACTTCTTGTTGTAATCCTACGTACTCATTAAGGCAGACACCCATTGAGGAACTCAGGATACAGAATCGGTTGAGGCGCCGGCCTTACGAGGTTCACTGCTATACAACTCCACCTGGGCAACCTCCGGCTGAGGCTCTTGCTCTTTAACCGCCTCTACTTCCTTGGATGTTTCACCCTTCCGGGCCGGGCTCGTTCCTTTCTTTTTTGCTATTTCTCCCTTTTTCTTCGCTTTTTGGCCTTTTGTCCCGGCCTTGCGAGCTGTTGTCTTCTTCCTTTTGGCCGGTGTCTGCACGGATTTCTCCTCGGATGTCCCACGCTTCCGGGGCTGGCCCGTTCCTTTTCGTTTTACTACTTTTCTCTTCTTCTTGGCCTTCTGGCCTTTTGCCTTTTTCTTTGGAGCTGCTTTCTTCTTTCTTTTGGCCGGAGTCTGCGTGGATTTCTTGCCAAGCTCGCTCAAGGCCCCGCCTGGTTGCGTCACATTCTTAACAACTCTCTTACCGGTAACCACCGCGGTCCCAACCACAGTACCAGCAAGTTTGGATATGGCTCCAACGATTTTTGAAAGTTCTGTTTTGTCGCTCTGTCGAGTAGCCATATTATAGTCTCCTTCGTTACAATCCCTCTCATTTAGGTTTTACATGTATTCGCTGTTTTCTCTTGTCTTTCGATTCCAAGGGTGTCAAACTATTCAATCATGTGATGATACTTCAATGTCTCCCACAGAATCTGACGTCCGAATCTCACGCATCCGGCTCTTCGATAAAACTCACATAACAGGCGGCAGCGTATACAAGTTGTGCATAATCCTTGGCAGTGGATAGTGTTTCAAATACCCAATGAGACTTTTCCACCGCCAAGCTGTCTTCTAAACGAAAGTCAGGCGCTCGGCTCCACGGCCTTCTGGGACTGCACCGCATTTTCATATCCCTTCTTGAAGGCTTCTTTTACCCCTGAGGTTATCTCGTTAGTTTTCGTATACAGCTTATCCAAGGCATCGGGGCACTTCCTGCGAATGATTTCCACCCCCACAGCGCCGACAAATATTCCACCTATCATGATTCCCAGACTCTTAATCATAGCATCTCCTTTGCTTTCTCTTTTTTCTCCTAAAGCGAAATCTTCCTTTACTTATCTTTACTCCTCTTTCGCTTTTTCATCATCCGATTTTGATGAACACAAGGAATCCACAAGACGTCTTGCGGCATTTTCTACCTTCTCCACCAGTTCCGGCTTCTTTGCGCGGAGAAACTCGGTTCCCGCTGCACCCAAGACTACGCCCAGAAGTGCCAATCCAACTAATTCCATTGTCAATCCCTTCTGCAAAACATGCAAGACTATACTAAAATCAGTTTTTTTTTATTCAAAACGCCGGCTTCGCCGGCAAAAATCATTTTCAAGTCTCTCGTCCTTTGCCAAAATCATTCATTTTGCAGAAGTCTTCGCAGTCCAAATTTCCATGGTTTCCTGGCCGTTTCGACCTTCCACATTTACCCCAACTTTACGCAGCCCCCCCGCGTGTGTCAAGAAGGACTTCCCCCAAAAAATTTTATTTTCCCATAAGTTCAGACATTCTCCCTCGCCGGTGAGGGGCTTTCAACATCCATTTTTTACCTGTTTACTACATATATTATCGTTAGAAAGAGACTTCCTACTTGAGAAAATAGTCGTCCAAATTGACCGATTCCGGCAGAATCTGGGCTCAGAGTAGCGATAGCCAGGTTCTAAGAGTTTTGGACCCCGCTTCTGCGGGAATGACAATGGACCTTTTGATATTGGGCGACGCACCCAACATTGAAATACCCAACTTTCTTTGCTCAAACAACACATAGCCCGCTCTTTTGCAAATACTTTTTCTTTTTTTCCCTTAAGAATAGGCCTCTTTCACTCGATAATGCCTATGACAAATAGCTTAAGGACAGATATTGACAGCTCCTTTGGATGAGCAGGACAAACCAAAAGAACCTGCTGTCCAGAGAAAGGCGGAATAAATACGATGGATGTAAACAGCCGTCACCAATCTTCAAGTGCGGTGGGAGCACTTCTGTTTGAGGCAGTAGCCAAACAAAAAACAAAGTCAGAAGCTGAAGCTGCCGAGGCGATAGCCAAGATTAGGGCCGAAGCCGAAGAAAAGGCAAAGGCATACACCGATACGATAGCCAGAGTCAAGGCCGAAGCCGCCGAGGCGATAGCCAAGGTCAAGGCTGACGCCGAAGTAAAGACAAGAGTATACACCAATACGATAGCTAAAGTTAAGGCTGAAGCCGAAGAAAAAACAAGGGCGTACACCGGTACGATAACGGAAGTTGAGCCTTCAACCAAGGCTGGAGATATTCTCTTAGAGGCAGTAGCCAAACAAAAAACAAAGTCAGAAGCTGAAGCTACCGAGGCGATAGCCAAGGTTAGGGCTGAAGCCGAAGAAAAGGCAAGGACGTACTCCGATACGATAGCCAGAGTCAAGGCTGAAGCCGAAGAGGCGATAGCCAAGGTTAAGGCTCACGCCGAAGAGGCGATAGCCAAGGTTAAGGCACAAGCCGAAGAAAAGGCAAGGGCGTACGCCGATACGATAGCCAGAGTCAAGGCTGAAACCAAAGAGACGATAGCCAAGGTTAAGGCACAAGCCGAAGAAAAGGCAAGGGCATACGCCGATACGACAGCTAAAGTCAAGGCTGAAACCAAAGAGACGATAGCCAAAGTTAAGGCACAAGCCGAAGAAAAGGCAAGGACGTACTCCGATACGACAGCTAAAGTCAAGGCTGAAACCGAAGAGACGATAGCCAAAGTTAAGGCACAAGCCGAAGAAAAGGCAAGGGCATACGCCGAAACGATAGCTGAAGTTAAAGCTGAAGCCGAAGAGACGATAGCCAAAGTGAAGACGCAAGCCGAAGAAAAAGCAAGGGCATATACCGATACGACAGCCGGGGTCGAGGCTGAAGCCGAAGAAAAGACAAGGGCGTACGCCGATACGATAGCTGAAGTCAAAGCTGAAACCGAAGAGACGATAGCCAAAGTTAAGGCACAAGCCGAAGAAAAGACAAGGGCATATGCCGAAACGATAGCTGAAGTTAAAGCTGAAGCCGAAGAGACGATAGCCAAAGTGAAGACGCAAGCCGAAGAAAAAGCAAGGGCATACCCCGATACGACAGCCGGAGTCGAGGCCGAAGCCGAAGAAAAGACAAGGGCGTACCCCGATACGACAGCCGGGGTCGAGGCCGAAGCCGCAGAAGAAGTAAGGGCCTACACCGATACGACCACCAGCTTCGAGGCTGAAGCCGAAGAAGAGACAAGGGCATACACCGATACGACAGCCGGGGTCGAGGCGGAAACCGGAGAAGAAGTAAGGACCTACAGCGATACGACCACCAGCTTCAGGGCTGAAGCCGAAGAGGCGATAACCAAGGTTAAGGCTCAAGTCGAGGCAATAGCCAAGGTTGAGGCTGAAGCCGCCGAGGCAATAGCCAAGGTCAAGGCTGAAGCCAAAGATGTGATAGGCAAGGTCAAGGCTGAAATCGAAGAAAAGGCAAGCGTATACATCGATACGATAGCCAAAGTCAAAGCTGAAGAAGAAACGGCGATGATGGATGAGAGTGAAGAGCAGGGACCCCGCAAAGCGGGAACCCAGCCGATTTTCGAAACCATCCAAAGAATGACACAGTCGTCTGCAGGTCTTCCGGGCGATCGCTCCCTCACAGCTTTAGCATTATGCGCAAAAGACATTATGCAAAAAGAAGTTGCCTGGGGAAGTCCCGATGACAGCGTCCAGCAGACTTTTGCAAAAATGCAGCAACACGAGACAGGCTATATGATGGTAGGCCAGGATGGGGTATTGGAAGGTATTGTATCAAAGTCTGATTTAACAGGCGCGATCAGTCCCTACATGCGACCTGCATTTGCCAAATGGCGCAAGCCTCTGGATGATGCTACACTTCAAATAAGAATCAAATGGATAATGAGCAGGCCTGTTCGCACTATAAGGCCCGAAACATCGCTTGCAGCAATAATGGAAAATATGCTTCAACTCGGCGTGCTGTGTTTGCCTGTGGTTGATCAACAGGGCAAAGTGCAGGGTTTAGTAGCAGAAGCTAATATCTTCAAAGCATTACAAGTCTAACTTTCGCAGCTCGTTTAAATTTCAGAGAAAATCGGCAGAATTTTCTCACGTGTATTTCGTCAACAGCAATGAAGCAATCAGCACAACCAGATAGATAGACCTGCAACAATTTGCGAGCGGCAAAATCGTCCTCCACAATCGAACATTTCATAGGGACGTCCTTTGCTTAACTGTTTTTCATTTAGTTTTCAATTGTTCTACCTGGGCGTTTTCTTGTTGCTGTTTTGCTATTTCCATCCAATCCGGTTGAGACAGAAAGGACGCTAGTTTTTCAAATTCGCTTTGTATATCGCCAAACAGCGAAGCGGCTGTGTTTATGTCCTTGTGGCGCCCGGCACACTCGATACGGCCGGCTTTCTCTGACAACTGTACGGCACCAATGTGACGAGCCGTTCCTTTTAATTTATGGCCGTAATACTGAATATCTTTTAAATCCTTGGCTCTTATTGCCTCGGCAAGAGATTCTATACTCTGTGGGGTTTCTACCAGGATTACTCCAACAACCTCCTTAATTGTATCTTCATCATCACAGATTTTCATAATGTCTGTCCAGTCGACCGGAACTTTGCTATCCTGTTGGTTTGTGGGTCCGGCTGATTCAGCCTGTGAGGATGCCGTATCAGAACAAAGTCGGCTAAGCTCGTCTACTTTGGGCTTAACTGAATCTCGGCTCTCGCTGAGAGCTTTACTCTTTGAGGGTAAGTATTTGCTAATTACCCGTAATAGTGTTTCGCGGTCGATGGGCTTGGCTATATAATCACTGCAACCGGCGGAAAAACACTTTTCGTCGTCGCCTTTCATTGCATAGGCAGTTAGAGCAATTATCGGCGTTTTCAGCCCGTTTCGCCGCAGGGCTCTTGTGGCCTCATATCCGTCCATATTGGGCATTTGTATATCCATGAATATCAGGTTGAATGGTTGGCTGAGTGCTTTGTCGACCGCTTCTTTGCCGTCCTGGGCCATTGTTACCTGCAAATCCAACTTCTCCAGCAGCAACTTAATAAGCATCTGGTTGCTTTGACTATCTTCTGCAACTAATACTCGACCGGAGAACTTAACCTGCTCGGTAGTGTCTGAAGTTTCCAGTTCCTGGTTCAAATCGATTACAAGCTTGTATTTGTCAAACAACGGCTGGGATTTGACACCAACGCCTGCCGGAATTGTAAGCGAGAACACCGAACCGGCGCCCACTTTGCTGGTTAGAGAAAGCTCTCCACCAAGAAGATGCGCCAACTTTCTGGTGATAGCCAATCCCAGGCCCGCACCGCCAAATCTGCGAGTTGCACCGCTATCAATCTGGGCGAATTCTTCAAATATCGAATCCTGCTTGTCAGCCGGGATGCCGATTCCTGTATCCTCGACATCAAAACGGATGTAAGGTTTATCGTTAACTTCCTGCGAAGAAATACTTACGTACACATGTCCTTTTTCGGTGAATTTGATAGCGTTATTTACAAGATTAACCAAGCATTGATTCAGGCGAAAAGGATCAGTTCGAATTTGCGCAGGCAACGGACCACATTGCAGAACTTCAAACGCCAGTTCCTTCTTTTGGGCCATTGGTCGCAGTAATGATTCGATGACTACAAACAGCCGCTCCAGTGAGTAGTCAGTAATATTGATGTCAAGTTTGCCGGCCTCGATCTTGGAAAAGTCCAGAATATCGTTTATCAGCTGCAGCAGATGCTCGGCACTTCCTCGAATGATACTAACATGATCTTTCTGTTCGTACGTAAGCTTTTCTTCCGCCAGCACCTCGCTAAAACCTATAATGGCATTCATTGGTGTGCGGATTTCGTGGCTCATACTGGCCAGGAACTGACTCTTGGCCAAATCAGCGACTGTCGCTTCCTGAGCCAGTTCATTGGCGCGTCGAACCGAAGTTTCAAGCTGCTCGTTGACGTGTTTAAGTTCTTGCTCGGCCCGCTTGCATTTGGTGATGTCTCTACGCATTCGCAGCGCAGCAAACCAGGCAAATAGTGCCAGCGATATAGCAAAGGCAGCAGATATGAAGCCCACCAAGACTGCTGTACAACGCCTATTACAGTTGCGTTGCATATGCCTTTCCAAAGCACCGGCAGTTCGTGCAATACCCTCGCTATAAAGGCACTTCTGCCCTTCATACTCCGAGCTGTAAAGCAGCCTGGCCGCACCTTCACGATCTCCCCGACGCACTAAATCAAAGGCCTCGTTCTCCATTGCGACAAGTTTGATGTTGGCGGTGTCAGTTTGTTTCACTGCTTCGCTCATAACGGCTTCGGGCGCCAGACCTATAGCCTCTTTGATAGCAGCGTCCAGTTTCGGCTCAAATCCCCTGTAGCGAGTCTCCCACTTAAGGTCACCTGTAGCCGCCGCCATACGCGCCGACATAGTAAGGACCTCATCAAGATGGGTAATGACGCCGTTTAGTTCGATTATCCTGCGGTATTGGCTCTCAGCAGTCTTGAATTCGCTATACAAGCTCCGTGCGTACGAGCTTAGTCCGATAAGTATCACCGCTGTAAGCAACAGTAGCAGCGCAATTTTCCCCGTAACGGACAAACCCGATGCGCTGGTTTTGCAGCTTGCCACAGGACTAACCTCGCTACCTGCTATGCTGCAATTGCTTGTTTTATAGCCCCCCAATTTGGCCATTGTCTCTTCTCTTACTATGCTGATAAATTCACTTTTTCCAAACATAGGGCAACAAACCGAGATTAATTTGCGCCGTCCAGGACCGATAAAACCAGGCTTTACGCTATTAAGATTCACAGCCAAGCATTATTCCAGGGGGAGCCTACCGAGCACATCGCAAGGTTACGAACTGCCTCGGTAACGACAGCGAATCCTTTACCAGCTTCGGCCGCTCTCGCAGCCTCAACAGCGGCATTAAGAGCCTGCAGATTAGCCTGGAATGTTATCTCATCGATAACTTTGATAATTTCGGCTGTTTCATTGAAGCTCTTTAGAGCCAATACCCCCTGGATTTCAATATTTATCCCGTTGGAGACCCGAAGGAAAAAGGCTCTAACGAGACAAATCTTTCATCCAGGGAGCCTCGACCTCCCAGATGGGGGGATTGCTATCGTAAATGCCGGTTTCAGGATTTCTGTACCAGTCCCGATGCCAATCAAGCTCCCACAACTGTTTGAGTCCGACCTTTTTGACAGAGAAATCCAGGAAGACGCCGTTTATGGTTCTGTGGTGGCGGTTGATGCAAAGAAGGCCTAACCTGCCGGAGGAAGTGGCAACACTATTACTTCGGTCATCCTCTATATACGGGGGCGGGTCGACGTGCAATGCGTAGAAACCACACTTTCTGCTGTCCAGAAACAGCGGTACATCGGCTGAGCCTTTAATATTTAGCGTCTTCCAGTGTCTGTCAGCTGGAAACCTACTGACATCTCTGCGGGCATTATAAACCCATCGGTTGGCGCCATAGCTGCCACAATCGCCATTAAGATGTCCCCAGGCCTTAAACGTTTCGCCCCATATTCCTTCTGTTGGTTTGGTGGCCTCCGGGCAGCAGAGTATTTTTGGATTCTTGTAGTACGGCCTGAGCGGCTCTATCCAGTGATTATTTCTCCACGTTGTACTCGGTTCGAAGAAATGGTCATTGTTGCTGTCCGCATACATAGCAAAGATAGCGCCCCATTGGTGCAGGTTTGATTGACAAAGGATGTCCTTTGCCTGTGTCCTGGCCCGCTGCAGGGCCGGGATCAGTATCGCCATCAATAACACGATAATGGCAATTACAACCAAAAGTTCTATCAAAGTGAACCCCGTTATGGGCTTGGCCATCCTGCGGAGAAATCCCACCCGAAGCTCTGGGACTTTCCGAACTTGTCTGACGACACTTGTCTGACGACAGTCAAGAGTCAAGATTCGACTTACTTCTAACGGGGCCAAGCCTCTCGATTTGGCCATAGTAACACCTCTTGCTTCCATCGGAATTTCGCCGTTTACGTGCAGGATGCGCAAAATGGACTTTCTGTCCCGTTTTAGCCTTATCCTGCCCGGCAGGTTATTATACCTTAAATCTAATGCTTTCGCAATTTCCAAGCTGCAAATCAAGTAGTAACAGACCCCAGCCCGCCAGACGTAAGGCGGGCCAGTGCCGCAGGCTATCGCTGCTGATGACGTACATTGGGCTGTGTCCTCTTGTCATTGGCGCCTAATGTGATATACTTTGTCAGTGCGAACTTGCTAATTGTATGACAAAGGCTTTCGTCGTTAAGAAAAGTGAAAGGGGATTTCCGCATGAACGAGCTAATAAGTCGCCGGGATTTTCTGCTTATGATGGCTGGCAGTGCCGCGCTGCCTGTCTTGTGTCCCACAGTTTCGCCGGCCCGGGAGCGTTTGCGCAGTCGTCGCAAAATGAATGTCCTGTTTATTGCCGTCGATGACCTTCGCCCGCAGCTGGGTTGCTATGGCCAGAAGCAGGTCATCTCACCGAACATCGACCGCTTAGCTGGGCGAGGTCTGGTCTTCGAGCGGACTTATTGCCAGCAGGCTGTTTGTGCCCCTTCGCGGGCCAGCTTGCTCAGCGGTACCCGGCCAGATACCACCAAAATTTATGACCTCAACACGCCTCTTCGCAAGGCCATGCCCAACGTTCTGACCCTGCCGGAACACTTTAAGAATAATGGCTATGAGACAATTTCCATTGGCAAAATCTATCATCATCCCAGTGATGACCGCCAGGGATGGAGCGCAGAGCCCTATCGCGCCGGTACTTTCCCGAAAGGCGCCTGGAAGGGGCGAGGCTATTTGACCGAAGAAGCCATCGCCCAGATGGAGGAATACAATAAAGCGAATCCCAACATGAAAGGCAGAGGCCCGGCATTCGAGGCCGCCGACGTGCCGGACAACGTCTATCCCGACGGCTGCAACACCGACTATGCCATCAAGCAACTGAACCGGCTCAGGGACAAACCCTTCTTTCTGGCCATGGGCTTCTACAAGCCTCATCTGCCCTTCAATGCACCGAAGAAATACTGGGACATGTACAAACGCCAAGACATAAAACTTGCCGACAATCCTTTTATTCCCAGGAATGCACCGAGCTATGCCACCACCAATTGGGGTGAATTGCGCAACTATTACGGTATCCCGAAAAAGGGCCCTTGCTCCGACGAACTGGCCCGTCAATTGATCCATGGCTATTATGCCTGCGTTTCTTACATCGACGCCCTGCTCGGCCGTTTACTCGATGAGCTCGACAGGCTCTCGCCCGCCACGCGTATGGCGGGCAAGCTGCGAGACAATACCGTGATTATCCTCTGGGGTGACCACGGCTGGAAGCTGGGCGAGCATGCCGGCTGGTGTAAGCATACTAATTTCGAGCTTGACACTCACGTGCCGATGATCCTCAGCGTCCCCGGCATGAAAACCGCCGGTCGACGGACGTGGGCCCTGACTGAATACGTCGATATTTATCCCACCCTTTGCGAAGTTTGCAGCTTACCTGTACCTGGGCACCTGGAGGGCCGTAGTATGATGCCGCTTCTCAAGGACCCTGCCCGGCCGTGGAAAAAGGCGGCTTTCAGTCAGTATCCACGTGGTAAGGTCATGGGTTACAGCATGCGTACAGAACGCTTCCGCTACACTGAATGGAAGGACAGAAAGACAGGTAAGGTCTTAGCTCGGGAATTGTACGACCACCGGAAAGACCCCCAGGAAAACATCAATGCCGTCGCTCAGCAAGAATACGAACAAGACGTCCAGCGCCTTGCGCAGATGTTGAAACGTGGCCAGCCCGCCACACGTATGGCGGGCTGGCGTGCAGCCGGGCCGGACAATCTGTTACATGATGGGACAAGACCATGACGCCACCGACTACTCGTCGCTCGTTTCTCAAACGCGCCACGCTGGCCGGCGCAGCATTCGCCTTGGGTTCGTGCCGCGCCCCGGCCGAGGTCGCGGCGTCGGCCGGTCTACCTTACACCGCCCAGGAAATCACTGCCCGCCTTGGCATTTCGATGGCCGTCTACCAGAAAGAGCGGCTCGGGGCGCGCCACGTCGCGGCCGTTCGGGCCGCTGGAATCAGTCACATCGAATTGATAATGATACCTCAGAGGTTTGACTTACACGACCGCGCCCAGGTTTCCGAGGTTCTCCGGGAGTGCCGGCGGCAGAAGGTCACTATCGTCTCCGTACACGGGAACCTGCAACGCAAGTACAACGACCCGGACGATGAAAAGCGCCGCGCCGCAGTCGCTCATCTGCTCGACGAGATCCGCTTCGCCGAGGAGGCCGGTGCCGGCGTTCTCGTGGCCCACTTTGGCACGAACGACCAGTCCCGCAAGACCGTTACGGAACTCCTTGAGAAGACCAGAGACCTGGGCATCCGTCTAACCGTCGAGAACATGAGGGGCAGTCTGAGACCCTATGCAGCCTTCGTAGACAAGATCGGGTCCAAGCGATTCGGTATGACCGTGGACATCGGACATATTCGCGATGCCGACGGCCTCAATCCGCTGGTCAAGCAAGGCCGGGCCGGCGAGGTCTTCGCCCAAGGCGGTCGGCGTGTTTGGCACCTGCACCTCCACGACACATTCCGTCTTGAGACCAAGCCCGACCACCGTCCCCCGATGCACCCCGACGGGATCATCGAGTGGGGCGAGGTCTTTGCCGCGTTAAAAGCCATCGACTACCGGGGCGTCTTTCTGTTTGAGGACGGCCGAGGCGAGGAGCCCGAGCAATGGGTCCGCCTAACTGCAGCGTTCCCCAAGAATTTCGTCGCGCGCTATGGCCGGTGACGCGGCAGCTACTCGATGACACTGAGCCATTACGAAGTTGTCCCGCCCAACGTCCAGCAGCAAATCATCGCTCAATACACAAAGAAAAAAGACTCCGAGTAGGTTCGAGACCATTGTCATTGCGAGGAGTTCGCTGATAGCGGACGACGTGGCAATCTCAATCCACAATAGTAAATAGTAAATCGAAAAGCCCCTGCCGCCTGCCCCCACGTTTCGTTAGCGGGGGTAAATTGGTGCGGGGTCATTGCGAGGAGTCCCGATCTATCGGGACGACGCGGCAATCTGCCCATCTTCCCCAAGAGCGAAACGCGAGCTAACTGTTGGAGATCACCGGCTGGCGACCCGCAGGCCGCCAGTACAGTGGATCTCATTGTTGGATGTTGTGTTCACTTCCATTCTGCGCTTATCATCACCGCCGCCACAGCAATCGGTTGTCGAGCGTCGACTGGGACCATTTCGACACGAACCTCGTCAACCTTCGTTGGCATCTCAAAGTAGAACCAACCTTCTATCACACCACTTCCGGCGTCGTACCGAGGTGACGGGTGAGCCCTATACCCAGGAGTTCGCTTACCCTCAGTATAGGGACGTGCCCAGATGCGAGCTTGTTCGACGGAAGTGAAATGATACCGGACCTTTACGAAGAGCTTCTCGCCCAAAGACAGAACCGCTGGGGTTTGAGGCATTGTCGACACAATTTCGAGAGAGTCCTGTTGTGGCTTGGGGGGAGCACTGCCCCGATACAGCCGAATGTCGTCAATCCATGCAGTATCGTCGCCCACGGACTCCGAACCGTCCTTTGAATAAATCCACTCAAAGGTTCTTGTGCCCGCTGTAACACCGAAGGACACCTGGGCCCAATCCTCTTCGCCCGACCACTTGCCTTTTTCGGCTCCATCAATGTAAAACTTCAAGTAGTCAGACTTTGATTCAGAAGAGACTTTGCGATAGAAGGTGATATTGCCCGATACGCAGTCAAGAGTCACCTGCAAAGTAGTACTTTGGTCGTGGTCAATCCAACCAGCTTCGGCGCTATAGGCTCCGGAATGCTTCTGGCGCGATGTAACGGCCCAAGTTTCGTCTCCGTAATGTTCCCACGGGAATTTGCTGAAATCACCCGTTTCAAATCCTTCTATACTCCCTATACTCCCATTCCCACCTAGCAGTTCGTCGATTGCGTCGGTAAGGTCTTTTTTACTGGTTACGCCGCGCCATTCTCTTTGCACCTGGCCATCCTTGAATAAGATGAACCTGGGTACTGAAGTTACGCCGAACCGGCTAGCAATGTCAGGAGCATCATCGACGTTGAGCTCGCAGATTTTGGCCGTGCCTGCGTATTCATCTGCGATTTCCTGGATAATAGGATCCATCATCCTGGAATATGGGCACCAGCCTGCCGAGAAAAAAACCAGCACCGGCACATCAGAACCAAGAACAATCTGGTCAAAAGTAGCATCAGTCAACTCAATTACAGCTGCTGGTGGCCGAGTCGAAAAGCTCCAGACTCTGCCCTCGCTAATAGTCGCGTCGGTATTGTACTCATCGACCCGCCAGTAGTAAGTAGTATTCCACTCGAGTTTCCCGGGGTCATAGCTCTCAGAACCAAGGTCTTTTGTATCTTCGTACTCGGGCGAACGCATGTTGGCATTGCGCACGGCTTCTTCATCGGTTCCGAAGTACACATCATGCTGGAATGCTCTACCTCCAGCGGTCCAGCGAAGAGTAGGCGTCTGCGTTACATCTGTTGCCCCGTCAGCCGGGCTCGGGGCCGAGGCGTTCGAGGGAGCCCCTAAGGCGTATATCTCAGCGTCACTCAGTGCAATGTTGTAGATGCGGACGTCATCGATCATACCGGCCCATCCGGCGCTGGGACCTTCATCTTTGCTACCCTTGCCAATAATCAACTTCACGTTGTTTGACAGGGTGCCGGTCGCACCCGCATCGTTGGCCGTCGGCGAGTCCAGTACTCCATTAACGTGGAACTTCAGTTCCTGTCCGCTGCTCCAGGTCATCGCAACATGTTGCCACTCGGTCGTCTGAAGGTTGCTGGAACTCTCTAATTGCTGTCGACCACCGGTCGACCGCACCACCATCTTCAGCACACGCGTGCCGCCGCCCTTTAAGCCGGCCCTGTCATAACGCATAGTGATTACGCTGCCACCGCCGTCCGGCTGTTCGCAGTTGATGAAGCCCTTATCCGTGTTGGTCACGTCAGATTTGATCCACATGGAAACCGTCAAGGCGTCCAAACCATTCAGGTAGTTCTCAGCATCTTCGTCAATCACGTGGTCTCCGTCACCGCCAAAGTCCAGCGCACCACCGACCTGACCATTTGCCACCCAGGTTGCGCCATTAACAGTGCCATAATGATTGTGGCCGGACCAATCAATAGCAGTAATGCCCTCAGTTTCATCAAACGTCCACCAGCACATAAGATTAGGATCGGTAATGGGAATGGGCTGGATTGTTCTAAAGCTCCAGACATCGCCTTTATGCGTCTTCTCGACCCTCTTGGCAGTATCCTCATCTACCCGCCAGTAGTAAAGACTGTCAAGTCCAAGGGGGCCGGGAGTATAGGTTATAGTTTCTTGAGCACCCCTGTATATGCCCGTCGTATCAGATTTATCAGCATCGTTTACATCAGCAAAATTATCACCGAAGTACACATGGTGCAATTTCGCACCGTAACCTGCCGTCCAGCTAAGGGTCACATTCGGGTCTATAAAAAATTCGGCGCCATCGGCCGGGTAAGGGTCATAGGCAGTCTGTGGGGGGGTCATAAAACTCCAGACATCACCTTTCCAGGGGCTATCCGGCTCTGTGTCATTGACCTCATCGATTCGCCAGTAGTAAGTTGTGCCTGCAACGAGCTCGGATAGATAAGGGTTTGTTCTGGAAGGGCCAACACGAAACCATGTCTCGGTCTGGTTGCCCTGGAACGTATCGCCGGTGCCGGCAGCCACATCGCCAAAATTATCGCCGAAGTACACATCGTGCGAGACTGCATGACCCCCCGGACTCCACGAAAGGTTCACCCATGTGTTGGAAAGCAAGGCCCCGTCAGCAGGAACGGGGCGTGAGGCATTTGGATTTGCTCCTCCTATATAGCCTTCCATCACTGCCAGTATCTCATCCTCGGTCAGCACGTGGTTCCACACAGCAACCTCATCCAACATGCCGGAAAACGGCTCACCGGTCCCCACATAGCCCATACGTAAATCGTTCGTGTTGGGGTGTATGGAACGGCCTGCTTCGCAGATATTTGATACCTTCAACTCGCCATCGAGATACCCTTTTAATTCACGGGTAGCACCCTCGAAGGTGAACGCCAGATGATACCATTCCGTTTTCGGCAGAATGTCGGGGATAATAATATCGCCCCCATACCACCAGTCAACACCGTGAACGCGAAACCAAACTGTCCCTTCACCCTCGTTTCGAGAGTAAACGCACCAACCGGGATCGGCCGTGTAGTTAGCGCTGTGCTGACCGATTGACCTTTCAAAGGCCTTTTCTGGATTGAAACACCAGTAGGCCAAGGTCAAGTCGGGGCCTATCTCCACGTTACCACAATTCACATAGTTCTGTACTCCTGGGAATTCCAGGGCCATCCCCTCTTTGCCATAAACCCAGGTAACGTTGCCGGTAATCGTTCCGTCCCATGCCCCAGTAACATCACCGACCGTTGTGCCTGTGCCTTCATCCATAGGCCAATATGCCACGAGGTACGCATTCGCTGAACCTGCTGCCATGCTCAGCACTGAAATAAGAGAAACTAAACAAATGAATTTTCTACACATAATAGTCCTCCTTCAAAAGATGAGCTAAATCAAATTTTCTCTTGTGAACTATGATTCTATCACTTTTGAGAATTGGCGTCAAGTAAAAATTAGGTCAATTGCGAGCTGTCAGATGTCCGATGTCTGAAATCTGACGTTGGAAGTCGCAAGTCAACTCGGCTGCTCATGAATTTTTAGTATTTAAACTTGGAGTTTTTTAAAATGTCACATACGTAAAGCGCGTACGCGCTTTACGTATAAGCATTTTTCCCGCGATTGATTGTTATCGAACAATAAAAACAAAATATCGAATCCTTCGATATACAAAAGTCTGATGTCGGTTGTCC
>JAUXAL010000116.1 GCA_030619925.1 Phycisphaerae bacterium | reverse complement strand
AATTGGGTTTGTTTTTTTGGACTGCGAAATCATCGTATTTTCTGTAATCCTTTGTTATAAGTGAGTTTACATTCATTTGGGCTTTTTGGAAATTGGCTTTGTTTGGGTTTGAATTGGGTTTGTTTTCACCAAGTGTCCAATCGCGTTTTTTTCTCATAATCCCTTGATACATTTAATCTTACATCCATTTGACTTTTTCAAAAATTGGCTTTGTTTTGCATAAAAGTAGTCAAAACTTCGTAGTTTTTCCGCTATTTCGGCCTGATATGACAAAAAACCCCTGTTTTCCGGCGTTTTGTAGAACGATGTCAATTTGGGTAACCTCCTGATTTATTCCCGATGGATCGGGATATTCGATATTGGTTATTGGTTATTGGTTATTGGTTATTCACTATTTACCATTTACGAATCACGAATCTGGACCTGCTGGCCCTAAGGCCTTGCCACGCTGTGGCTTACAGACATGCAATCTGAAATGTCTATTTATCTCCGCCTCCTGGCGGTTGATATTTGCCTGCTGGCAAACATACGGGTATTTTAACACATTTTCGAACAAAAATCAACAAAAAACGGCCAAAAATTGCTTTTATTGCCACTAAGACCGCAGAGAAATAATCAATTGGCTTGGCCAATATTTAATAGGGAAACGTACTCTATGACATCAATTACCTCATTATCTTTAATCACATTTAATATTCGTATGAAGATCTATAATATTCCAGTCTACATATTGGATTGCATCATTAGCTAAGCAATCGGCTTTTCGTTCTTCCAGAGCATTAAAAGCTATTTCTTGACGCTTATAGAGGGCGTCTATGATTTTTCTATCGAGACTATTCCACCAATCAATTTTGAGATATTTATTTTCAAGAAACTCAAAAGCGAAACGAATAATAGACTGAGTTTTTTGATAATCTGTTAAACTGTGATATGATCTTACAAATCTATCACATGGTCCATCATCACTACCAAGCCAAGCAAAGGCTACAAGTCCTTTATTCTCGTCATTTGCAATGACAGATAAGGATATGCTTTCAAGTACAGCTTCAAGGTTTGATAAATTTTGAAGACGATTTCCTTGAAAATCGAATGTAGGATTAATACAACCAGAACACATCAGAGAAGGCAATGTATCAAGTTCAACAATATAATATTTTATTCTCTCGAAATCCTCTGATTTTAACATTTCGTCATATTGCTTTTTTCTTAATTTCTGGTCACGTCTTGCAGTTTCGAAGCCAATTTTAAGACTTTTAATCATCTCCTGGAGAAAAACTTGTTCAGGAACTGTTCGTCCTTTATCTAGTTTGCTCATAAAGGGGGTTGTTGCTAAAGCAGCTTTTTTTGTGAAATATTCATAACAATGAGCTCTATAAGCTAAAAGAAATGCACTTTTTTTCGTTATCTCAAATCTTTCATTTTCTATTGATTTGAATATTTCATAATCATGTTTACTGCAAAATCCAGTAAATACCGAGGCTTTATTAATCCCCATATTTTTGAATCTTATTTTACCTTCATTGCTAACGAGCGCACCAAAGTGTTTATTCGGGCCATAAACATGTCCCCCAACTGAAATCTTTTCAAGCATCTTTCTCGATACCGTATGTGCCTTTACAATTGACCCATCGCAATTGTTTCTCCACTCTTCTGGGCATAGACACATAGCTTTATTAAAAGCTTTGTTATGTTCTTTGATCACATCAGAAATTTTGGGAGAGGGTTCATTTTCACGGCCTAAATGGCAATGTTTATATTTCTTCCCTGAACCACACCAACATGGCTCATTACGTCCAATTTTTCGATTTAACATTGGGTAATCTATCTTGGGATCTAAATAGGAATGTGAGACTATTTAAATTACCTCATTCAGTCCTACTACTTTTGTTTACTTGCAGCTTCGGCCTGCTTTTTCTTCTTCGCACGGCTTGGTGGTGATAAACAAAACCTAAAATAGTAAACGCCCCTAATTATTCCTAATTGTTTCTAGTTATCCCTGGGCTGTCCCTAGTATCTTCAGTCACATCTTTGAATTTCAAGCTCATAATAGCCTGACTTGATTTCTGCCTGATATATCGTAATAGGAGTTGGATAAGAAGAAGTTAATTTCATTATTAAATCACGGTCGCTTCTTTCTATGCGATAACCCAATATTACTGACGAAATAAGACCCTGCGGAATAGATCTTTTGCCCGGGCCGTTTCTTACGTCAATAATCCTCCACTCACCTTCATACTCCCAATGAAGAGCTTTTGTCGAAAGGCACTTTACAGCCCATTCACTTGGATTGTCCCTGTAGCAATAGAAATTAAGTTGAGGAGGAGCATTGTCTTTAGGGTAGTTAACCTTCAGAGCTTGATAGTAAAATTTGTCATGTTCTTCTTCTACTGGTCTAAACTCGATACATATTCCTCTGTGCTTATCTGCGTAATGAGACCACATTAGAATATCATCCTTATACTCCGTAAGAGAAAAGACACCTACTTCTTCATTTAGCCTGTTATGAAAGAGACGCAAACGCTCCTGTTCCCATTTTTTCAAAATATCTGGAGATGACGAAAAAGCACGAGTTGCCTCAGCTTTGGCTGATTCCTTCATCATATTTGGATTCTTGCTCTGCAAAGCAAGAGCAAAGACCTCTATTTTTTTATCAGTTGTCGCTTCAAATGAGGGGGTAAAATGAAATTCAAAGGGATCATTAAAATCTGCACGCTTCGAAAACCACACCTTGTGGTCTCCAAACATCTCTCTAACATGGTCTTTCCTTTTTTCATCCGACAAGGACTTGTATTTATAAAGCGAACTTGGTGTATTCATGCTTGTGCTCTCGCCCAAACTTACTAACACTCGTCCAAGAACATAATAACAATAACATAACAATATGCTATTTCTGCCACAGTTTATTCTAGCCCTTCATTAGTAGTTCAGGCCAGCCATCTTTTTTCTATCCAAAGGGGTTATTGAAAAGCATAAATCCAAGATGTCTCGCTTCGCCGCTCGCCTACGCGGAATCTATACTATTCAGTCGGTTTTTTCAATGAAAAAACCCGACTCGTATTTAATATTGTATATCGTATCTCGCGTGTGGATTCCGCATCGAGTGCGGAATGACAAGAATCGAGAATCAAGCATCAAGAATCGGTCATTTCTCTGTGTTCTCCCTCGACTGCGCTCGGGACGGCATCTGGGAAATGCGTGTTTAAATTTATTCTACTTTCATATTTGCACCGATACTTTTCATCAATTCCACGTAATCAGGAAATGTAACGCTGATTGCCTCAGCGGTATCGATGGTGCATTGGCCTTCTAAGCACAAGCCCGCCAGAGACAGGGCCATGACTATTCGGTGGTCGCTTCTGCCGTCTAATTGAGCCGGTTTGGGTTTGCTGTGCCGTATTATAAGGCCGTCCGACAATTCTTCAACATCCACATCCATTTTTTTCAGCTCTTCGGTCATACATTTGATTCGGTCGGTCTCTTTACCTCGTGCCTGGGGGACATTTAGCAGGCGGGTTTGACCTTCTGCAAAGGCGGCGGTAACGGCCATAGCCGGCAGTGCATCGGGCGTCTTGTTCATATCGAGTTCGGTGCCTTTGAGCGTTGCGGCTTTAACCGTTACCGAGTTTGGCTCGATGGTGATATCGGCACCCATCGCCTTTAGATAGTCGACCACCGCTTTGTCCGGCTGACTATCCGAGAAATCCAGCCCAAGCAAGGTTACCTCATCTGCGGACATAGCGGCGGCACAGAGGAAAAATGTCGCACTGGAAAAATCTGCCGGGATTGTGGCGTCAAAGGCCTTGTAGCTTTGATTGCCCTTGATTTTGAATTTGCGCATCTGTTGGTTTTCGTATTGTATTTTCTGTTTATCGAGCCAGTCGAGCGTCATTTGCACATAGCCCGGCTCGTTGAGCAGGGTAACGTCTATCTCGGTGTCCTTGGCGGCTAAAGGCGTGCACAGAAGCAGGCTGGATAGATATTGACTGGTAGATGCGGCAATGGCGGTTTTTCCACCTGCCAGTTTTCCCATTACCTCGACGGGGGCCTTGCCATTGTTTTTAAGACTTGTGCATTTCGCTCCCAGATTGCTGAGGGCCTCGGTTAACGGCCCGACAGGGCGGGTCTGGATTTGCTCATCGCCGGTGAAGGTCGTGGTCCGGCCTGGTCGAGCCAGAGCAGCCGAACCCATTGCGATGCGCAGCGTTGTACCTGAATTGCCCACGTCGATAGCTTCTCGCGGGGCGGTAATTTCGCCGCCTGTTCCGGTTACTTTCCAGAGCTTAGGATCGGATGTGTCAATCGCAGCGCCTAACGCTCGGTAACAATCAACTGCTGCTTGCGTGTCGCTTGAGACCAGCGGATTGCGGATGAAACTTTGGCCGCCGGCCAAAGAGGCGATTGCCACGGCGCGAATCGTGTGCGATTTAGAGCCGGGAATTACCACCTCACCTTTAAGCCGAGATTTTCGGACAATCAACTTCATAAGAAGACCAAAATTAAAAACTAAAAGCCGTAATTCAAACAACGAGTTAATTAGTGAGTAGTTAATCGGTGCGCGAGGAATAACCAATTAACCATTTAACCAATTAACCAGTTAGTTATGAGTCAATTATGCAAAACAAAGCCAATTTCCAAAAAAGTCAAATGAATGTAAGTATCTTTTCAAAAAAGGCTTATGAAAATAAATCCAATTGGACACTTGGTGAAAACAAACCCAATTCAAACCCAATCAAAGCCAATTTAAAAAGAGCCAAAATGAATGTAAACTCACTTATAACAAAGGATTACAGAAAAAACGACGCTTTCGCAGTCCAAAAAAACAAACCCAATTCAAACCCAATTCGAACCCAATCAAAGCCAATTTTAGAAAGAATGAATGTAAACTTTTGTGCCAGCCGAGAAATTGCCCCACAAGGCTGCAAAATAATAACAGGTGTTTCTAAGGCTCATGATGTCTCCCTTGGGGACACCGCCGACAGGCGTCCTGCGGACTTACGGCGCGACAAAAGGCTTATCGGTATAGGGATAGGAAGGCTTGCCCTTCCAGAGGTATCGATTTTTGCCACGGTGGTCCTCGACGCTCCAGTAAGGCCCTTTGCAAAAATCCTTATCGAGGATTTCCCAAATACACCACCTAGTAACATTCCCAAACCTTCCAGTACACTATATTACCAAGTTTATCCCAAAACTTCTACCGTTTTGCCTCTTTATAATTCTCCCACAATCTTTGGGACAATTAAAGCCATACCGCCGGGTTGTCATAGAAGAGTCCCTTTGTTACAATGGCAGCGCAGGTTTTTTCAAACTCTTTGCTGTAGAAAGGATATGCGCTTATGCAAACAAGAAGTGGGTTCTCTACAAAGTTTGCTTTTTTTCTATGGGCGTTATGCATTTTGTCGTTGGCAAGAGCCCAACAGAGGCCACAAGAGCAAAAGGCCAAACAGATATTAGAGGCTACAGGTGTTAAGGGTGGTTTAGTAGTCCATATCGGCTGTGGCAACGGGCGTCTAACCGCCGCGTTGCGCGCCAATGACAGCTACCTGGTCCACGGGCTAGACGCGGATGCGGCAAACGTCGAAAGGACCCGTGAACACATCGGCTCGCTAAACATGTACGGTAACGTGTCGGTCGAGCACTGGACGGACGACCGCCTGCCGTATATCGACAACCTCGTTAACCTCATAGTGTCCGAGGACCTCCACAGGATGCCCCTACACGGCATTGGCAGGATTTCGATGGATGAAGTGATGCGGGTGCTTGCACCTGAAGGCGCCGCTTATATCAAGAATGGCGATACGTGGACAAAGACCGTCAAACCTCGGCCTAAAGAAATAGACGAGTGGACGCACTTCCTGCACGACGCCACCGGCAATGCCGTCGCCAAGGATACAATCGCCGGGCCGCCACGTCATATGCAATGGACCGCTGCGCCGACCTGGACCCGTAACCATCACAAGCTGGCCAGCATCAGCGCGGTCGTCTCGGCCCAGGGACGGGTCTTCTATATAATGGACGAAGCCCCTGCCGCTTCGATGGAGGTGCCGGGCAAGTGGTTTCTCGTAGCACGGGATGCCTTCAATGGTGTTCTTCTGTGGAAGCGTCCAATGGCATCGTGGGCGTATCATCTCAAGGGTTTTCGGTCGGGGCCGGTTCAGCTTCCCAGGACTTTGGTGGCCGCAGCGGACCGCGTGTACGCTCCACTCGGGATGAGCGCACCTGTGACGGCCCTGGACGCTGCGACGGGCCAAACCATCAGGACCTACCAAAGCACCGAGGGTGCCGAAGAGATCATACTGCACGATGACGTTCTGCTTGTCGTGACCGGCTCGCCCGCCGCCGAACAGGCCGCAGTCGACCCGGCATGGCGAGGGAAAGCCAAGTACCCGAATGAGAAGACGATTGTCGCGGTGCAGGCAGATACGGGCAAAGAGCTCTGGAAATGGTCGGAGCCGGCAAGCGAAAATCCTGTTCCCCTGACGCTCGCAGCCGAGGGCCGACGTGTGTTCTTCCAGGCCAGCAAGGGCGTTGTATGTTTGGATTGCAACACGGGCAAAGAACTCTGGCGTTCATCGCCAGCCGGGGCCGACCGGACCAGCCAAAAGCCAACGGACGACCAGAAACGAAAGTCCGGCCGCAAAAAGAAGTCGTTTCTGACCCGAAACGTCGGCTGGTCAGTTACGACGTTGGTCGTGTACGATGGCGTTGTGCTATCGGCGGACGGCAAACGCCTGTCGGCACTGTCGGCGGCGACAGGCAAAGCCCTGTGGGACTGCCCTTGCCAGCCGGGTCTCTGTAGATCCCCAGTCGATGTGCTGGTAGCTGGCGGGCTGGTGTGGCTCGGTCCTGACTTTGCCGAAGGGCGCGACCTGCGCACGGGCCAGATCAAGAATAGTAACGAGACGCTCGCGGACCTCTGGACCGCCGGCCATCACCATAGATGCTACCGCGAAAAGGCTACCGACCGATACATCATGACCGGCAAGCGGGGAATCGAGTTCCTCGATCTGCGTTCTGACAATCACTCGCGGAACAACTGGATCCGCGGCGTATGCCAATACGGTATTATGCCCTGTAATGGACTTATCTATGCTCCCTCCCACGCGTGCGGCTGTTTTATGGAGGCGAAACTGTACGGATTCTGGGCACTGGCCCCGGAGTCCGCTGCCCGGAACGTCCCGAGGAGAGTATCAGCCGCTGACAGGCTTGAGCGAGGCCCTGCATATACAGAAGACAGAAGACAGAAAACAGAAGACAAAAGACAGAAAACAGAAGGCAGAAGTGCCGACGATTGGCCGACGTATCGCCACGATGCGGCGCGCAGCGGCTTCACGAAGGCAGCCGTTCCCATCGACCTGAAACGGGCGTGGCAGAGAGATTTGGGCGGCAGGCTCAGCGCTGTGGTGATCGCTGAGAACAAGGTTTTCGTCGCGTCCGTGGATACCCACACGGTCCACGCCCTCGACGCAGGTTCGGGCAAGACCCTGTGGAGCTATGCGACCGGCGGGCGAGTCGATTCGCCGCCGACGGTCTATCAGGGCCGGGCCCTGTTCGGTTCGGCCGACGGCTGGGTCTATTGTCTTCGTGCTTCCAACGGTGAATTGGTCTGGCGTTTCCGCGCGGCGCCTAAGGAGCTAAAGACCGTGGCGCTTGGTCAGGTCGAATCGGTTTGGCCGGTCCACGGAAGCGTGCTGGTTCAGGACGGTGTGGCGTACGCCGCGGCAGGCAGGTCATCCTATCTGGACGGCGGGATATTCCTTTACGGGCTGGATCCGGCAACGGGAAGAATCGTCTGCCAGGGGCGCGTCCGCAGTTCACACCCCAAGGCAGACGTGGCGGCGCCCGGGGAGAAAAGACCTGAGACTGCAATCACGAAAATCGTTCAGAATGCCACGGACGACAAAACGTTTACGGCATCGGACAGAAGCGATGCGTTCTCCATGGAAGGGGCCACGACAGACATCCTTGTCGGCGACGGCACGTCTATCTACATGCGGCACTTGAGGTTCGACCGAAAGTGTGTCAGGCAACAAAAGCAAAGTCGGCACCTCTTTTCGACCTCCGGTCTGCTGGACGATGCAGAGGTCCACCGGTCACATTGGGTCCTTGGCACCGGCGACTTCAGCCGTATGCCCGTTGCCTACTCCTGGATCGCCTATAACCCGGACCGGTACGGCTGGCGGCTCTCTGTACCGTACGGCCTGATTCTGACATTCGATGACGAAACAGTCTGGGGCGTTCACCGAACCAAGAGCTATGGGTACCGGCTCTTTGCCGATGAGAACACACCGCCATCACCCGACGAACCATTCCTGCCGGACTTCAGGAGGGCAAGCGAGGAGAACGCCCTGGACCCCACGTGGTCTGTGGACCTGCCTATGCGCCCGCGCGCGATGCTCCGGGCCGGCAAGGGCTTATTCCTCGGCGGTATGCCTTGCGAGATTGACGAGAAGGACCCATTCGCTGCCTATGAGGGGCGCAAAGGCGGCCTTCTGTGGACAGTCTCGCCCGCCGACGGCAGCAAAATCTCCGAATGCAAGCTCAAAGCCCCGCCGGTTTGGGACGGCATGGCCGCCGCCAATGGGCGACTATACATTTCAACTGAAGACGGCAGGGTGCTGTGTTTCGGGAGCAAGCAATGAGGCCTGGTTGGAATACAAGGCGAAGGTAAGACGATGGATATAGGATGACATAGACAACAGACTGCTTAAGAGACTAGAGAGTTTCGAGAGCCTGACAGTGTTTGGAGAGAACGCATGGTTATCAGTCGGCGCACATTCATTATTGATTCGGCCATGATGGCCTTCGCAGGCTTGCCCGCCACACGTATGGCGGGCTTGCGTAAGGCAGGCGCGAATCAATCTTCGAAAAAAAAGGCACCACTTGTTGATTTCACGATACGGACTCTGACGAGCGGACCAAAGCATCATTTCTTCGGTTATTACGGAATTTGTCCCTGGAACAAGTCAGGCCGATATCTTGTCTGCCTGGAAAGCAGCTTTCAGGACCGTATGCCGTATCCAGGTGAGGCGGCGACTATCGGGCTGGTGGATTCGAAGACCGGCGAATTCAGCAAGGTAGCTGACACGCGGGCCTGGAATCTGCAGCAAGGTGCGATGCTGCATTGGCACCCGCTCTATTCGGAGAACAAGATCATTTACAACGACCAACGCGATGATGGTATCTTCTCGGTTATTCTCGATGTGAAATCGGGCAAGAAACGTGTTTTGCCCCGGACCGTCAGTGCCGTTAGCCACAACGGCAGATGGGCGTTAAGCCTGACCTATGGTAGAATGGGACGGCTCCGGCAAGTTGTCGGCTACACGGGAGCAAAAGATCCCAACCCCGATAGTCCTGCGCCGGCTAACGACGGCATTTTTCTGATGGACCTTTCGACAAGCAAAAGCAAGCTGGTTGTCTCCATCGCCCAGGTCTATGAGCGTCTGGTCAAAAAACATCCGCTCCTACGGGGCCGCCACATGTGGTTCAACCACACAGTCTTCAATAAGAATGATACTCGGTTCTTCTTTCTTGCACGAGCTAACCTGCCACCCAGAGAGCGCAGATATACGGCCATGTTTACAGCGAATCTGGATGGTTCCGAGCTGCGGGAAGTGGTTCCATTTGATAAAAGAGTCTCGCACTTCGACTGGCGCAACAATAAGGAAATCATCGCGACTTTTTCGATGGATGGGCCGGACCGCAAGCACGTACTCTTTACAGACGGTAAAGCAGACTATGGGGTAATCGGTGACGGCTTCTTGGATTTCGACGGGCATTGCAGTTTTTCCCCGGACCAAAATTGGCTCGTGACAGACCGGAAGCATCACGACACATTGGAGCAGTCCCTGCTAATTTACAACCTACGGAGCAAACAAAAACTGGTGCTGTGCAGGTATAACATGAGAGAGAAAAAATATATGTCAGGGGACGTACGCTGCGATTTTCATCCGCGTTGGAACCGCGCGGGCGACCAGATTTGCTTTGACGCCATTGAACCGGTAAACTGGACCCGGCAGCTTCACGTTGTGTATTTGAAGAGTATGTAATCCTGCCATAGAACCGCGATGGGAGCTTCGGCAAATTATGGGAGGGAAAAAAAGGAAATCAGGTTATCAGGGAGTAGAATATCAGAAAATCAGAACACCAGGAAGAAACAAAGTTGACCTGATAGCCCGGTACCCGGATAGCCTGGTACCCGGATAGCCCGCTCGGCATTAAAGTTGACTTGATAAGTGTCACGCCCCTGTGTATCCTAATCACTACTTTCAGGTTCGCGCCCTGCGGGAACCTTCTCATTTGCCTGGCGTGGTGCAGCTGGTACGGCTCGACGCCCGGAAATGGCACTTATTAGCGCAATCGCAACCCAAACGCCGCTAACAATAGCGAATAAGGCCGCAATTACCACAAGAACCAGGATAACTACTTCCATCTTTTACGCTCCTCATGAACTTTTTCAACCCAATGCCCCAGGAGGTACGCCAGCAGCGCCGCCCCAAGAGCCGGAATAATAGCAGGCACCTCAGTTGCAGACCTGGCTCCGGCTTGGCCAGCCTCTGCCAAAACGAGAGGGAAGACGAACTGAAACATTATGGCAACGAGTGTGCCAACACCCATTGATAAGATGCCGGCCAAGGGGCGCGGACGCTTTACCCATAACCCAATTATAAGAACAGGCAGAATCGCCGGGGCCCAAATCGTATAGCAGATGAGCAGCCCGCCGATGATACTTGGAACCGCAAGTGCACCAACGGCGGCAATTGCAGCAATCACAATAGTCGCGCAGCGACCAATGTTCAGAGAAGTGCTGTCTGGTACTTTTGCAAAAGGCTTGACAATGTCCTGGGTAAATGCCACGGCGCCGGCGTTGAGAAGCGAATCAAGGCTCGACATAATTATCGAGATCAACACCACCATCAAAAGGGCGTAACCTGCGGCAGGCATCGTTGATTCG
>JAUXAL010000031.1 GCA_030619925.1 Phycisphaerae bacterium | reverse complement strand
GTTTTCTCAGCATAAGCGTTTGTTGGGTTCAGCGTTGCGAAATCGTAGCGATATATCGCGTGAGCGTGAATGTTTATTAAGGATATTGACGCACAACCTGATGATAATCAGGCGTGCCGCATAAGGTTTTCAACAGAGCATTAACACTTATCACCATCACCCCGATAACCACCCCACACAATAGGCCAAGAATCTAAATGCGTGCCTCTCAGAGGGCGGATAGTCAAATGACTACGAGCTTTTTCACGCTCCGGCCAGAGAACGCAACCTATATGCAATTAGTTTGTCGAACTGCCCAAAATTAAGTGATAATCCAAGGATTAAAACGGTTGAGTACACCGTTTGTTGTTGCCGCCAGGCCACTCTGAATCATTTCTTCGCTCCATGTTTGCGTAACAGTTCAACGATTTTGGTGCGGCCTTGATGTTGGGCGTAAAACAAGGGAGTCCGACCGAACTCGTCTCTTGCGTTGACATTCGCTCCTTTGGCAATCAGCAGTTTAACGATCTCATTATGGCCGAAGACTGCACTGTGAAGAGGGGTCCATTTGCCTGTGTTGATGTCAGCCCCTTTAGCAAGAAGCAGTTCAACCATTTCCTTGCTGCGAGAAGCTGCTTCTTGTAAGGGTGTCCATTCTCCGGCGTTGACGTCCGCACCATTAGCGATCAAAAGCTTAGCTACTGCTATCTGTCCTGCCTTAGCGGCATAATGCAGTGCTGTTTGGCCCGTCTGGTCGTTAGCGTCCACATTTGCACCGCCGTCAATGAACTTCTCCACTGTCTGCAAATCTCCAATATATGCTGCGGTATGCAGCGAAACATCGGCACTCTTGGACGCGAGCAGCTTAGCCATCTCTTTTCGGCCTTGGTTAATCGCCAGAGCAATAGGTGTGCGGCCCCGCGTGTCCTTTGCATTGATATCAGCACCTTTCGCGATGAGTAGTTCCGCTACTTCCTTGTGTCCGTAACGAGCGGCGCAGTGCAGAGGTGTACACCCATGCACCTTCGTATTGACATCAATACCTTCCTGGATAAAAGCCTTTACTTTTGCCAAGTCTCCGGCATCCGCAGCCTGATGTATAGTAGATTTAAAATTATAAAGTCTTAGGGCATTTGTACGAAGCACCATCTTGGCCAGTTCAAAGGCCCGGTTACGCGAAATCTGCCCATCGTTCATCATCTCTGTTAGAGCTATAGCGAGGGCATTACGCGCAGTTTTTGTAGAAAGCCATGCATATTCTTCCCAATTTATTAATGGCGGTTTTGATTTTGCATTAGCATCGGTTCCGAATAGCACTTTCTCAGGATGGAATTCCAGCCAGGCACGAATCGTTTTACTCAATGCATGCGTGGAACGAACAAAGGTCTGTGCAGAGAAATCAGCATAGACATTTGGCTTGTGTAACATTGCACCCGCTTCTTTATCAAACGGCCACCCGCCGCCATGAATCATTACAAATTTGGTATTTCGTTGGTCAGGGTCATTGAAGACAGACTCCAATAGCATCGGATTCCCTCCACTTATGTTAAAGTATGGACCAGGACCGCTACCTGTATGGATATGCACTATTAGGTCTAATCGCCCAGCTTCCTGGGTTATATAGCGGAAAAGATAATCTTGGAGTTTGCGTTGTTCGCTAATTGAAAGTTCCTTTTCTTGAAGCATCTGCTCATAGACCGAGGCCGCTTCCACACTGGATACTTTTTCGAAATTCAGTGGACGCTGAAAAGCAATACCAAACTTAATGGCTATTGCACCTTCTTGCTTAAATGATTCAATCGCCGGAGTCACAACAGTTTTGGTATATTCCTCTAACGTCGCTGCAGGTTTTATAACGCTTGTATGATAACGAATACCTGAGAAAAGATGCAAATAATCATCTGCAAATGGGACCCAATAAAAGCGAGGCGGCGTTTGTCCCAAACCGAGTTTTTTCCAATTAACCAATGCAGTTTCTATTCCTAATTTATCCAAAACCCAAGTGGGGTAATTCTCACCTTGCTGGCGTTTAATACGTTGCTTCTCCTTAAAAACAAGGCTTAGATGTTCTTTTTCCATGTCATTATATTTATATCCGTATAAATCACGCCAGGCACCTATCCAATGAGGATTATCAAAACGAAGATTCACAGGTTTGTCAAAAGGTGGCTTCCCAAGTAAGTCGGCAGGCTCTTCTTCGGTACCCTGGTTGGCAGTAGCTGGACGCATGTGGGAATGATTATCTATGGCTTTAATTTTTGCGATTTGTTCAAGCAAATTAGGGTCTGGAATTGTTTGGGCACAAGATTCAAGAAATATGGTAATAAGAATTAAGAATGACAATAGACAGTATATTCGATATTTTTTTTTCATGAGTTACTCCATTGATATTATCCGGGATTTCCCATTAGCACTAATCAACTACGTCATTCAAACTGCTATTTCATCTACGCGGCCTTTTATCCCAGCTCTTTTTTCCAAGGCCATAAAGACAGAGCATGTTTCCATAGCTGTAATTCTACGCATCTTGTGGGTCATTAGTCAATGTCCGTTTTTGTACCCAATACGCAACTCAGACGCAACCAGATTCTGGGCAAATTTGTTAGCTGAATTATCTGTCCTAAGTTGCATAAAACCAACTACGGTTAGAAAGACCGCTGCCTAAGTCAAATCCCTGTATTAAGCGAAAAGAAACCACCTATTTGCTTCTCAAATCTTTTCTTGGCAGGCTATTGCTGGTATCGGAGGTACGAAAACGGTTCTTGAGCAAAGCCGAGCAGGTGCATATCCGCCACCAGTTAGCCCCTTGGGGACACCTTACGGCGCTTGGGGATGGCTTCTCCTGTATTCACCATCCCCAAAGCCTTCGGCTTTGAGGCTGCCACCCAACCATGGGAATGACAACTTACAGATTCAATCTTGACAGACTACTAGGTGGCAATACCACATAGTGGTATGTTGCTCGTGATTTGAGAGACTGCCATTGGACCCCCGCAAGGCGGCAACCCCCGCACCTGATGCGGGGCGGGAATGACAGAATGTGACAATTACTTTTTATATGTCGTCGCCGGGCCGGCGACGGCTAAACAACCCCCCAATAAATTAGAGTAAACGAAACTCCCAGGATAAACCTGGGGGCTAAACAAACTAAAGTGAGGACTCAAAACTCGAATTGCGATTTGTTCGGTTAATAACACAAGTATCATTAATAACGCAAACCCCGTTAGAGACCCGAAGGACAAAGTCTCTAACGGGGCAAAGCTCGATAGTAAGATAACGTAATCAGCAAAAACCCCTAAGCGAATTCCCGTATTTTCTTCTGTCCTGTGAATCATCACCGAAAAATGACAGTTTTTAGCTTGATTAGTGGAAAAAAGATGGTTAGATAAACGTTGTACAATATACTGATTGGCCAGCAATAGTCTTTGGGAGGTATGAGATGCGAGTGATAGATTTTTTAGACAAGTCGGCGGCTCGTTACGAGGTTACCAAACACCCGCCTGCCTTTACGGCACAGCAAATGGCAGCAGTCGAGCACGAGCCGGGACAATACGTAGCCAAGCCGGTGATCGTCAAGGCCGACGGCAAATACGTGATGTGTGTGCTTTCAGCGTGTTACAAGATTGACATGGGCGCGTTGAAAAGTCAGCTGGGTGCCAAATCAGTCAAGCTGGCTAAGGAAAAGGATATTGGGAAGATATTCGACGACTGTGAGCTGGGAGCGGAGCCACCCTTTGGCAACCTGTATGATTTGCCCACTATAATGGACAAGTCTCTCGAAGAAGATGACCATATCACGTTCCAGGCCGGCACACACGAAAGAGCGATACGGATGAGTATGGACGATTACCGAAAGCTGGTTGAGCCTAAGGTGCTTGAGTTCAGCTATCACGTAACGTCCTGATGCCAGCTTATCGCAGCGTGTATATAAAAACCCCCAGGTAGAACCTGGGGGCTAAACGGCAATAGACTTTGATAGTGAGCTTAGTCGATTTCGTCGTCGATCCAGGCGAGGAGCTCTTTCAGGTCGTCGAGAGTGATATCGCCCATGTGAGCGATTCGGAAAGTTTGCTCTTTTAACTTGCCGTAGCCGTTTCCAAAAATCGTATTGTGTTTTTCCTGTATTGCATTGATAGTTTCGGCAACGTTGATACCACGGGTATTCTTGACCGTCGTGAGAGTATTCGAGGCATACTCCTGTTCACAGAAGAGGTCAAATTTTTCACCGGCCCAGGCCCTTACAAAATCACCCATCCGCTTGTGGCGTTGCCAGACATTGTCCATACCCTCGGTGAGCAGTTTTTCGCACTGGTAATTCAGGGCCATAATATGAGGGATGTTCGGTGTGGTAGGGGTCTGGCTCTGTTGGGCCCTTTTTGCAAATTGCTGGAAGTCGAAGTAATAGCCTCGGTTTGGGACATTCCTGCTTTTTTCGAGAGCCCTGTTGCTAACGACAGCTACGGCCAATCCCGGCGGAATTGCAAAGGCCTTCTGAACCGAGGCAAACGTTACATCCCAGGCAAGTTCGTCAAAATGCAAAGGCAGGCCGACCATAGCGCTAACCGCATCGACAAAAACAAGTACATCCGGATATTTTTCTTTCATCATCCGGCTGATTTCATAGACCGGATTTGTCAGGCCGGTACTCGTCTCATTATAGACGAGGGTAACAGCGGCGTATTTGCCGGCGGCGAGCTTTTCGTCAACCATTTCAGGCAAGATAGGTTTGCCCCAATCAACTTTCAGCTCTTCAACGTTTCTGCCACAGCTTTTGGCTACGTCCGCCCATTTGTCACTAAAGGCGCCGCAGCATGTGCACAGGACGGTCTCGTCAAGACCAACGCAGTTGCGAATAGCGGCTTCCCAGATTCCGGAAGCCGACGAAGTGCTTAAAAATATATTCTGTTCGGTAAAAAAGATTTTTTTGAGCATATCGACCGTCTGGCCGTGCAATTGAGCATACTCTTTACCGCGATGTCCCAGTGTCGGGCGTGCGAGCTGCTGTAAGACCTCTTCATCGACCTTTACCGGCCCAGGGATGAATAGTCTTGGTGGATTTTTCCAGTCTACCATAGTCGGTCTCCTGTGAAGATTACAATTTTTGAATCGTCAAGCCTGTATACATTTTCGGATAAAAGTAAGTTGACTTTTGCGGCATTTTTTCGCCGGCGTCTGTAACGGTTTTTAGCTGCTGCATTTTTACCGGATTCATAAAGAAGGCCACTTGTTTTTGCCCGGCGTCCACCTGGGAAATTGTGTCATCAATCGCATTGTGTGTGTCTTTTACATATTCAAGATTGCCGCCTTTGGCTATCCTTTCTTCATCGATGCCCAAAAGTTTTTCCAGGATAAGTTTATGCAATACAGAGACATCGAGCGTCCGCCAGGCTGAGCTCATATTGGGCACGACTGGATCCATCGTTCGTTTGTCCTTCAAGACAGCAACGTAAAAGACGTTGTTGGCGGCGTAAATTCCGAATGCGTTTTTATCGTTGTCGTGTTCGGCCTTGAGCTGCGCAAGCATCTTTTGCCTTGCGTCGGTCCTGGCCTGGGGATTTGGATCAAACTTAAACTGCGTAATCTCGAAGTTCTCTTTGAGGTCGGCAATTAATTTGTCCATATTAAAGTTTTCGAGATTGCCGACGAGGCGGTGGGTAGCTAAAACTACGAGTCCCTCCTGGCAAGTATTGGTAAAAGCGAGCATTTGATACTTTGCGGCCGGGTTGTTGCTCTGCCTCAAGTAATTCAAAGCCGTCTCATAACGATGATGGCCATCGGCTATGATGCATTTCTTATCGAGCATCATTTTCGCGATTGCCTTGATATTGTCTTGGTCGGTTATTGCAAAAAGGCGATGTCGGACATTTTGGTCATCGCGGAAGTCAATAAGTGGTTTTTCTCCGGCGGCATTTTCGACGATTTTGTCCGCAACTTTTTCCCGGTCCTCGTAGAGCATAAAGACCAAGCCCAACTTTGCGATGGTCGCTCGTTTGAGATTGAGCCGGTCGATTTTGGGGTCATCGAATGTTTCTTCATGAGGCCTGACGGTTTCACCGAATTCTTCAAGCCTGGCCAAAGCGATGAAGCTGAAACGTTGGAGTCCAGTGCCGGCCAGCTGAAAATCCTGGATGTAAGCGTAGATAGTCTCGGTCGAATCCTGCTCTAAGACACCTTCTTTTATCCAGTTGTTGAGATAATCAGCGGCCCTTGTGTATTGATTGTTGTTGTCATTGTCGGAAGGAGTGGTTTTGCCTTTGATTATCCGCACGATATTATATTTGTTTTTTTCGTAGAGCTGCTGCTGCTGGGCGGGGCTGATTACGTCGTAAGGAGGAGCAATACAACTGCCCACATCGCCAACTATGTCGGCATCAAACCTAAACGCTTTGAAAGGCCCAACTTCCATACTCATGACTCGATGCTTGATACTCGCAACCGGCTACTTCGGACTCACTCATAAGACCGACAAAATTACAAAAATAGTGATAGTAATAAAGAAAAGCAAAATTGTCAAGCACTTCGACCGCAGTGACGATAATATGGGGCTGGCTGGATAAGCACTTTAAGGACGGGAACATCCTTGATGAAACCATCCTGAGACGATAAAAGGTGATCTTTGCAACTGAATTGCGACGAAACGATTTGGAAAGGCATTGTTGTATAGCAGTGGGTTTGGCAATGAAACGAGGAAATCGACGGCGTCTTGTTCTAACGGTAACAAGTATTTTATTAGTCACTAAGATTTGTTTTGCTTCTGATGAAGATTTTCAATTCTGGAGCAGGGCGAGCACCTCTTTTGATATTAACGAGGACTGGACAGCCACCTTTGGAGAGGAATTTCGGTTCGCGGATCATGCCGGGCAACTTTATTATCACCATTCGGATTTGGGGGTTGTGTACAAGAGTTTTGCGGACTGGATAGACGTGGGAGCCAATTATAGGCAGGTATTCCAAAAAGACAGTGCCGGTCAGTGGAGGCCGGAAAATCGACCACACCTGAATATTACGTTAAAAGGTCGATTGTCAGGTCTTGATTTGAGTGACAGGTCAAGGCTGGAATATCGAGACAGAGAAAACAAAAAAGACCTCTGGCGGTACAGAAACAAATTTGCGCTGAAGCTGCCGGTAGAACTTACGCAGCTAAAATTACAGCCTTACATCGCGGAGGAAGTATTTATCAGCTTTAATGCGGAAGACTTTGACAAGAACAGATTATACGGCGGCTTTTACTTTGAGCTGTCAGAGAACATAAGAGCCGATTTTTTTTACCTTCGGCAGTCGAGTAAATCCGGTGGGGAGTGGAAAAACACCAATGCGGTCGGCGCCTATCTGAAATTCTATTTTTAGCATTCGGCCTTTACCAGTTACCACCAGGCAATCAAGGCAAAGCCAACAGCGCCTGAGGACTGTTAACCTCCGCTGTTTTTCTTTCCTTCGAGGTATTCGTTTACGGCGGCGGCAATTCAGAAATCGTTAGGGGGCTGTTTTTTGCTGTCCGGTTTGAGTGGACCTGCGGTTGTCGGCCTCGGCGATGGCAAGGATGGCATTTCGCACAGCTTGCTCGGCGGGTTCATCGGCCAATGACCGTAAGTATATAGAAGAAGAGGCCGACTGCTCGGCCAAAATCAATTTTTCCCGAATCAATTCGAGAAGTGCCAAAAATAATCCAATCATCTCAACGTGATTGAGCCTGGCTTCGAAGATACGTTCGAAAGTCATCGGGCCCTCTGTCTGGAGGCTGTGCAAAATCTCTATCTGGTACAAATCAATGGGCGTATCGTCCTTAATGTGGCTTATGTCACCGATGGCGCCGGTAGCCTTACATATCGAATCAAAAACTTCGAGCAGGTTCCAGACGCTCACCTGTTCAATGTCAATCTCGGAGTCGGGCCCGGATTTGAACTGCTCGATAATAACGCTGGGCCGGGGGAAACGTTCTTTTTGCTCATCGGCGGCGGCGTTGAGCAGATTAGCGGCATCCTTGAACTTTTTGTATTCGAGCAGCTGGCGGATAAGCTCGACGCGGGGGTCGGCCAGGTCGTCGTCCGGGCCGAGGGCCGACTCGGGTTCGGCTCTTGGCAGGAGCATTGCCGATTTTATCTGCATTAGCGTTGCGGCCATCACTAAAAAGTCGCCAGCTAAATCAATATCAAGACTTTTTAGCATTTCGATGTAACGGATGTACTGGCTGGTTATTTTGGCGATGGGAATATCGTAAATATCGACCTCCTCCTTGCGGACCAAATACAATAGCAAATCCAACGGCCCTGCAAATATGTCAAGATTTACGCGGTAATCGGCCAATTTATGCCCTCGGTATTATTGCTCCTTCTTTTTGTGAGATTCCAAGATTTCCAACGCTTGCTGTGCCTGGCTTTCGAGGGTTTGCAGCTCGACATCGCCCAAAGCCGGCAGACCGGGAAATATATTTGCCAGGTTCTGGCCAGTTACAACTGATTTGATTGCAAAATCGTCGAGCAACTGCTTTGCTAAATCGGCTTGAATATAATCTGTGAACTGTGCGATTGTAACAAGCTTTTCAGCCACGATTAAGCTCCCAGGCCCACTGCCTTTCGGGCCTCGGCTAATGTTTCGGCAGCTACGGTTCTTGCTCGTTTAGCACCACCGGCAAGGACCTGCTTGACGTAGGCCACATCATTTTCGAACTCGGCTCTTTTCTGCCGGAACGGCTTGAAATAGTCTATGATTAACTCAGCAAGACGTTTTTTGGCCTCGCTATAGCCCATACCGCCATTTCGGTATTTGTTTTCCCACTCGGCTAACTCCTCCGGCGAGGCGACAAGCTTCAAGAGTGCAAAGACATTGCATTTGTCGGGGTCTTTGGGTTCCTCGACCGGCGTGGAGTCGGTAACGATACGCATAATTTTCTTTCTGATGCTGTCTTCCGGCTCGAATATCCCGATGGTATTTCCATAGCTTTTGCTCATTTTTTGGCCATCGGTGCCTGGTACAACAGCTACGGCCTCGATGATATGTCCTTCCGGCACAGTGAAGACTCGGCCATAATTGTTATTGAACCGGATGGCGATGTCGCGAGTGACTTCGATGTGCTGTTTCTGGTCGGCACCTACCGGTACTAAATCAGATTTGTAAATCAGGATGTCCGCGGCCTGGAGGACGGGGTACGCGAACAGGCCGTGATTAGGGGCCAGACCCTGGGCGACTTTGTCCTTGTAGCTTGTACATCTCTGCAATAGGCCCATAGGGGTTATGCAGGAAAGCAGCCAGGTCAGCTCCGTAACTTCGGGCACATCGGATTGGCGCCAGAAGATGGTTTTTTCGGTGTCGAGGCCCAAAGCGATATAATCCATCGCGACATCAAGAATATGACCGGCAATATCAGCCGGCGTTGGGTTGCTGGTGAGGGCGTGGTAGTCGGCGATGAAATAAAAGCAATCGTGCTCGGCCTGGAGCTGCAGGTGCTGGCGCATTGCACCGAAAAAGTTGCCTATATGAAGCCGGCCAGATGGTTGTATGCCCGAAAGAATTCTCAAATTAAGCTCCCGATACCAAAAATCGAAAAACTTAAAACAAAAAACGTAAGACTATTTCGCTAAAAATAGTGGTGTTCGCAGCAAATGTCAAGGATTTAGACTTATTGATGTTTACAAAATAAATGAGACTATCTGGCTACGGCGAGCTTCGCCACGACGAGTTGTGAGAACGAGACTCGTGCTTCGCAGCCGTAGCTTTGAAGCAATTTTCAACACCCGGTGTTGCTTTAGTAACACAAAGTTCAAAAAAGGAACAAGCGCATAAAAGTGCTTAGGGTTTATGCACTTTGAGCCTGAGGGCATTAAGCCCTGCTAAAAATTGAGTGAAACAGCCGCCCCAAAGATGAAGTACTACATCATCGTTATTTCTGCAGAAGCAGTCTCATAATAACTTATGCCCTGCCGAGGGACTTGAGGTATCTCTTTGACTTGCGAAGTCCCATTCTGGATGCCTTCTTTTTTACCACGTCGGTTGACCGTCCCAGCTCAGCAGCTATCTCGGCAGTAGGGTTACTCGGGAAAAGTTTTTTGAGCAGCTTGACGTCACTCTTCGACCATAAACCCTTGACGAGTTTCTTTCTCTTTTTCTTCTTCTTTTTTGCCATCGCATGACTCCTTTCGTTTCAGCCGGACTTATGGTTTGTAACTCGCTTTACGCCATTGTAATAGGTAAGGCGGTAACAATCAAACATTTTTCGCTTTGGCAGCGAAAAACAGGCTTTCCCGCGTTTGTTGTTGCCCGGCGCAAAACAGCTACCGTAAAATGCTCCTTTGAACCCGAATTACCCCCCTGGACACCCCGAATTCCGGCCGTTTGTGCTTGACATTTACGGCCTAATAGAGCATAATATCCTCCCAAATTGGGGGTATTTAGCTAATAGAGCATAACGATGGTAACGACTAAAACAGCATTTTTATCCTGCCCGTATGAATAAGATGCGAAATCCAATTATGACTAATTTACCTCTGTTAGAGAGCTTATCCCCGGATTACGAACCAAAACCAGCCCCGTATTTCAGTCCCGAAATAATTATAATAACCAAAGGCAGTTTTCAAACCACACAACAGCGTAATCTGGCCGAAGCAATCTGCGGTGTATATCCAAAGGCCCGGATCATTGAAAAATTAGACCTGCCGCATAATCGCGTTGAGCTTGGCAGTTCAGAGGCCCTGGCACTACATTATCAAGGCAAAAAGACATTGGTTTTTGGGATACACAAAAGTGCTCTGCGCTGCAGCGATGAAGATGACAACAGCTGTCCGCACTATTGGCATTTTTCGCCTTATGGTTTCTGTCCGTACGATTGCCAATACTGCTATCTGGCCGGCACACCCGGTGTAAAATACTCACCGACAGTAAAAATCTTTTTGAATCTACCGGAAATCCTGGATCGGATTGGTAGTGTTGCATCGAAGTTAGACAAACCCACATCTTTTTATTTAGGCAAGCTCCAGGACGGCTTAGCCCTTGACCCGCTTACCGGTTATTCCCGCATAATAATCCCCTTTTTCGCCAGACAAAGATACGCCAGATTAATTTTATTAACTAAAAGTGTTAATGTTGAGAATCTGCTGGATCTCGACCACAAACAACATACGATTCTCTCCTGGAGTTTGAACCCTCCTGAAATTTTTAGCGCTTTTGAAAAAAACCTACCTTCGCCAGGTGAAAGGATCGCAGCCATGAGAAAATGCGCAGAGGCAGGTTACTCTATACGCGCGGTTATAATGCCTATTATTCCTGTCGAAGGCTGGCAAAATATATATTCTAAATTTTTAGAGAATCTTTTGGAATCAACACTACTCAACCGCATCACGCTCGGCCAGATTTGCAGCTATTCAGGTGCACTGAAACTTACCGAACGAAAATTGGGCAGGAAAAACCCGATCTCAAACCAACTCGAAAAAACAAAATGTAACGATGGCCGCGTACGATTTCCATTAAAACTAAGAATAAAAGTCTATCGGTATCTGATTGATGTAATCAAGGAATTGCAACCCCAGCTACCTATCGGCTTATGTATGGAGGAACCCCGAACCTTCGAAGCCCTAAACATAGAAACGGCCGAGGGCTGCTGTAATTGTGTGCTTTAACAGCAACACGTCAATAACCTCGGCGGCGGCGAGCACTTCGACAAGCTCAAGGCATTCGACTCTTCATCCAAAGTTTATCGAGTAAATAAGGACAGAATGCCTTGCTGCCACCAAATGGCCTACCGAGTGCGAGAGTAGCGAGTCATTATTCCTACCAGAAATGCCGTTTAGCAAATGCATGACCGGAGCCGGATTTCAGATATTTTTCGAAGGCATCGGCCTTTTGATCGTCGGCAAACCGTATAGCGACGACAATTCGCCAAGGCTTGAAGGCCATCGTATGGGGTGACTTACCAGAATTGTGATAGCTCAGACGTTTCTGCAAATCTGTTGTGATGCTAGTATATCGTTTTCGCGGATGTGAGATGCTTTCGAGAAGATAAACGTATTTCATCGATGATACAATCTCCTTTTAAGGTTTGCGGGTAAAGGAAAAGCCCTCCTTCGCCAAGGCTACGGAGGGCATTCTGCATAGCTCGCCAACGAGCGAGCGACGCAGAATGGAGGCGGGGGGATTCGAACCCCCGTCCCGAGATGTTTCAAGACAAGCGTCTACATGCTTAGTCGCTTTATTGTTTTTTCGCCTCATTAATCGCCAAACGACAGGCTCTTAACTCGGCTATTTCGGAGGGCTCTCACCCTGTCGGCCCGAACAACCGACAAGGCCAGCCTGCTATTTGACGCCCTTGCCAGACCCACAGACAAAGTCAGGCAGGACGGGCTGCTGAATTAAGCAGCCATGCGCAACTGGTAGTTGTCGCTTAAAATTTGTTGCCGGATGATTAACCAGGCCAACCGGCGTCCTGGACATGCAACTTGGCTCTCCGCCATCCGGTCGAAGCCGTTCGCCCCCATATTCACTTTTCAAAAATCGCACTTCCGAAACCCTGTAAACCACTCGCAGCCACGCACTATATTATATCGTTTAATACGCTGAACTACAATAAAAGTTTACATTCATTCTTTCTAAAATTGGCTTTGATTGGCTTTGAATTGGGTTTGAATTGGGTTTGTTTTTTTGGACTGCGAAAGCGTCGTTTTTTCTGTAATCCTTTGTTATAAGTGAGTTTACATTCATTTGGGCTTTACGGAAATTGGCTTTGATTGGGTTTGAATTGGGTTTGTTTTCACCAAGTGTCCAATTGGATTTATTTTCATAATCCGTTGTATTATATGGATTTACATTCATTTGACTTTTTAATAATTGGCTTTGTTTTGCATAATCTATAGTAAAACACACTCTCTATTTCTCCATTTCTCTGCTATTTCGGCCTGATATGACAAAAAACCCCTGTTTTCCGGCGTTTTGTAAAACGATGGCCATTTGGGTAACCTCCTGTTGTCCGTTATCTGATGTCAGAAGTCTGTCGTCTAATGTCTGTTGTCTAATGTCTGTTATCTGTTATCTGTTATCTGTTATCTGTTGTCTGTTGTCTAATGTCTGTAGTCTGAAGTCTGGTTACGTTTACCTGCTGACAAACATGTAGGTATTTTAACATATTTTCGAACAATAGTCAACATAAAAGCTCCTTTTTTGGCCACGAAAAGGCACAAAAGGCACGAAAAAAAGATTTGCCGCTGAATCTTTGACTCATCCTCTCATCTACACATCTACGCCCGAAGAGCCGCAAAGGCCGGAGCTTGTCCGCCGCTTGCCCGCCTTTTGTTTGGCGGGTACGTCTGTCATATTTATCCGCCTTTGTTCTGGCGGATTTATCCGCCGTGCTGAAAGTCCGCCGCAGGCGGAGCGGAACAAGGCAGCCAAAAAATATCACGGAGAATTTGCATAGGGGTGGTTTTCCAACCACCCCTATGCCCACATTAACATTGCTCTACAAATTACCTTGTATACGTTCCCTTTCAGTTAGCGTTTCCCGCAGGGGAAATTGTACATTCCTCGGAGTTCCCGCTCTACGGCAACACGTCCTGAGGACTGCAAACGTGGAGTATAAAGGACGGCAACCGTTAAACTCGACGAGCAATTTCGATTCCAACAGTTCTTACGTTCGTGACCTTCAACTCTGTTCTTTACGGTAGCTGATTCGCCACAATCAACAGGCCAGTAACCAGATGTTTTGTCACACAATATCACATATACACCTGACTTATTCTGAAGTCTATCTGTTGATGCATATGGCCCTTCAAAATTATACTTACCAATTTTAATACTCATGGTATTAAACCTTTCTTTACGACGATTACAATTTTTCGCAACCTGCTTGCGCCGCAACCGGCAGGTTGTTCACGAATCCAGCAAGGACTCAACATATTGGTTTCTCTATAAAGTTTCATGGCACAAGCCATGTTCGTCATATCTCCTATGACTCACTGTATATAGCAGCGACAAATAAAAAACGTCTCAATCGCCATGTCTTATTGTATACTTATTATATACTATTACGTCATAAGTGTCAAGCGTAAAATTTAAAAATATCCATTTTTCCCAAAAAAACACTTGAATAAGCCACAATCGTCATGTATAATATTACATGTTGTATATAGTAACCTTAAAAAAAAAGGCCTTTTTCATCATAACACAAGGAAATATACAATAAATCATTAGAGGAGTCAAGTAAAATGTCAAAAATATTTTCAGAAAGGCTTCGAGCAGCCCGTACACTAAAAGGACTTAGCCAGACTGACCTTGCCAAAAAAACTGATCTTCAACCTTCTGCAATATCCCATTTTGAGAATGATCGTAGATCCCCATCATTTGACAACTTGAAGCGGCTTGCAGATGCACTTGAAGTAACCGTCGATTACTTATTGGGACGAGCTGAGGAACCAAAGAATCTAAATCTTGTTTCACAACAGCTATTTCGTGATTTCAAACAGATGACTGAGAGCGACAAGGATACCTTGACCAAAATGGCCAAGATGCTTGCAGATAAGAATAAAAAAGAAGACAAATCATGAAACATAAGCTGGAAATACAAGAAGCAGAAAACGAAGCTAAATCAGTTATAGAAAGGCTCAATATAACGAGCCTACCTATCTGCCCCTTCAGAATTGCAAGAGAACGTGGCATCATAGTAGAACCAAAGGATTCAGACAGGCCGGGGGTTTCAGGTTTCTTTATTAAAGTAGGCAATGTTTTTGGTATTCAATATGCAACACATATAAAGAATGAGGGATTTATTCGCTTTACTATCGCACATGAGCTAGGTCATTATTTTTTGCCTGAGCACCCCGAATACTTGTTTCAGGGTCGTGATGGGATTCACGAATCAAGAAGTGGTTTTATCTCAGACGAATTTTATGAAAAACAAGCGGACTATTTTGCCAAGGAGCTATTAATGCCTCAAGACTTTTTTTTAGCCGCTTTAAGAGAATCAGGAGTAGGCTTTCCGGCTATAACATCCCTTGCTTCTAAATGCAAAACATCTATAACAGCCACTGCCATCCGTTTTGCTCAGTTCGCCGAAGATCCAGTAGCCGTCATTATGAGCAACTCTAACAGAATCAATTGGTGTTTTATGTCTAGCGCATTAGCTTCTGTTAAAGGCCTCCGATGGCCACGAAAGGATTCTTTGCTTCCTCCGAATACTGCCACAGCTTCCTTTAATCGTGACCAAAATAATGTCCTATCTGCTAAGTATATTGAAGCTTGGACACGTCTTGATTATTGGTTCGAAGATTGTTCACAAATCGAGATGAAAGAGGATGTCGTTGGTCTTGGACATTATGGAAAAACACTAACGGTCCTATTCACAAACGAAACCATTGATACTGAAGACGATGATGAGTATTTAGAAATAGGCGATGAAAAAAGAGGTTGGAAATGGCACTAGCAGGCTGCTACAGGTTTCTTCACTTTCTTACCCTACTCTATACTTCAATTCAAACTGAGCCAAGTATCCACTTCCCCAAACCCGCAATCCCCACTAAAGGAAAAATCCCATATCGGTCTTTGGCCTCCAACTTAACAATTCGTATTTTTTCCTTGCCAATTTTCAAAATTGCGAATTATTCTTGGATTGTGCATAATCATCAAATTGGCAAGTTCTTCCCCGTTGATTAATCTTAACCTTTTACGTCGCTCAGCCCAGTTTTGGGCAGCAGAGGTAAAGGCTGAACTTGTAATAAAAATCCCCTCATCAAACTCGTCAACAAATGAACCATAAAACTCCCGCACCATCCGCTCTGGAATAATATTCTTCTTATTATACCTCTTGCACTGAAATGCAGTTTTCTTGTTTTGTTTTGTGGCGACTAGATCTATACCTCGATCACCAGATCGGGGAGTTATAAAGACTTTGTAACCACGAACTAAAAACAAAGAGCCTACGACAAATTCGAAGTTTTCAGGTTTTATCCGCTTTAATCCAGATAAAGTCTTCGCTTCTCGTCTTAGTCGCTCCAACTCTTCTTCCCTCCGCTTTGCTTCCAACTCAACTTTTTGTTTGTCTTCTTGAGCAAATCTCTGATATTCTAATGTCTTGTCCGAAGGAGTATAGGTAATTGCTTTTCTCGAACTATCCAGGGGAGTTGTGTAATTATTTGGTTCTTTCGCATTTTCCCAGAATGTTTTGTAAAGAGCATAACCTATTAAAAATAAATAAAACCAGTTCATCTTTTTATTTCCCTCGCAAAATATAAAATTCTTTCTCTAAAACACTTCAACTAAATTCCTGGAATCAAAAAAGACTCGAACATATCCCTGAAGTCGGTGTCTTGCTCAAGGATTCCATTTACTGCTTGGTATTTAGTTGGAGCTCCAAGTCCATACTTTCTAATGCACCAAGCCAAAATGTTGTGCATTTTCACAAGGCATACCTCCGCATCGTATTCTCTGCTCCAGCCTTCATGATTTGCTAAGTTTCGCTTCTGGCGTAGATATTTCATTGCCAGTATGATTTTCTTGGGGCAACTCTCTTTACGTTCAAACAAATTAATGTAGTCACATAACGTTGGCTGAAATGGAAAACTGATATCTTCTTTTATGCTCACGTAATGAACAATGAGGTCTTCAAATGCAGCTCCTATTTTCAATATACATCCGTGAGCATCTCTCATAAAATATAGATATTCTTCAGCAAGATGTAGGTCTTCGACAACCGTTGGCGCAAATCCTCTTGCAAAATCGAAATTCCGATACATGAATGTTTCCTTTCAAATTTCAGTTTCAGATCTTTTTAAATTTTTTACCTCAAGCACATAGTTACAAATTGTCGTTATTTCTCCACCTCTCATCGCACGAAAGACAATGTGCCTCCCCTCTCTTTTTCAGTTTTCCTTTCATACAGCACATCTTTTGTTGACTATCTGTCGCCTATGGGCGACCTAACACCACCGCTGTCGCTTAAGCTCCTTGCCGTAGCGGCGAAAAACTATGGTCTATCCACTATGTAGGTAAATGTGGGACCCTTCGTTTAATACTCACCCCCTATTGGTGGAGTACCCCGTGACACCCTTGATTTAGACCTCCGCATCGCTGTTAGATACTAGAATCGCTACCTCTATACACTCTTTTTAAGCACATAAAAAATTTAGATTTTTTTTATCTTTTTTTCAAAAAAAGTTATAAAAAAATGAGTTTTGATCGTATAATTACTTCTATGAACGAAATGTACAAAGCTTGTTCTTTCCACAAGGCTGTTCTTGGCCTGAGTCTGCTGCTATTGCGCCGCAAGGCGCAATAATTCATCCACAACAAAAATCTATTTTAATCCTTTCGTTTTTTTCGTAAACTCGTGGCAATTGAAGAGTGTATCTTAATAACCTCTCGTAGGCCAGAGACCGAGCGAGTCGATTGTGGACAAGGAAGGCGAAACAGGCAATGTACAGCATTGTCGATGCAGCCTGACGCAGGCCACGACCGACGCAGCCGATCGAAGCCAGAGGGTTATTATGATAGGCTCTAACCCTGCTTGGGGCATAATTGGCCGCAATCAGTATAAATTTTGGGAGAAAAAGCAGATGTCTAAAGAAAAAGTTCAAATTTTCGATACCACGTTACGGGACGGCGAGCAGGCGGCCGGGACCCGGTTGGGAGCAAGAGAGAAGCTGGAAATCGCCCGGCAGTTGGTACGCCTGAACGTTGACATAATAGAAGCTGGATTCCCCGCCTCGTCACCCGAAGATTTCGAGGCCGTACGCTTGATATCCGAACAAATTGAAGGGCCCGTCATTTGCGGCTTAACCCGGGCCATCAAAGACGATATCGAGATCTGCCAAAAGGCCCTGAAAAAAGCCAAAAGGTCGCGCATCCATACGGGTATCGGCGTCTCCGAGATTCACATCGCGGGAAAATTCGCAGATGATAAATACGGCAAGACAATGAAGGAAAAGCAGGCCACAATCCTGAAGATGGCCGTTGAGGCGGTAAAGCACACCACTCAATATACCGACGATATCGAATTTTACGCTGAAGATTCCGGGCGGGCCGAACGGGCCTTTCTCTACGAGATTCTTGAGGCTGTTATTGATGCGGGGGCTACTGTTGTCAACATCCCCGACACCACGGGTTACTCCATACCCGAACAGTATGGTGCTCTCATCCGGGACATTCGAGCCAATGTGCCGAACATTGCCAAGGCGATAATCAGCGTGCATTGCCACGACGATTTGGGAATGGCTGTAGCGAATTCGCTGGCAGGCGTAAAGAACGGCGCACGCCAGGTGGAAGGGACTATCAACGGTGTCGGCGAACGGGCCGGTAACGCTGCCATTGAAGAGGTAGTCATGGCAATCCATACACGCCGTGACTTCTTTGAAGAAGTCGAAACAAACATCAACACGCGCGAGTTCTATCGAACGAGCAGAATGGTTGCTGATATGCTGGGAATGCCTGTTCCTGCCAATAAAGCGGTCGTGGGACGCAATGCTTTTGCCCACAGCTCCGGTATTCACGTGGACGGGTTTCTGAAAAAGCGAGAAACTTATGAGATTATGAGGCCTGAGACTATCGGCCTTGCCGAAAGTCGTGTCGTTCTAACAGCGCGCACAGGACGTCATGGCCTTCAACATCGTCTCAAAGAGATGGGGTATACATTGTCTAAAGCAGAGCTGGATAAGACATACGAACGATTTTTAGCCGTGGCTGACAAGAAAACAGAAGTCTTTGACGAGGACCTTGCGGCCATAATCAGTGACGAGATTCATGTTGTAGAGCAGATTTATGAGTTGCAGTATCTGCACGTGTCCTGCGGGACAGGCACTTTGCCGACCGCAAGTGTCAGAATAAAAACTAAGGACGAAACCAAACAGGCCGCGGCATGTGGCGACGGCCCGGTGGATGCAGCTTATGAAGCCATCAAAGAAGCCACCGGACAATCACCCAAGCTCGAAAACTACTCAATAAGAGCAGTTACCGGCGGCAAAGAGGCACTCGGCGAAGCAACGGTCAGAATCACCGAAGACGGCAGAACCTTCATAGGCCGAGGCATCTCCACCGACATCATTGAAGCGAGTGCGAAAGCTTACATCGATGCAATTAACAGAATGGTTGCAACAAAAGGTGGGGCGTCGGAATTAAAAGTCGAACTGTAAAACTTGATACTCGATTCTTGATTCTCGATACTCGTTTTGTGCCTCCATGCAGGCATCTAGTATCTCCATTTGATTTTTTTCTCTGTGAACTCAGCGAACACCGCGGTAAAAAAAGAAAGGGAAGAAACGAAAACCTATGAGTATGACAATTACCGAGAAAATCCTGGCTAAGGCGGCCGGCAAAGAAAAAGTCGTGCCGGGCGAGCTTATAGATGCAAAGATCGATGTTGTTATGTGTGTTGATGTTACAACGCCGCCGGCTATTTCAATGCTCGTCGAAAAAGGTATCGACAAAGTGTTCGACCCGGAAAGAATCGTTGTAACGCCTGACCATTTTCAGCCGGCCAAGGACATCAAAAGCGCCGAGCTTCACAAACGACTCGACGAATGGGCAAGGCGCCACAAAATAAAATATTATTACAAGCTCGGCAGGGCCGGCGTCTGTCACGCACTGCTGCCCGAACAGGGACACATTCGGCCCGGCGAAGTTATCGTTGGACCCGACTCGCACACGTGTACCTACGGGGCATTCGCGGCATTTAGCACCGGCATCGGCTCAACTGACGTAGCGGCGGCAATTGCGACGGGACAGTTATGGTTCAAGGTCCCGGCTTCAATGAAGTTTGTGCTCAACGGCTCGCTCGGCACCGGCGTTTATAGTAAAGACGTTATCCTTGCCGTCATCGCAAGAATCGGCACCGACGGCGCACTTTACAGAGCGATGGAATTTGTCGGCCCGGCCCTAGCCGAGATGTCGAGCGAAGCGAGAATGACCATAACAAACATGGCTATCGAAGCCGGCGCAAAGAGCGGTATTATAGGTTTCGACGAGGTAACAAAGCAATATCTTGATGAGCACCTGAAAGAAAAGACCGATTATACCGTGTATGAATCTGATGAGGATGCCCAATACGTCGGCGTCGAGGAGTTCGACTGTTCAAAAATCGAGCCGATGGTAGCCCTACCGCATCTGCCGAGCGGCGGTGTCCCCATCGCCGAATGCGCCGGCAAAGAAATGGACCAGGCTTATATCGGAAGCTGCACAAACGGCCGAATCGAGGACCTGCGAATCGTTGCAAAAATCCTCGAAGGAAAACAAGTTGCCATTCGCACAATAGTTGTGCCTGCGACGCCGACAATCTGGAAGCAGGCAAAAGACGAAGGCCTGTTCGACATATTCTACGACGCCGGCTGCGTTATAGCCGCACCAACCTGCGGGGCGTGCCTCGGCGGTTTTATGGGCGTTCTGGCCGCAGGCGAAAAGTGCGTCAGCACAACAAACAGAAATTTTGTCGGCCGAATGGGACATCCGGAAAGCGAAGTCTATTTAGCCAGCCCAGCCACCGCCGCCGCAAGCGCGGTAGAAGGAAAGTTAGCTGATCCAAGGAAGTACTTATGAAAAAATCCTAATATCTAAATTCTAAATGCTAAACAAATTCACCTGTACTCGCGTTACCACAGGTGCGAGCAAATGACCAAAATTCAAAACATAGTAAATAACGTTTTGAACATTTGAACTTAGAATCCTTCGACGTTGCTCAGGACAGGTTTTAGTATTGTTTCCACCGCAAGGTGTCCTCCGAAAGGAATCCCTAGGACTGCGGAGGATTTAGATATTAGAATTTAGGATTTGAACGAAGTGAACATAAAAAGACCTGACAAAGAAAATGGATAATTGTTTCACAATGGCTCCATATAGTTAATGTTTACGACATTTGATATTTGAAAATTCGTACTTGTTTAGAATTTAGAAATTAGGATTTAGGATTTAACCTACAAGGTAAGATTATGGCCAAAGCCCATGTTTACAAAAGAGACCCGTGCCTTTAGGCACATAAATATTACAATCGAGAGATCAAACTTTTATCTGAGGTTATAAAGATGAGTGTAGCGCATGTTTATGATAGGGACCATATCAACACCGACGAGATTATTCCGGCGAGGTATTTAACTACCGACGACGAGGCCGAGCTGGCAAAACATTGTCTCGAAGACCTGGATGTAGAGTTTGTCAAGAAGGTCAAACCGGGTGATGTGATTGTCGCCGGCGAGAACTTCGGCTGTGGTTCCAGTAGGGAGCACGCCGTCTGGGCTATCCGAGGCGTCGGTGTGCAAACCGTCATCGCCAAGTCTTTCGCCCGAATCTTCTATCGCAACGCCATTAATAACGGCTTTTATATTATAGAATCGCCGGATGCGCTCGGAAAAATCAATGACGGCGACGAACTGGAAATTGATTACAAAGCCGGCTTGATTAAGAACAAAACAACCAGTGTTGATATCAATTTTAAGCCGCTGCCTGACTTTGCGCTGGAAATTATTAAAGCCGGCGGTCTTATAAACAAATTGGTCCAAAAAGAACGCTAAAGATATCTGCGGGAGGTCTTAAACAATGAGTCCTAAGCAAAATCCTGATGATAACATTACGCTCAACCAGCTCGAAGGTGTTCAAAGGAGTATTACTAACAGACTCAAACGCCTTCAAAAGAAAGCACGCCAAGATGATAAAGAAATTATCCGTGAACTAATACAATTGACGCGCGAGAACTTATACAGAAAGGCCCAGACCCTCTGCGAGGAAAGAGATTCTTACAAAGACAAATTCCAGGCCATATACAAGATTCTGGGTAAGTAGGTAGGGTGCGATGAATCGCACCAATTCTGGGAGAATAGGTTATAGACGAAAGAGCTAAAGACAAGGCCGCAGGGCCAAGCCCCTAAATTGCTAGCAAAAAGTGTTGTATATTATTATGTTCGACTTATGAGATGATTACATATCAGGCAAATATAGATATAAGATATTGTCGACATGTAGCCATTGATTTGGGTTACTCTCATGATGCGGCTTCGTGTGGTATCATGCATGCAGACATCAAGGAGCCAGCAACGCTACAATTCGGAGCCACCATCAAGGAAGTCGCCAGATTGGTGGAGCAAATTGGCACATGTGTTTTAATTCTTGAGGCCGTTCTTTCAACTTACCATGATGAACACGGAAATCCTGATATTCGAGGTGATTTTGAAAAAGGAAGGGGCTGGTATTACGGACCAGGAGTACTTACTTATGCGGCAGCGAATCGATTTTTGCGAATACTTCGTCAAAATTGTTCAAGCAATGCCTCCGTTTACTTGGCAGAAGCCTTCCTTTCATTCAAGAAAAAATATAGTCGCCATTCAGATGATGCAATGATAATCTTCGATTCTTTCTGGGACACTCAATCAGAGATTTTGAAGGATGGGACAGAGCCAATTTTAGATTTCATTGAGGGGATCCCAAGTGTAAAGATTTTCAAATTGAAGGAGTCGTCGAACCTGTCAGTTCAGTAACGCTTGCCGCCGACTTTAGCGTCCGACTGAAGGGCAACGCAATATTCAGTGGTGCGAAATGCTACTCTGCGAAGTTAGCTTCGCTACGAAGCACGAGTATCGCACGCCTGCAGGGCTTCTTACCTTTCACCCCAGATCCATATCCATACCGTTATCAAATTTCCTATTGTCCGGGCAAATATCTCTCTTGTCATCGTGGAGAAAATCTGTTGGTTCCAATTGAACGGGTCGTCTATGGGGAATAACTGAAGGGCTCTTTCCTTCGTCTGGATACATAAGTCTATCATATACTGCATCAAGTTATTATCAGGGATCACGTAAGGTATTATTTCATCGCAATGGTCATCATTAGTAACGTTAAACTGAACTTGTTGGGACAATGAGGGCGCCGGCCTATCATCATCTTTCCGTTTGGCTTTAATGATTTCCTCATCTATCGCCACTGGTTTGACGGCATCTTCCCAAATTTGTTCTATTTCACTATGCAAAGCATCAGAGTAGTAGTTTCCGTTCCTTGGCTTGGTTGTGTCTCTGGCTGAGGGCGGGTCATCTCTCAAGTCACAATGCATTGGGACATGGGCATCGACGATATAATGCGATATGAGCAGGAATTGATACATGATCTGATTCATTGAGCAGCGATCGTTGTATCTCCTCAACTTATTCATGTCTGATATAACCCGCGCAAGATGGTCCACCTTATAGGGAAGACCGCCACCGCCGGAGGCTCGATAGTATTGACCGCCATGAATTTCCTTCGCAAATGCACTACTGTCAGGGAAATCCCGGTCCGTAAACAGCTTGAAGGTATGGTATTGGGATTTGTCGCTGAGGATATCATCAGGGGCCCAGGAAGCCTCGCTAATAGCATCCTGATAGTGCATGAGCATTCGCTGAAGAACCTTTCCCTCCCGCCGCCGTTTTGATCTCGTTGCCGAAACCGCTCTTCGGTTCGTGGTTGCGTAGCGCAGGTTTTCCAGACCTTCGTATAGGAACTCAATCCCCTTCGCCGCCAAGTAAATATGTGTAGTATGTTTCATTTTGCATTATTCCTTTAGATCTACTCTCGCCCATGTTATGCTTATTATTTACTTTGCGCACAACAACGATTATACATCCTTTATAAAACGCCAAATACAGACTTCTTTCTTTTTGTGTAAGAGGTTCGGTGCTGCTTCTTCCGTTAAGGAGCAGAATATTCAAAGTGTGGAGAGATGTCAAGTTATTTCTGCATGTGCAAGACAAGTGGTGCGAAATGCTACTCTGCGAAGTTAGCATCGCTACGAAGCACGAGTATCGCACCCTACATTTCTTTGCCGCGACTGCCCTAAGGCATACTGTGTAGATTTTATTGATAATCAGGTACTTGCAGAGTATAGCAAGTAAGTTACACACCCTATTCATGAAAGGCTGGATTCCTGCTTACGCAGGAATGACAAGTGGTGCTTCGCCTTTCGTGCCACTGCCGTAAGTCCCGTAAGGGGCGCTGCGCGGCATACCATGTAGATTCTCTTGATAACCGTCTGCCATATTTGTGCTCCTGCTCCCTTTTTGTTTGTGTTTCTGCTCTTTTTTGGTTGATTTTCAAATAATACCTAAGTATATTAGGTATTATTTATATATTCATCCTTCTACTATAATGAAAGGAGACCGTAGATGTTTTACCAGCAGATTATAAAAGGGAGCATCAAATTTGTGATTCTTTCAATGCTCGAAAAGCAGCAAATGTACGGCTACGCGCTTATCCAGACAGCTCATCAAAAAACAAAAGGCTTTTTCCAATGGCGTCAATCAGCCGTTTATACAGCCCTGCACAAGATGGAAAAAGCAGGACTGATTAAAAGCAAACGGAAACCTGCTGGACTTTCAAGAAAGAGAAAGTATTATTCTCTAACCGCAAAAGGAAAAAAACTACTTTTGGCAAACCGAACCGAATGGCTCGTTTTTTCAAAAAATATGAATAAGCTAATTGCCATTACCTAAGTATCTTAGGTATTATTTAGAACATGGAAATTGGAAGTGCTGACTTTTTGATAGGTTGGTGCCGGCACAATACCTAAGCATATTAGGTGTTACTTAGAACATGGAAATTGGAAGTGCTGACTTTTTGATGGGTTGGTGCCGGCACAATACCTAAGTATATTAGGTGTTAAACCTATCCCAAAACCTGTGCAAAGTTGCGTTTTCGGCTTTGACAACATGACTTTTACGGGGTTATGGGATAACTTATAGTTATCCGCCTTTGCAGATGCTGTCGACCATAGCCTATGGCATCAATAGAAAGCCACGGGTTTTGCTATAATGCTCTGTTTGTTGAAACATTTTTTCCATCTACTTCATTCGCTTCGCTCATTCAGTGGCTACCACTCATAGATTCTCTTGATAACCAGGTACCTGGAGAGTATAGTATCGGCAATTAGAACAAACGAACCCCGCGTAAAACGCGGGGCTAAATATCTGGATTCCCGCTTCCGCGGGAATGACACAAGGAAGTGGGAATGACAAGTGAATGTTTATCTGTGAAATCTGTGGTTAAGAATCCGTGAAATCTGTGGTTAATAAAGAAAGGAAGATAAAAGTGTACAAGATTGCTGTGATACCCGGTGACGGGACCGGGCCGGAAGTAACCGCCGAGGCGGTCAAGGTGTTAAAAGCCGCAGCCGATAAGTTCAGTTTCAAAGTCGTTTTAACAGAATTCGATTTCGGCGGCGAAAGATACAAAAGGACCGGTGAAACTCTGCCCGACAGCGCCATCGAAGAGCTTCGCAAATTCGATGCAATCCTGTTAGGTGCAATCGGCCACCCGGACGTTGCACCGGGTATCCTCGAAAAGGGTATTCTGCTCAAGGCCCGATTTGAGCTGGACCAATATATAAATTTGCGGCCGGTCAAGCTCTATCCCGGCGTGGAGACGCCGCTGAAAGATAAAGGGCCGGAAGATATAGACTTCGTTGTTGTTCGCGAAAACACCGGCGACCTCTACACCGGCACGGGCGGCTTTACAATGAAAGGTACGCCCGAGGAAATAGCCGTGCAGTCGGCTGTCTATAATCGCTTCCAGGTCGACCGCTGCTTAAAATACGCATTCGAATACGCTCGCAAGTACGGCAAGAAGGCACGCGGTAAGGGCAAGAAGAACACCCTCGCTTTGTGCGGCAAAACCAATGTGCTGACTTATATATACGACCTGTGGGAGCGGGCCTTCCACGAAATGGGCGAGGCCGAATATCCCGATATAGAAAGGGAATATTATCACGTAGATGCCACCTGTATGTGGATGGTCAAGAACCCGGAATGGTTCGATGTTATCGTAACCGGCAATATGTTCGGCGACATCATCACCGACCTTGGTGCAATAGTACAGGGCGGTATGGGCATCGCGGCCGGCGGAAATATCAACCCCGAAGGAGTCAGTATGTTTGAGCCTATCGGCGGAAGCGCACCAAAATACACCGGCAAAGGTGTTATCAATCCGCTGGCGGCTATCTGCGCGGCGCAAATGATGCTCGGCGCGCTCGGCGAAGAAAAAGCTGCAGATGCCACCGAAAAGGCGGTGATGTTCATAACCGCCAACAAGATAAAATCGCTCCAGGCCGGCCGAATGGGCTACTCAACCGCCGAGCTCGGAGACCTTGTTGCTGAGAAGGTGACAGAGTAGAGCAAAATCCTAAATACCAAGCACAAAGCACTAAACAATTTCAAAATCCAAATGATTGGAAGAACAAAGCGTTTTAGGTTTTGAGTTTGAGACATTGGGATTTGTTTCGGATTTGGGGATTAGGATTTAGAGTTTTTGGACTATGCCTGCTAATCTTACACCTGAATATTTGAAGGCTGAAAAGTGGTTTCGTGAGGCGGCAAGCCCGGACGAAAAACTCCTGGCGCTCGAACAGATGCTGCGCGTTATGCCCAAGCACAAGGGCACCGACCATTTGCGGGCGGACCTGCGCCGCAAACTAAGCAAACTAAAAGATACCACCACAAAAAAAGAGCGGGCCAAACACATTGACGTCTTCCACGTTCCGCGAAGTGGTGCAGGGCAAATTGTTCTTTTGGGCGCGCCAAATTCCGGCAAAAGCTCCATCGTTGCCGCCCTGACAAACGCGAAAGTTAACGTCGCCGATTTCCCATTCGCAACCGCCGCGCCTGTGCCCGGAATGGTAAAGTTCGAGGATATCCAGATTCAATTAGTGGATACGCCGCCGATTACTGCCGACTATCTCGCCCCAGGCCAGGTCGGAACATACCGCAACTGCGACCTGATTGCTATCGTCATTGACCTTTCCGCCGACATGCAGCAGCAGTTTCGCATCTGTCTGGATTTTCTCGACTCAAAAAACCTGCTTATCGATGGCGAAACTCCGGCTGTTGATGGTCAAGGTAATATTCTTGCTAAGAAAGCGTTTTGCATCTGCACAAAATCCGACATCGCCAAACCTGGCGCCCTTGGAACCCTGAAAGAATTGTGCAAACACCGCTTTGAGTTTGTTGAAATCTCTGCCGAGACCGGTACCGGCCTTGAGGAACTGCCCGCTACGTTCTTTAGATTGTTAGATATAATACGCATATACGCCAAGCCGCCGGGCAAACCCGCCGATATGACGGACCCATTCACACTGCCGGCCGGCTCAACCGTCATGGACCTGGCAACCGGCATTCACCGCCAATTAGCTGAGAAACTGAAATTCGCAAGAATCTGGGGCACAGGTGTCTACGACGGCCAAAACGCACAGAGAAACCATGTCCTAAACGACAAAGACATTATCGAGTTGCATTTCAATTGACTATTTACTATTGACTATTTATTATTGAATTTAGTTGTTCTTCCTTTCTATGAACTACGAACAATGAACTATGAACTTTTTAGTCTCTGGTTTAAGAATTACGATTTCTGTTGAAGAGGTTAGAATATGGAATGCAATAAAGAGCAAAATCTAAAAGATTGCGGCTGTACATACCCCGGCTGTGAGAGAAAGGGAATGTGCTGTGAGTGTATAAGCTATCACCTGTCAAGCAAGCAGCTTCCCGGCTGCTGTTTCCCCGCCGACGTCGAGAAAGCTTTCGACCGCAGCTTCCGCGCCTTCGCCAAGGCCTGGGGATTGTAAGCATCTTTGCTTTGCAAACGCTGTACCGAACATCATTACAGCTACGCCGAGCGGCTATTCTCTAAAGCACGTCCCGTTTAGCAGCCGGTAATTTCGCCCCGGCCGACCTTTGGGCTTTCAGCACGATGAAAAGTCCAAAGAGACCTGAGCACAAATAGCCCAGAGGCGTAAACTTAAGGATAAAATTTGTACCGAAATGCTCAGCAACAGGCAGCAAGGCCATAAAAACAACATTGGCCAATGCCCACGTACCGCCTACCATAAAGCCCATTCGCTGTCCGAGGCTCAGCCCCGCGGCGTATCTCGATAAGGTTATCATCAATATGTAGGCTGAAACTGCACAGAAGCCGACACCAAACAGTATCCATATAGCTACTCTCGTCTCTATTAATACCAGGTACGCCACCAGGAAAGGAATCACAAGGAAAAGTGCGGCAATTGAACAGTTCAGCTCGCCCTTTTTGCGGGCGATATTCGCCCACACAAATGAGCCTACCGCTCCCCCCAGACCGAACATCATTGTGGAAAAGCCGCCGAAAGTAAGCTCAAAACCAAGCTCATTGAGTACTGTCGGCAAAAGTGTTGCAAGAACGAGCGTAGAGACAGCCGCCGGCATTGCCATAGCCATTATCAGCCAAAAACCCAGCCGGTTCTCGTCTGTTCGGCCCTGGTTGTTATTGCGCACTTTCCGCTCAACCGCCAGGCGGATTCTCAGGAATATTACCATTACAATACCGATAACCGGACACAGGGCCAGAGGATACAGACCCTGCAGACCGAAGCGAGAGACAAGAAAGGCCGAGACCGCTCCACCGCTTGCGTACCCCAGAAAACCACCGGCCATAAACACGGCTGTGCTGGTCGCCGGCGGAATCCTTCTGAGCCAGTGAACTGCCCGCAGCGCTTCGGGGTGCACTATCGCTATCCCGCAGCCACTGACCACCGCAAGTACAATCATTATGGCAAAAGCGCCGCCTCCTCTCGGCAGAGCACCCAGCAGGCATATACTGGCGGCCAGAATCAGCCCAAGATGCAAAAACAACGGCCTGCGCCTGCCGGCACGCATATGGCCGACCAGCGGCTGAACGCCGTTGCTCGTCATAAGCAGTGCGACCAAAACAAGACCACCCAGAGAAAAGCTTAATGTGAATTCGGCCCGGATCGCAGGAAGGATAGCAGGCAGCATACTCGCGAACATATCGACCAGGAAATGAACACCGGCAAGCACTAACAACTGCATCCAGTAAAATTTGGTGATTCTGCTATTCAAGTCTCAACTAATTGGCGCCTCAAACTTTTTGCCCGTCAGGTACTCGTATGCCTCGATGTATTTTTCGCTGGTTTTGGCCCTGATATCATCGGGCAGCTCAACGCCCGGACCTGATTTGTCGAAATTTATACTTTCGAGATAATTGCGAACAAACTGCTTATCGAAACTCTCTTGGTCTCTGCCGGCCTGGTATTTGTCCGCAGGCCAAAAACGCGAAGAGTCCGGCGTCAAAACCTCGTCAATCAAAATAATCTTGCCGTCAATGACTCCCCACTCAAACTTCGTATCAGCCAGGATCATTCCTTTGCTCTCGGCATATTTGCCGGCCTTTTCGAAAATCTCCATACTCTTATCCCGCACATAGTTTGCCGCTTCGGAGCCGATAACATCCACACATCGCTCGAAGCTGATATTCTCATCGTGTGTTCCCCTCTCGGCCTTGGTTGCCGGGGTAAAAATCAATTCCGGCAGCTTCTGACACTGTCGCAATCCGGACGGCAGCTTTTGGCCGCAAACTGTCCCGCTGTCCTGATATTCTTTCCAGCCCGAGCCTGCCAAGTACCCGCGCACCACACATTCAATCGGCAGAACTTCAGCCTTTCTAACCAGCATACTCCGCCCGGCCAGCTGGTCGGAATAGTTGCAAAACGGCTCCGGGAAACTTGCCACATCATCGCTTATTAAATGATGCTCAACATCCGGGCTTAGAAAATCGAACCAGAACCGCGAAATCTGCGTCAGAATAATCCCCTTACAGGGTATGCCGTTAGCCATAACCACATCAAAAGCGCTTATCCTGTCGGTTGCAACTATGAGCAGCTTATCGCCCAAATCATATATGTCACGCACCTTGCCTCGATTCGGCTCAGCCACTGCCATGTTTGTCTGCAAAACAGTCTCCATAATAATCCCCTTTCAGTTCGTAGTTCGTAGCGGAATAATCAATTAGCTCCTGTTGCCGAAACAGTATTTGTCATTCCCGCGGAAGCGGGAATCCAGCTTTTTCGCTCTGGACCCCTGCTCTGAGTTCCCGCAAGGCGGGGTCCCTCGCAGGGGTGACATCGTCAGTTTTTTATTTTCCGCAACAGATACCAATTATCAATCATCAATAGTAAATAATCAATTACTTCCCCTCCTGCTGCACAACGTTCCGATTTCCCGATAACAATAAAAGCGTCTAAGCCCGCAGCTCGTCGAGGCGGAGCCCGCCGGAGCCTGGAAGGCAAGTCTCGCCGTTAGGCGTCCTGCGGAGTTCAAGGCCGGCGCTGCCGGCCTTTAATAAAAATCTCTGTTGCATATTCCAAAATGGGCTGCTTCAGCCCGCCCCTTGCAAAGGAGCGGGCTTCAGGTATAATACAGCCTAAACCGATAAAAGTCAAAGGAGCAAAACAATATGCCAAGCGTAAAAGATGTGATTGTCAAAAAGCCGTCCGACGAAGAGGCGGCGGCCTGTAAGGCCTGGCCGATCTGGAAGTGCGAACCCAGCAGCTTCGACTGGACATACACGGAAAAAGAGACCTGTCTCCTCATTGAGGGCGCAGTAACGGTTGCGGACGGCAAAGATTCGGTAAGTTTCGGCCCCGGCGACCTCGTGGTTTTCCCCGAGAACCTCGAGTGCACCTGGCACGTCACCGAAGCCGTAACAAAGCACTACAACTTCGGATGAACTTGCCATTCATGCGCGTTTGGCCCGTCACCTATCGTTGGCAGGCATGACATCCGTAGGCGAGCACAACCCAAAGGAATCATTATAATCGTTTCTTCCGGCCCGTCCGACTTGACAGGGCTTGGCTGGAGCTCTTCGACGGTATTGTTCTCGAGCTTCCAGTTAGCAATACGTTTCGCTTTCGCCTTGATCTGCACAGGCGCATCTTCGACCGTCCATGGTTGCTCCGATACGGTGTCTCTTACTGTTACTTTCAGGGACATTCCCGGGTTGTCGCGGTCTATCAGAAGTCCGTAGTTCCACGGACTGCCCGGAAATACCTCCCACTCGGGCCACTTTTCATTGGTCCCGTATTGTTTCCATCTTTCTTCAATTCTGACCGAGTAACTCAACGGGCCGCGGTCAACGGTCACGCTGCCGGTGCGTGGCCATTCGGTCAAAGATATTCCCATCGGCATCTCGATATCGACCCTGTCACTTTTCGACCACAGGCGCTCAATGCGCACATACATCTGCGGCTGTGCATCCACATTCAGCTTCTGGCCATTTACCGCCACAGAAAAGCCCCTGCACCACCGCGGCACACGCAGATACAGCGGGAATTCGACCGGCTCGCCTGCTATGACAGCCATCTCCACAGTGCCTTTGAAGGGGTAATCGGTCTTCGCACGGATCGTAACCTCTTTGCCCTGCTGACCGACTTTCACCGTGACATCCGATGCAGCATATAGCCACGCCGCCACCCCATTGTCCGCCGTCGCCTGCCACAGGTTCTGCACATACCACGGCCAGGTCATTGCCACATTGTGCTGGCAGCACCGATGAATATGTGGTGAGTATAGCAGCTGCAGCCCCCTATTGTGGTATTCGTGATTCCTCGCAGCATCCAGCTGGGGTTGATTCGATGCGGTCAGATAGTGTAACGCCTTCAAATCGGGCGTCTGAGAAGCGGGGAAATGGTTGAGTATCACATCCTCACAGCGGTCGGCGTAGAGACATTTGCCTGTGATGCGTCCGAGCAGATAGAAGTTCTTGGCGAATTCCCCCATTGCGCAGGTCTCAATCGCCTGGCGGGGGTCGGTCTTGCCCGGCCTGATGCGCTCATCGGCTCCGAAGATGCCCCGCGGCTGCTGGCCCCAGGTACCGAGATGCTGAGCGTACCAGTATTCGGTCTGAGCCAGCTGCCAGGCCTGACCTGACTGCTGCCAATAGATGCCCGGGTACGCAAAACGCTGGGTGAAATGCACCACGTGGTCGTCGAGCCACTCGCCCATGGGCGGCAGGATGTGGTCATAGAATCGGCTTGCCAGCTTCAAGAGCCACTCGTCCCCGGTGTGGTTGTAAAGCCAGTAGATATGGCTAAGCATGTCACCTGCCCGTTTCAATTGAATCCTGGGGTGCCAGCTTCCGAAATCCTGCTTGTAGCTGTCGTATTGCCCCCAGGTGACCCTGGGAAGGAACATACCGTCCGGCAGCTCGCGGCAGAACTCGAAGAAACGCTTCATAAAAGGAATCACCCGTTCATCACCGGTATGTTCGTAATGCTGGATTACCGCGTCCAGCATCACCATGTGTGGCCAGAGGTCTGCCAGTACCCTCCCGTCTTTGCCAACAAGGCGCTTGTTATATCGTGCGCCGAAATAGCCATCCTCATCCTGGCTTGTTAAAACAGCCTCCATCCACCGATCCGCCTCTGTCAGACACCGCTTGTTCCCACTGATTACCGCCATTGGGTAAAAGCCGCGCAGCCAGTAGGGTTGTTCCTCCCAGCCATCTTCGTCGGTGCCGAACCAGCCGCTGTCGTCCGTCAGAAAACGGCTCAACTCAGTCAGATGGCCGGTCATGCCTTCTGCCATCAGGTCGATTTGGTGCTTTAGCCAGCCGCCCGGACGTATGCTGCCCAGAGGAAGCTTGGCCAAAAAATTTCCCGCCAGAGGAGACTGATTTGTACAATAGTACGAATTTGATTTACTTGTATCAGGTCTTTTCGTTACGCTTACCTGTGCATTACTCTTTTGCACTTGTCGCTCAGAGGATTGTTCTTCAGAATCAGCCTGCTTCTTGCAGGAGCAAAATACAAGTACCATCGCCGACAAAGCGGCCGTTAAGAGAACATTATTCAGACCTCTTTTCATTTTGATGCCTTTCTTAGTTCTACAACGCCATATAATAGAGTAGCGTTGTTGTACTTTTTTCAGTTTCTGCAGACAGACGCCGTGATTTTTCAATTCTTTCGCGGCTTTTCCAATTTCTTCAATTCCCAAGCTTTACCTGGTTTTCCTCATCGAGCCATCTGAACGATTCCTCGCGTATCTGCGACATAGGTCCCTATCGAGCGTCCGGAAGAGGACTCCCAGTTGCTTGCCCACAGGACGCGTTTGCCATCGGGGGAAGGAACGGCGTGGGCCTCTGTCAGGTAGTCGATTCTTTTTGTGTGCAAATGCGCTATACGCTCGGCGGTCATGCTGCCGTCCAGTTTTACGGCAACCACTTCGTCCCAGTATGGCGGCCATGCCGACCCCCGACCTTGATACGTTACGTATGCCCAGCCCGGACGCCTGACATTTCGCGTCGACGTGTGACCGGCGTAGCCCCCGGACGTCAGGACAGTCACCTTTCCGTCCCGCAGGCGACGCTTTATCACCCGTCCAACGTCCGGTTTGGACTTGGAGACGCCGACGGCAATGTCATCACCGTTTTCGTCGACCGTCAGATCGTAGTGACTGGGCCGACCGTATTTCTCCCACAGTTCTGTGACCTTGCTGCCTTCGAGGTCATAGACCTGTGTCTGGTCACCTCTCTCGCTGTTGATTCGCCCGCAAAGAACGATATACCTGCCGGAGGCAGAGACCGAAACCCAGTCCACCCTCACGTCATTTAAAATTATATCAGGGTACTTGTGCTTTTTCTTCATATCGTATGCGAACGCGATACGGTCTTTGCCCTTCTTTCCAACGACGACGATAAGCCGGCCGTCCAGGGACAGGTTCCCCTCCCCCGGTCCAATGCGGAATTCACAGTAGCCCGGGAAGGTGGCGATGACCTCGGTCGTGTCCTTTCGGACATCCCAGTAGCCTATGGCGTTGTCTCTGACATAGACCATTATATCAGGCCTTTGAGGATGCCATCCCATATCTCTGCCGGGTCCATTATGACGAGCAAAGCGCACGGCATAATTCTCGCCACCAAGAAAGAGTCTGTTCGGTCGGCCCTGGTGTATTGCGAGATAAAGAAGGGACTGGTCGCAATTCCAGGCAGCACTCTTGGAGTAGCGGTGGCGTGCGATTTTGGCCCATATGCCGTTGACGTTTGGTACACCGGCATCGGGATTTCCGGTTATTCGTGTCACTTTGGTGCCAAACACCGGGTCCACATAAGACTCCAGGTAGGCTGGTTTGCGAATGGCTGGAATATCTTTTACTGCCGTGTCTGTCACGGGGTACTCCGCCGCCAACACCTTCGTTGCGACTATTGCGCACATGAAAATCATGACACAGAGCAGCAATATTTTCGTTTTCACATTCTTCGTTCGTTCCATTCTTGTTGTCTCTATTGCCTAACGTTTGAAATGAGCAGCGCAAAGAGGAGCTGTTATCACGGTCGCCGCCGCCTCAAATCTAATCCAGTCTGCCGGCGGACCATCTGATTGCGCGCACAACCAGCCGGCGGTAGTTTGGGTCTGCGTACGCAAGTGGGCCGTGACCAAGCTGGATACCACAGACCCTGGCCTTGCCGTATCGCCTGACCCAGCCAATCGATTTGTCGCTTGTGGGATGGTCCGTGGTCAGGAGTACGTGATTGCTCTTTTCGAAGCCGCAGCTCTTATACGTCTCGTCGTTTATCTCGAAATCACTCATACCGCGTGTAATCGGATGTGACGCATCCGCAATGTGCACCTTAATGTCCACATCGTGCTTAAATGTGCTGCCCTCGCGCTGCACGCTGTCACCGGCCTTGGGTTTCAAATAGTATTTGCCCCCGACGATCTTGCGATACTGGCCCCACGTCTGGAATGAGCCCATCGTATGGTGCAGTGCCACCAGCCCTACGCCGCGATTGAGCAGCTTAATGAAGTTCTGCCGGCGCTGTCGCGATATGTTCTGTGTCATGTTGTACAACACTATCACGTCGTAATCCCAGTCGCTGATATCCTCAAATATCTCGCTGTGGTCTTTCTGTTCGGCCTCGACGTACTCAATATCATCGTAGCTCTCGAACAGCGAAAAGAACGGCTCGTGCTCAAACTTGTGTCCGCCTGTAACCACGACGGCCTTGATCTTCTCTGTCGGTTTCGAGGGCAGCGGTTTGACCATTATGTTCTTGAAGTAAACGACGCTTTTCGGGTCGTGTCCTTGCAGTGCAAAGGTCCCGTGGGATACTTTGCGTCCCGGGAAATCCGGATAGCTGACGTTTTCCGGCTCAGTGTAATCGACCGTAGTTCTGCCATTGACTTTAATGATAATCCGCTTGTCCCGGACGATTATGTGCTGGGTGAACCACTTGTTGTCCTTGGCCGGTGACCTGCGAACATCCTTTACGCCGTAGAGACTGCCGGTCTTCCTCCAATCGCTGTGCGTGTTGTTGACCTGCACCTCGTAGCCCCTGCTGGGCCAGCCGGTTTCCTGGTAAGCGGTATGGAAGTACATACCGGAGTTGGCTCCGCGTTCGGTCATAACGTCGGCCTTGAACTCGAAATTCTTGAAGTCGGCGTTTTCGATAGGCCCGACATAGTAGAGATGGCTGCGCTTGCCATCAATGACTATCATACCGCCGCGCACGGTGAAGGCCCCTTTATTCTCGCCGGCCTTCCAGCCATTGAGGCTCTTACCGTCAAAAAGGTTTATCCAGCCTGTTGTTTCAGAATAGTGCTTTTCCACTGTTTGACAGCCTGCAAAAAGAATGCACACACACAATAGCATTGGGACTAACTTTCTTTCCATTTGACTTTTCTCCTTAAAACAAGTTCTTAAAGCGGTTGCTGTACGAAGATTACCAATTAATCAATCATCAATAGTAAATAATCAATTTCAGAGCACCCAGCCGCTGCGCATCGGGCGCGAGAGCCTGCGGTTAGCTGCGTCATTATTGACAAAGAGTTCCTTCTTCGGGTCCCATTTAAGTTTTTGTTCAAGTCGTATGGCGATGTCACTGATTTGGCATATTATATCTGCCTGCACAGCCTCATCAATGGGACATATCGTCTTGGCCCGGCTTTTCACGCAGTCCAGCAGATTCCTGACGTGGCTGCTGCTCTTGTACAGGCCAATTTCGTTCGGCCCGAACTTCGTTTGAAGCAGCTTCTTTGGATGAGCGTTAATGCCGGAACGGTCGACGTGCACCCATCCGTCCGTACCCTCAAAGGCCGTGCCGTGCGAGCCTGTTCTTCCGTAGCGTTTGCGCCATTCTTCAGGGAACGGATTGCCGGTAAAGTTCATAGTGACACCGCCAGCATACTTGAGAGTGACATTCCAGTTCATGGCCGTGTCGCATACGCCTTCGGTAGGCCAAACGCCCCTGCCTTCGATTTCCACCGGGCCGGCAAGCTTGTCGCCGCCGCCCCACACGGCGATGTCCACAGGATGAATGCCCCAGCCGGCGATAAAGCCGATGGCGTAGTCGGAAATGAACCACCACAGCTTGTTCGAGCAGCGGTCTTTCGTGTACGGCTTATAAGGAGCGGGCCCCAGCCACATATCGTAATCAAGCCATTGCGGTACCGGCACGGGTTCCGGCGAGCCGCCCTGGCTGCTGCCGGGTGACCATACATTTATCGTGTGGAGTTTTCCGAGCCGGCCGTTCAGTGCCAGCTCGCACGCAAAACGGAAATTGCGGCTCGAACGCTGCTGGGTCCCGAACTGAAAGACTCTCCCGTAGCGATGCACTGCGGCGCGCAGGGCCTGGTCCTGCTCCAGGCTTAGCCCCATCGGCTTTTCGAGATAGATATCCTTGCCCGCCTTTACCGCCGCCAGGGCTACCAGCACGTGCCAGTGGTCCGGCGTGGCGGCAAGAACAACGTCAATGTCATCGCGCCCAATCAATTTACGAAAGTCATTATAAGCTGCGCATCCGTCGCTTTGGTAATGCTCGTTCACCAGCTTCCGGGCTGCCCGGCACACGCGGCTTTTGACGTCGCAGACCGCCACCACACGAGCATCTTTTTCAGCAAGAAAGTTTCGCATCACCGCGGTGCCCCGCGGCCCAACGCCGACGCAACCAACGGTGATTCGATTACTGGCGGCAACGCTGCCGGCCTTACCCAGCGCCGACGACGAAACTACATACGGGAACCTTACCGCACCCACAGCCGCACCCATGGTCCGTCTCAAAAACTGACGTCGGTTAATTTCTCTTGCCTTCATAACAAAAGCTCCCAGCAAATATAACGAGTTTTTCAATAATCAATTTTATAAGCGCCACGGACTGCGCATCGGCCGGGTCAGCATGCGGTTTGCCTGGGCATCGTTTATGAACCTTTCCTTTTCCGGGTCCCACCTCAGCTTGCGACCTAATCGCATCGTAATGTCACTGAGCTGGCAGAGCGTATCCGAGCGAACCGCCACCTCAACCGGGGCCACCGTTCTGGCCCTGGTCTTGACGCAGTCTAAGAAATTCTGCTGGTGGTGGTCACTGACCGGCAGATGCACCTCTTCCGGCCCGATTACCTTGCTCAACAACGACTTCGGATGCGCATCGACCTTACCGCCTAAATGCTCTTCCTTCACGAACACCCAGCCGTCTGCCCCTTCAAAACGAACGCCGAGCGGATTTCTCTCGCCGTCGGTAAAGTTCATTGTCACGCCGTTAGCGAATTTAAGATTTACGTCCCAGCCTGTCGCACAGTTGCACAGTCCGTCGCGGGGGAATTCCCCGGCCCCTTCGACCTCCACCGGCCCGGTCAGGTCTGTCCCGTTGCCCCACGTAGCGATGTCAATCGTATGAATCCCGCAGCCGGCCATAAATCCCAGCGCGTAATCGCTGATATGGAACCAGTGGCCATTACTGACCCGGTTTGCCGTGTAGGGTGCCCAGGGCGCCGCCCCCAGCCACAGGTCGTAATCCAGCCAGTCAGGGACCGGCATCGGCGGATAGTCCTCCGAAGCCCGGCTGTACCGGGAGGCAACCGTGATTTTGTGAATCTTACCGACCCGGCCGCTGCGAACCATCTCGCAGGCAAAACGGGAATTTCGGCTCGACCGCTCCTGCGTGCCGAACTGAAACACGCGGCCGTACCGATTAACCTCTCGCCGCAGCACCTGCCCCTGCTCGACGCTCATCCCTAACGGTTTCTCGCAGTACACATCCTTTCCCGCCCGCACCGCCGTAAGTGCGTGCAGCACGTGCCAGTGGTCCGTGGAAGCAACCACGACCGCATCAATATCGCTGCGCCCGCAAAGGCTGCGGAAATCGTTGTACGCCTTGCATACCTTCCTGCCGTAGTGCTTATCTACCGCCTGCAGGGTCCTGTCGCGGTTTGGCCGTTTCACGTCACAGACCGCCACGACCTGCGCATCCGGCAGGTGCATAAAATTACGCAGCAGCGATCCCCCTCGGCCGCCCGTACCGATAAAGCCCATCACAATTCGCTCGCTCGCCGCGACGCTGCCGGCCTTACCTAAAGCCGAGGACGAAACGATATACGGCAAACCCATCACCCCCACAGCGGCACCTGATGCCTTTTTCAGAAAGCTACGACGTGTAATGTCTCTAACCGGCTGCACAATCCAACTCCTTCCTGTCGATTTGCCTTCTTACCTCTCTATCTGCCGGACGAAAAAACCAAGCCGGCTGCTAAAGTGTAACCAAGACCGTTCTAAATTCAAGCATAAACTCAACCGGGAATCGCAAATCGTCAGCCGAAAGCCAAGTCAAGAATCTCGTTTCACGATCCAAAGTTCAGAGTTTTGGTGTGCATTGCACACCTTTTTCTTTTGATGAAACGCTTTTTTGTGATTACATTGTTCTTTAAATGCCGAATTATAAGCGTACATATGAAGCCGGCGGAATGTTTGGGGAATAAACAGCCCCATATCTGTCCCTGGTTTTATGATCGATAAGGATTTCGGGGACAGGTTAAAAAATACAAGTCATTTTCAAGTAAGGAGAAACAGATATGGGCGACAAGGGGAAAAAAGATAAAGGCAAAAGAGAACAACAGAAAAAGGCCAAGCTTGATCCAAAGGAAAAACGAAAATTGAAAAAAGAAAAGAAGATTAAATGAATGCCAAAGTGGCCGAGGCTCCAAAATACGGGAAAGACCTAAAAAAGGTTCCTGACACCTTTAATTATCCTCGGAAGAACCCAAAAAAAGCAGGACGGCTCCTGTTCATCCGTCCTGCTTCGTTGTTGTGATTCTTCCTGAAATTAGCCACCGTCGTCAAGACCCCAGGTTACCGTGTGGGTTACAGGAGTCGTTTCAGGTACAGGCATTTCGACGAGCTAATTGGAATCCATTTCAACCGCTTCGAACTCTGTACTGTCATTTTGAAAACTGGCAAGTTTGACAGACCAGTTCACCAAAGAAGCGGTATGAAGCATGACCTGTTTTTCCCGCAGTTCAGTCAGTTTCCGCTTAGAATCTTCACGGGCGGCCATCGCTTCAGCCAGTGCACTGGTTAAATCGGTTCGTTTTAAAGCCGTCGCACTGTTCTTATCGGCCATGTCGATTACACGTTCGGCCTTGACTTGCTGTATTCGTGCGTTGAACCTGGCTTTTACAGCATCAAGATAGACCTGTGCGGTCTTACGTTTTGCAGAGTTGGCAGCCAGCATAATATTCATGTCGGCTCGCGCGGTCGCATGTTCAGCATCAATGTTGGCATTTTTGCACGTTTTGCTTGTATTTGCGTCTGCCATCATACGGTCACAGACAGCTTCGCCCCGGAGGCTCTGACTTAATGCCAGTTTTCTGTCTCGTTCTATCTCTGTCTTCAATATCGCATGTTCCATTGTAAATTGTGCGTTAGTGCGGCTGATTTCTGCATCTGTTTTTTGTCGCAGAACGGTCGCTTGCGCCAATGCCTGTTGTAAATCGGCTTGTGCGATTCTTTCCGCCGATTGGATTGTACTTTCAATTTTGGCCAGTTCTGCGCTAAGATATCTGTGGGCAGAATCAATCTGCGCATCAATCTGTAGTGCAAGAGCTTCTTGCGAATCAGAGATACTTTCGGCTTCTGCCATGAGTTTTGAATACTGGGCTTCGCCGCGCTGTTGTACGGCCCAAAGCACAACTTTTAATTCTTTAACCTCATTTTGGCCGATCTTAGTAACGGCTTCTGCTTCTGCAAGAAGTTGTTTTGCGCGGGCGTTGACAATCTGCCCCAGAGCGTCCGCTTGACTCTGATAATCCATGACCTCGGCTTCTTTTTCCTTACGGAAGGATGCCGCTTGCACAAGGTGCTGGCGGTATTTTGATTCTACGACATCTATCTCTTTTTCGGTCTTGGTTTCAATTTCGCTGAACCGTGAACGAGCCTGGGCTTCAAGAGCATCCGCGATGCCTAACTTTTCTGATGCAATGGCATCTTCCTGTGTTTTTACGGCCATGAGATTTGTTTTGGCTTCTGCGAATGTCGCTTCTGTGACCAATTCGTACGCGTTAGCTTTCGCCCTGGTTCTCATAACCTCCGCAAGGCCTCTGCGATAGTCTGTGATGTGATCCGGTTCTATCCTGGCCGCGACAGCCTGGACTTGCGGAACATCCGGCACCTCGTGCAGTTCTTCCGGCTGCTCTGATACGGCAGTGGTGTTCTCGTCGATTTCCACTTTATTGGCCGCTTTTTTAGACGCAATTTCTTCTAAGACTTCCTGTTTGATTTTTGCCGCTTCGGCTTCGGCATCGGCGATAATCTCAAGTTTCTGTGCTTCGGCTACAGCTTCGGCATGAATCGCTGTTTGACGTACGGCCTCGGCACGAGCGGCGGCTTCTGCCTTAACAAATTCGGCACGAGCGACCTGTTCGGCCCTGTCCGAACCAACTCGGAGTTTCTTGACTTCATTGAGCTCATCGTTGAGTTTGGCCTGAATTTCAGCAAGCTGCGATTCGTAGTTAGCGGATGAGCTGGCCTGATGATGGTTAATCTCCGCCCGAAGACGGGCAATTTCAGCCAAGGCCTTTTCAAGGCGGGTAGGCGCATTGGCGGATTTCTCTTGTGTTTTCGCCAGCGCTTCGGCCTTGACAGACGCGGCTTCTGTCAGTCTTAATTTATACTCTTCATTCGCAAGATTCGCCTCAATAGTAGCGGCTTTGGTACGAAGCTCTTTTACATGAGCCGTCGCATCCTTAAGGATTGCTTCGTGGGTGGCATTGAGTCTGTCGGCTTCCGATTTTGTCTGAATAGTGGTAGATTTGATTTGCTCATCAAGCTCATCTACGCGAGCTGTCTTTTCCAGTTTAACCGCGTGAGCTTTCGCCTCAAGTTCTAATACGGTGGCATCGGCCCGTTCCCGGGTCGCTTTCGAGGCCTCTGTCATTTCAAGAATTTTAGCACTGCTTTCGACTCCAATCGCGTTTTGAATCTCTTTGAACTGTTCAATATGAGCCGTTTCGCGGTCGAACTTTTCACGTCCGTTAGCGATAATATCGTTACGTTGGCTGTCGCTTTCTTTGATTAATGACGCTACGATTGTGCCTTTCCGTTCGATGAGAACATCAAGTTCTGCTTCTCTTGCTGTGATTTGTGCCATGGCCTTACCGTATTCCCTGTTGCACTTTTTACGAAGAGCATCAGCTTCAGAAAGGTTTTTGTTGGCTTGCGCTTCCACTTCCATGCGGCGGGCATTGAAATCAGCCAACTTTTTATTCAATTCTGCACGAGCCTGTAAATCACCAGCATCGGCTGTTTCCAGGTCCATTTCGACTTTGGAAACGCCGATTTTACCTTCACTTACATACTTGATCGGCAGTTCTGAACTGTTAGCCAAGAGAGAAAATTCCGAATGAGTTTTCGAAATTTCGACACGATCATGTACCGGCTTCAGGACCCGACCATACCTGTCAGCACATCCTAAGACGAGCAACATGAGAATCAAAAATGTGCTTACCAAACGTTGAGCAATCTGCTTCTTCTGTATGTTCACCATTACCTGCCTCCTAAATTATGAGTTTCAATGTGCCCCCCATCGCCATCCAACGAGTCCGGCATGGAGTCTTTCGTCATAATGAAAGAACCACTTTAAGAGGTAGAGGCAATTTTTGGGATTCCTCCGGGAAATGGATAGGTCGTGGCCAAAAAACATGCTTTAGAGCATGGAGAACACGTCTACTTAATTCTATAGAAAGCGTTCATATAAAACTTATCGGAACACAGAGCATGAAAACGTAAACTGCTCTAATGGTTGGATTTCCAATTTCAAAACTATGGACAGTCACTTTGCTCTGTTGAAAAGGTTGGATTTTCTGGTGGAAGTTAGCCGATTTATGATATATGAAAACGAAAAGAAAAATGACCAAATCGCCAGTAGCACTGGCCAAAGTAGCGTTGCGCACAGCCAAAGACTCTCTGCCGGCATACT
>JAUXAL010000050.1 GCA_030619925.1 Phycisphaerae bacterium | reverse complement strand
CTGTGCTGACCGTCGCGTCGGTATTATACTCATCGACTCGCCAGTAGTAGCTCTGGCCCCATTCAACACCTTCGGGGGCAGTATAGCTGGTAACATTCTGTCGGCCTCGATAAATGCCGGTGGTTGATGTATCAGCATCGGCCACAGCGGTTCTATCAGTGCCGAGGTATACATCGTGCCCAGATGCACTATCTCCAGGCGACCAGCTAAGGGGCAGTGCATCATTGATGTTCAACGTTGAGCCGTTAGTCGGCTTCGGGTCCCAGGCAAGTGTGGGGTCACCCCGCATCGTTTGCTTAATCTCTTCATGCGTCAGCACCCTATCGTAGATGCGGACGTCATCAATCACCCCTGCGAAGAACCTGGCGAGGGTACGATCGTAGCGCTGACCCATTGTAACATCATAGTTGGCGATGAGATTAAACGGCTCGGCATATGTAGTGGATATTGTGTCGTCTTGGCCGTCCAGGTAAATTATCACATCCGGGTATGAGATCGTTGCGTTCTCTTTTACTGTCACCGCAACGTGGTACCACTGATTGTCCCACACCTCGGTCTGACCCTGGACATTACGGTCGCCGCCGCCATTCTCACAGCGCAGCGTACCAGCGGCGATCCGGAATTCCACTCTTTGACCGTTGGTCGGCTGGCCCCAGCCCACAATTTCACCATTCTGTCCAGCCCGAATCCACGCAGTTATGCTGAAGGCATGTCCGCCAAGAACGCCCTTATAACCATCTATGCTCACACAATCATCACCGTTCAACTCCAGAGCATCGCCATCATACCCAGCCACCCATTGCGGCTCGCCTTCCAGCGTGCCGTCATTGCCATGGCCGGACCAATCAAGGACAGCAGTACCAAAACCCCTATCAAACTTCCACCAGCCGAGGAGATTGGGGTCGGTAATGGTTATCTCGGGCAACGTTCTGAAACGCCAGAGGTCGCCTTTATGCGTGGCCGGGACATCGAATTCATCGATCCGCCAGTAGTAACGTGCATCATTTGCAAGGGCCCCGGGCGTATAGCTTGGACCTGCCACGGGCCCTTTGTACGTGCCGCCGGTGCCGTTATTCACATCGGCAAAGTTGTCGCCGAAGTACACATGGTGCAGTTTCGCATTCATGCCTGCCGTCCAGCCAAGGGTTACATCCGCGTCCACAAATCTGGCACGGTCAGGGGGGTCGGGGTCATACGCCGTGCTGGGCGGCGTCGCAAAGCTCCAGACACTACCTTTCCATGGACTATCCGGGTCCAGATCATTGACCTCGTCGATTCGCCAGTAGTATGTCACCCCTGGAGTGAAACCCTCCGGATACGCAAGTCCAGGAAAACCGACCGGAAGATTCACTGTGGTCTGGTTACCCTGAAACGTGCCGCCGGTGCCGTTGTTTACATGGTCAAAATTGTCACCGAAGTACACATTGTGCGAGACCGCGTAAGCTGCAGGTGACCAGCTCAGGGTCACCCGTGTGCCTGGATGGATAGCACCATCAGGCGGGTCGGGGTCACTAGCTTGAAAATGGGCTTCCCTGATCACAGGTGACAGATACATCCCGTCGATAATCACAGGACCTGTCCCGATGGTCGGACCTGCCCATCCAACGCCCACGCAGTCGCCGCCGCCGGCTTCCTTGAAGAGGGCTTCGATATAGTACTTCTTACCAGCTTCCAGCGTTTGCGGCGCCGACTGCTGCTCGGGGTACTTGGTCCACTCGTTATCGTTGGTCCAGCCGGGCACGCTGGCGATCTCCACTGCTTTGGTGGGGTCGTCATCAGGGCTCAGCAACAGTTGACTATAGTCATCACTATATATCCACAGCGTGTAATCTCCTGTAGCGGGCGGATACAGGTAACCACTGACCCGGCATCCATAGCTCTCCCCATACTCCTCCGCCTTCGTCCTCTGGAAACTGGTTCGGTACTCCCAATCATCTGGGTTGTCCGGATACCGAGGGTCATTCAACAGGTTGTCAACAGTACGTCCAATAACACCCGTCCAATACTCGAACAGGATTCTACCCCTGTCGACCTGGCCGCTGGTGTCACTAACCAGGCCCAGCACTAAAACCAAAGAAGATAAATAAATCAATTTCTTACGCATAATAATCCTCCTTCAAACAAAATAACCGATAATAATTTCCAGCTTCGCTACACGTTATTGCTGACAGGGTAATTTTTTGCGACTTGACACCCCGTCCTTCGGTCAAAGGCCGACCGTTAACTCAGCATGTCCCTGCCTCGCATAATAGCTTCTCGTTTATCAAAAAGCTGGAAAGACGCCACAAAATGTGAAAGCAAAATCCAGACGCTTTGCAAACTCTATTTGTACCAAATTAGCCGTCCCGCCGTCAAGAAAAAACTCGAAGGGGCCGTCGATTAGTATCCTGTGAATCGTGATTCGTAGTTCAAGGTGAACGTTCGACCTTAATGCTCATTAATACAAACGGGGCCTATACCGAAACAACCGGTATAGGCCCCGCATTACCTGCACTTGCCTGCCTCTGCGTCGCACAACGCAAGTCGTGGCAGCAGGGGTAACCGCACCTGTGCCTGCGTAAGGCGACAGGTGCAGGCAGGTACAAGTGGTGCAAATCCTTATGTCATTCCCGCCCCGCATGGTAGTGCGGGGCGGGAATTTAATCAGCCTTATATCACAACGCTGTTACTGTGTCGGCCAGAGTTGTACATCAAGCCAACCATCCGCAAGGAGAGCAAAGTCCTTGAAGTTAACCGACCTGGAGAGAGGCGGTTCTTCATTGGAGATATTAGCAACAGAAGGCACCGGAACATGCAGCTCGCCATCGCCGGGTGTATCGTCAGCCAGATACCTAATCTCGGCCTCTGACAGAGCACGGTGGTAGATATACACCTCGTCCAAATCGGCGTCAATGTATTCCCCGTTCGCTCTGCCGGTGGGCGGCGGGTAACTTGCCTCCGAGCCGCTTCCTACGAAACCCCAGCGCGGGTATCTGCCCCTTCCGAAAGTGGCTTCACCGAAATATGGTGTCTTCGGATTACCATCGATGTAGATAGTCATCGTGCCGTTGTTGAATACTCCTGCCAGATGGTGCCACTGCCCGTCATCGACGCGCCCGGTATTGGCAGGAAAGCTGGCATCCAAGTTACTATCGATCTGAACGCCCCCTGTATACAGATGCCAACCTACCAGGCCGGGACCTCCGGCGTACTGACCACCAACCTCCAGACGGTAGTTCTCACTGCGGTCAAAGGAAACAATCTGCCCTTCCTCATCGGTCGTACGAATCCAGGCGCAGACAGTTACTTCCGGATAGTCGGTACCGGTGTAGTTTACATCTGGAATTGCTACATAGTCGTCGAAACCGTCGAGGCGAATTGCCTGGCCGAACTTGCCCTCCACATAGGTTGGGCCGCCCTTTTCGATGCCGTGGTGGTTGTTGCCGGAACTGTCGCTTGCATTGCCGTCAAACGTGTAATGTACCACCAAGCCGGCCGGGTCGGGAGCTGCGTTCGAAACAACCGAATCACTTTCGAGCCAGTCGGCTGCCATTACCTCAAGGTCTAAACAGTCAACTATACAATCACCGTTGAAATCGCCTGCAGGTTGTAGAAGCTCAAGCATGCATCTGGGCCGATACAGCCGAATATCGTCAAAGTACATCTTACCAGAACCGCCAGGCTGTGGATTGGCCTTGTCGCCGAAGCCGATAGAAATCGAGTCGACATTGGTCAGGTTCACGCCCTGATCTGCAAACTGCTTGAGGTCGATATTCCATTGCGTCCAGCCGCCTGTCTGCGTTACATCGGGGTCATCGTAGTAGACGACCGCAGGCGTGCCGCCGCTATTGGCCAGGGCTACATACATCGGCGCAGGGTCATTGCTGAGTGTGCCGATATCCTGGTTGGCCCACTGGCCACTGGCGCCGGTGATCTGGACGTTGGAGAATTGGGCCTCGCACGTGACACCAGCGTTCTCGCTTGCCACCACCAGACCTACATACATAGGTGTACCCATGTTGATGACCTCACCACCAAGGTCCGTCCACGTAACGCCGTCAGCGGAATAAGAGCCCGTAACGTTGCCGGCCATGTCGCGCTCTATTTTGAGCCACTGCGGAGCCATGGGGCCATCTACTGTCGTGGTGGTGCTGCCTTCGACCGAGGTCGGGCGACGCCGGAAGCGAAGGTCCGCGTCGGCTGCGATGTCATTTGTTTCGAGCAGCACTGTAGCGTGCGCGGAATTCGGGTCAAGCGTATCACGAATCATCACGCCGGCCTGGGCGTTGTCGTCGGCGTCGTTCACCCACTCGACCTTGGCTATAATCTGGCCGGGGCCGGTGAGCTCCTGGTAGGCGAAGTGGAACTCGTCGGACTCACCCGAGATATTATCGGCGCTTCTGGCGGCCATCGTGTAGACGCCGGGCGGCTCTTCTGTGAAGCTGCCGACAGATACGGGATAACCCTGGAACCACAAGGACAGTGCTTTAACACCGTGTTTGGTCCAATCACGCACCGAGGTCAACGTCATGGTTGCCTCAGAGTTCCCGGCGCTGTTGTCGTAGAAATAGGGCATGGCTTGAACGCCCGAGTTAACGGTATCGGTCTCGGCAAAAGGAGTATCAAAATAGCCTACAGTAGCACCATTTAGAGGGTCGTCAAATCCATCTACCCACGTCAGGAATATCCTCTTGCTCTCTGGGTTAGCGGGGTCAAGGTCATTGTAGGACTCAAAATCATCGACGACAATGAAGTCGGCTATCGTAAAGCTCTGGACCCGTCCTGTGTACATCGTGGTGCCGTCGGCCTCGACCTCATCGACCCGCCAGTAGTAAGTCTCGCCGAATTCGAGGGTTTTAGGTGGAGTATAGCTGTTGGCATCCTGCCGGCCCCGATATATGCCGGTCGTATCGGATGCCTCGGCATCGAGCACGGCCAGTTCACTGATGTCGAGGTACACATCATGCTGAGCTGCAGAATCGCCCGGCGTCCAGCTAAGGATGGCGTCCTCGATGAACGGTTCGGACTGATCAGCCGGGCTCTGCGCCCAGGCGAGTCTGGGGTCACCCATCATAGTCCTGCCAATCTCTTCGGCCGTTAGTGCCTTGTCGTAGATGCGGACGTCATCAAGCACGCCGATGAACCACCTTTCGTTGCTTTGATTGTAGCGCTGACCCATTATGACATCGAAGTTTGCGATCGGATGGATTGGGTCATTGTCAGAATTTGGCCTATTGACGAGCACGCCGTCAAAGTAGAAATTCACGCCCGTATCACTGTTGTACGTCGAGTTCGCCTCCAGTGTGACCGCGACGTGGATCCATTCACCGGCGGTCAGGGCGACGTCACCCTGGATGTTGCCGCCGCCGCATTCAATGCGCACTCTGTTGTTGCCGCCGTTGAACCGGAATTCCAGTCTGTTACCACCCCCGGTGCTGCCCCAGCCCACAATTTCACCGTCGCCACCGGTGGGGCCTTCCTTCCTAATCCACGCAGTTATGCTGAAAGGCGGTGTGTTAGTCCCGTCGCCAACAACGCCCTTGTAGCCGTCTATGGTCACGTAGTCATCGCCGTCGAACTCGAGGGCATCACCGTCAACCCCGGGCACAAACTGGGGGTCACCGTGGATCGTTCCGTCATTGCCGTTGCCGGAATAGTCAATGACGGTACCGGTACCCTCATCATCAAGCTTCCACCAGCCGACAAGATTGGGGTCAAGGACGGCGAAAACGGGTTTTGTTCTAAAGCTCCAGATATCACCTTTGTGCGTGGTGATGCCGTCGAACTGGTCGATCCGCCAGTAGTAAGTGGTTGCCGATGTAAGGGCCCCCGGATCAAAGGTCGTAGTCATCGCGACGCCTTTGTCCGTACCGCCGGTGCCGGCATCCACATCGGCCTGATTATCGCCGAAGTACACATAGTGCATAATCGCCCCGGCACCAAGGCTCCAGCTAAGTTGGGCATCGAGGTTGATAAATCTGCCGCCGTCGATCGGGCTGGGATTACGAGCAGTTGGGCCGATAAACGTGAAGCTCCAGACCAGGCCTTTGATTACCGTGGCGTCGGCCTGAACCCCATCGACCCGCCAGTAGTATGTCGTGCCTGGAACAAGACCTTCGGGATAAGGAGAGCCGGGAAAGCCGGCGAGAAAGGTCGTTACGGCTTGGTTGCCTCTGAATGTCCCGCCGGTGCCGTTATTCACATCAGCAAAATTGTCGCCGAGGTACAAATCGTGCGAGACTGCACCAGCTCCAGCCACCCAACCAAGGGCTATCCAGTTCTGGTCATAATCGCTGCCATTAGGCGGGATAGGATTGGTGGCGATCTGGCCTGCGGCATTACCGACCAGACCCAGCACCAAAACAAAAGAAAATAAATAAATCAATTTCCTGCACATAATATTCCTCCTTCAAAAAGAGTTAGATAACTATGCTTTGGCTATACACCAGAACCCCGACTTATCGGGGTCGTTTTCAACAAGCACCGAATACAGAAAGCAGAATACAGAATGTAGGATAGACGATGATTTCCAATTCTGACTTCTGGCTTCTGACTTCTTAGTTCTTGTTTTGTGCTTGCCCAGAACAATTTCTTTACGACTTGACTTTACCTCCTTCCTTTCCGACTCCGGCTGGGCTTCGCCGGACGAGCAAAAGCCCAATATGGGCCGCTGACTGAAATGCTACAATCTTAACTGCGAAGCACACAACTGCGACGGTTCCGTACATCGCCTGATAATTCTTCAGCTAATTTGGCTGAAAATTACAAAATACCCGCCCACGCGGGCATAAGTTTTACCTGCTAAGCCCCAAAAATTAGCGCATAGCAGTCAACACAGGCATAGACTCCATCTATTTTATTTATACCATATTAGCGGCCTCGATTTCAAGGAAAATTTTGGCGTTTTTTGAAGAATTTTCTATCGTTTGGCTAATTCCAGACATCAGCGGCCAATTTTTCTTTGTGCCCTCGTGGTCTTTGTGGTTAAATGCGAATTCGTGAAGCTTGTGGCCGCGTAGAGCCTGCCCTGAGCGCAGCCGAATGGGCGGGTGCCTGTGTCTTTATAATTTCTGCTCGCCGAGAAGCTAAGGATGGCAAAACCACAGCCCAATTCCGTTGATACTGAAAAATGGCTCAAGCTAATTAGAACCGACCGTGTCGGCCCAAGCACTTTTGCAAAGTTTATAAAACATTTCGGCTCGGTGGACCGGGCATTAGGTGCTTCGGTCAGTGAGCTGGCTAAAATTGATGGGGTGGGTTTCAAAATTGCCGAACGAATCGCCGCAACGCGTGCCAAATTCGATGCTACCGCTGAGCTGGAGCTGGCACAGAAGCTCGGCGTCTGGATAATCAGTCTTGACGATAAGCGCTATCCGCCGGTATTGAAACAGATTTACGATCCTCCGCCTGTTCTTTACATAAAAGGTAATTTGACGCGGCAAGACAATTTGTGCATTTCGATAGTTGGTTCCCGGTATTGCAGTTTGTATGGCCAGGAGCAATCTTCCCGATTTGCTCATTTTTTAAGTTCAGCCGGCTTTACTATTTGCTCCGGAATGGCCCGCGGGATAGATACCGCTGCACATCAGGGCGCGTTATCAGCCGGCGGACGAACAATTGCGGTGCAGGGCTGCGGGCTGGCAAATATCTTTCCGCCGGAGAATAAGAAGCTATTCGAGCTTATAGCCGAATCCGGTGCCTGCATTAGCGAATTGCCGCTGCGGTACGAGCCGTTGTCGGAGAACTTCCCGCCACGCAACAGAATAATAGCGGGACTGTCATTAGGGACAATTGTTGTCGAGGCTGGTCTGAATTCCGGGGCATTGATTACTGCCAGAGCTGCACTGGAGTACAACCGGGAGGTGATGGCGGTGCCGGGGAAAATTGATTCGCCGTTGAGCAAGGGAGCACATCAGTTGATAAAACAGGGGGCGAAGCTGATAGAATCCGTTGAAGATGTGACCGAGGCGCTCGGCTATATCGGTGAACAACTGCAAGACCACGTCAGTGCCGCGGCGACAAAGGCGTCTGAAAGTATGGAGAGGTCATTGTTTGACGCAAGGAATTTGAAGCTGAGCGGCCCTGAAAAGACGATTTATGAATGCCTGGATAAAGAGCCGTCGCACATAGAGCAAATAATCGCCGATACAGAATTGAAGGCTGGGAGTGTTAATGCAGCCTTGATATCGCTGCGGCTAAAGGGCCTCATAAAACAACTACCGGGCAGCTTGTTCGTGAAGAGATAATTCTTTCGACGAATGGGGGTATGGGGAACTGCGCTCGATACTGGATGCTGGATGCTGGATACTCGATACTCGCAAAATGGTGGGTAGGTGAGGGGTTCTCCCCCTTAGCATATCTTCGACGTGGCTCGTAATTTACGAAGTGGGGGGCTTGCTGGACATCCCAAAATTCTTTGTGAATTTTCTTGACAGCGAGGCTTAAAAGACTATATAATCTTATCACCTCTTGTTGCTTTCAAAGCTCTCAAAGGAGGAGCTAAATGCAAGTAATTTCATTCGAGATTATGCAGCTCTTACAGCGTTGGTTATTGCGCATTCGGCACGCCATAAATACTAACAATTTTTCGGGAGAGGAAAAAATGAAATGCAAAAGCATCGTTCTTACGGCTGTCCTGGTTGTGCTGCAATTGTGCTGCAGCAGCTTATGGGCACGGCCGACAACGGCATACGAAGCGGAAATGGTAGTGACAGGCTGGCTCAAGGCCGACCCCCGACCGCTCGGCACGGTGCTGGCGCCAAAGGTGATGAACGTCGAGACCTTCACCGATGACTATGGTGAGCCGGTTTATTACATCGTCTATTTGCAGGGACCGGCCTTTGCAGGAACCCAGTCGTCCGGATTTGTGATTGTCTCGGCGGACGACTTGGTTGAGCCGATTATCGGTTTTGCTGATGACGGCATCTTTGACCCCTCACTTGATAACCCGTTAGGGGCATTAGTAACCAACGACCTCAATGGGCGAATCGCGGCGGTCCGCAGCACCTTCAGCCCACTGGGGATGAACACAAAGGCAGCAGTTACCGAGACCCAGAGCAAGTGGAGAGATTTTATCAGCCTTGCAGAGACTCGGGCAGGTGGGTTTGGCTTAATGGGCGCGACCTCAATCCCCGATGTTCGCGTGGCCCCACTGTTGGAAACCAAATGGGGCCAGATTGATGTCTGCAATAAGGATTGCTTTAACTACTACACGCCCGACAACCATCCCTCCGGCTGTGTCGCCACCAATATAGCCCAGTTAGCGCATTATCATCGGCACCCGGGCATGGGGATAGGTGTACATAAATTTACGATTAAAGTTGATGACGCCGAGCAAGAAGCGTCTACGCGCGGCGGTGACGGCAATGGCGGGCTGTACCAATGGGACTTGATGGTGCTTGAGCCCGGATGCAGCACGAAGTTAGAAGAACGACAGGCCATCGGAGCGCTTTGCTATGACGCGGGTGTTGCTATCCGTACGCGATACACGGCTGAGGGCTCAGGAGGCAGCTTTTTGGGAGCGAGACTGGCGTTGACCAATACTTTCAAGTGTAAGAATGCGGTCTGGGCCGTTAATTGGGACCCCGACAGTGAGAACTTCCCCTATATCGGTCCGGATTTGAGCGACATGGTCAACCCCAACCTCGATGCCAATAATCCCGTAATGCTCGCCATTTTTCAGAAAACACACGAATATGGACACAGTGTTTTGTGTGACGGATACGGCTTTAACTCTTCAACGCTGTACCACCATCTTAATTTCGGTTGGGACGGTTTTAATGACGCCTGGTACAACTTGCCCAATATTAGTTCCGACCCTTCTTTTGACGTTGTTTACGAATGTATCTATAATATTTTCACTTCCGATTCAGGTGAGATAATCAGCGGGCGGGTGACTGATGCGTTGGGCAATCCTATCAGCGATGCTACGGTCACCGCACAAGGGCCCGGTGGTCCCTATACCACCGTAACAAACAGCAAGGGTATCTATTCCCTGGTGGGAGTCAGGTCACACTCGACTTACACAGTCAACGTAAGGAAATCGGGGTATTACTTTACGGCACCTCAGGTCGTGACTACAGAAATATCCAGCGACTTTGAGCCCGTTGCGGGGAACAAATGGGCGATTGATTTTGTGGAGTCCTCTACTTCTGCTTCGGAAGACTTTGAAACGGGTGATTTCAGCAAATTCCTGTGGGAACATCGTGGAGATACCAGTGCCAGATGGATCACCGCATCGCGGGATAAGTATTCCGGAACTTATAGCGCCGAAGCTGGAGCTGATAAGGTTGAGCACAACGAAAGTACCACTCTGCGGGTGACACTTGACTGCCTATCGGGCAATATCACCTTCTATCGCAAAGTTTCTTCGGAGTCAGGCAGTGACTATTTGAAATTTTACATCGACGGCGTGGAGAAGGACAAGTGGTCGGGCAGAGAGGATTGGGCCCAGGTGTCCTTCGGTGTGACAGCGGGCACAAGGGCTTTTGAGTGGACGTATTCAAAGGACGGTTCGGAGTCCGACGGCTACGATACTGTGTGGATTGATGACATAGAATTTCCAGCCCTTACTATCCCCAAGACCACCTCAAATCCCGACCCGCTTGATGGTGCCGTAGACGTGGACCCGAGTGCAAGCCTCTACTGGACTGCAGGTTCCGATGCAGTTTCGCACGATGTGTATTTGGACAGCGATGAAGCTGCTGTGGCCGATGCGACTATATCGTCGGGCCAGTTCAAAGGCAACCAGTCTGGTACAACCTATACTCCGGGTCCTCTTGGATTGGGTACCACTCATTACTGGCGGGTCGATGAGTTCGATGGCTCGGCCACGCACAAAGGTGATGTCTGGAGCTTTACGACAGTAGAGTTCCTTATTGTGGACGATTTTGAGGACTATGATGCCGGCCAGAACCAGATATGGTACGCATGGAAAGACGGGCGCGGCTACAGCACGCAGGATTATCCGCCCTACTATCCCGGTAACCAGACAGGCTCAGCCGTGGGTGACGAAACCACTGCCTCTTGCACCGAAGAAAACATCGTTGGCGAAGGCAGCCAGGCAATGCCGTATTCATACGACAACAATAAGCAGGGCTTCTCAAAGTATTCAGAGGCAACCTTGACGTTGAGCTCGGCGCGGGATTGGACCAAACAAGATGTTACAACGCTGTCGCTGTGGTTCAGAGGCAATCCGGCAGGGTTCGTAGAGGGGCCGGTGGGCACCTACACGATGGCTGCCTCGGGCAGTGATATCTGGTACGAGGCCGACGAGTTCCGCTACGCCTACAAGCAACTGTCCGGCGCCGGGACGATTGAGGCGCAGGTGCTCAGCGTGGAGTACACGGACCCGTGGGCCAAGGCCGGTGTGATGATCCGTGAGACGCTGGAGCCGGGCTCGAAATTCGCCGCAGTGTACATTACGCCCGGCAACGGATGCAGATTCCAGGCGCGGACAAGCACAGACGCCAGCGCCACGAGTGACACGTCAATAGCGACAAATAAGCAAAAAGCAATCAACGCCCCCTACTGGGTGAAATTAGAACGTGACGCCGCCGGCAACTTTAAGGGCTACTATTCCAGTAATGGTACTAGCTGGCGGGCGATGGCGTGGAACCCGCAGACAATCTCAATGAATACGGATGTCTATATAGGCCTGGCACTGACCAGCCATGACCCTGATGCGACGTGTGTGGCCGAATTCTCCGACGTCAAGACCACCGGTACGGTTAGTCCGCTGACGTGGACGGACGAGGCTATCGGTGTAACCATGGTTAGTAACGAGCCTGAGCCGATGTATGTAGCTGTAGCCAACAGTAGCGGTACTCCTGCCGTGGTCTACTACGATGACCCCAATGCAACGCAGATAAGCACCTGGACGGAGTGGGCCATCGACCTGACGCAGTTCGCAGAGCAGGGCGTGAACCTGGCCGATGTCGAGACTATTTCTATTGGCTTCGGCGACAGAAACAATCCGCAGGCCGGCGGTTCAGGTAAGGTGTACTTTGACGATATTCGGCTGTATCGGCCCTGATGAATTCCTTCGCTGCTGAAACCGCCCCGCTGCTTGGGGTTTGCGGCTCGGCTGAGCTCGCTGAAGTCGAGTCGTGGCAATCTCACGTCATCGAACGATAGAGATTGCTTCTCGTCTGGGCGGAGCCCACCGGAGCACGACGCTTCGCTCGCAATGACAAGCTTTCGCAGGAATGACAAATCATAGATTCAATTCTGAAGCAGTACTGTATTCCATCGATAACGCAGAGCTCAATAATTTTCTGAAATAGAGCTGGTGCCGGTGTTTTTTAGGTTATATAGACTGTAAAGAATTTATTATAATCATTATGAAATGACCCAAGGTAGTTCCCGGGGCTGCAGGTTTACGGGGCAAGAGCAATAGTATATAGACAAAAGCATGAGCGTACCCGGGACTTGCGGGCTGTAGGAAGTGAGGCCTGAATTGAAGGTTCAGTGCGAACTATGTCCAAAAATGTGCCTGATTGAGCCCGGCCAGAGCGGCGAGTGCCGGGTCAGAATCAATATCGACGGCATCCTGCGAACCGTTGTTTACGGGTATCCCTGTTCAATCAATGTTGACCCCATTGAGAAGAAACCACTTTTTCATTTTTTGCCGGGCACCGGAATTCTTTCGATTGCAACGGTCGGTTGTAACCTTCACTGCAAAAACTGCCAGAACTGGGAAATATCACAGGCCAATCCGGAAGACAGCCAAGCATATATTTGCCCCCCTAAAGAGCTTGTGAAAATGTGCAGAAAGGCCCATTGCCTTTCTCTGGCATATACTTATACCGACCCAATTATCTATTATGAATATACCTATGACACTGCAAAGTTAGCCAGAGACGCTAACATACGCAACGTCCTCGTAACAGCAGGGTATATAAATGAAGGGCCGTGGAAAAAGTTGTTAGAGTATGTCGACGCAGCAAACATAGATTTGAAAGGAATTACCGAGGACTTTTACAGGCAGGTCTGCTCGGGGACATTAAAGCCGGTCCAGAATGCTCTAATCGCAGCAAAGGCAAGCGGGATACTTGTCGAGGTCACGAACCTGATTATTCCAACGCTGAACGATAAGCCCGAGCAGATACGCGAGCTCACCCGCTGGATAAGAGCAAATCTGGGCGGCGAGACACCACTGCATTTTTCGCGGTTCTTCCCTCGCTACAAGATGCAGCATCTGCCGCCCACTTCGCTGAAGGCACTGGATACGGCCCGCGAAATCGCAATGAGCGAAGGGCTAACCTACGTTTATATAGGAAATATCAGCAGCAAGGAGGGGCAGAACACATATTGTCCGGGTTGTAAGAGTCTGCTTATCGAGCGAAGCGGCTATACTATCCTGCAGAACCGCCTCAAAGACGGACGCTGCCCGGATTGCCGAGCAGAGATTTACGGAGTCTGGAAATGACGCGCAGAAAATTCATTCACAAACTAATAAAAGCAGGTTCAGCAATTGCCATCGGCGCTTCGTGGCTGGTAAGGGGAACCCTAAGGAAAGCTACGCCACGGAAATTCATGTGGGCTGTTCGACTTAAGAAGTATCCTGGTTCCTTGAAGACTCTAAGGGACATTTCTAAACAAGGCAAATGGAGTGGTTGATATGGATAAGCAGTTAAAGAAACGACTCATAAGGGGCGCTCTGCTGGCTTTGGTGATTGTGGTTTTAGGTGTTGCTGCTGTAGTTTTTTGGAAGGCCGATATCCCAGAACCGCCCGCTGCAGTTGAAGAAACAAGAGAGCCCGCTGTAGTTAAAGAAATAAAAGAGCCCCAAAAAGAAGAACCTGTCAAAGCTGTTAAGGCTGTTCTCCGGTCGTCACTTGCCGACGCAGGATGGTACACTGGCGATGCAGAGGCGTTAAGCGAGCAAATTGAAGGCTTTTTCCAAAAAGCTCAGGTCAAACCAATAGACAATGTAATTGCATTGATTTTGCCGCATGCAGGTTACGCGTACTCCGGCCAAACCGCAGTTATGGGGCTGAAAACCACTGTAAAAAAATATAAGCGGATTGTTGTTATTGGCCCAAGCCACCGTATCCCGATGGAAGAGATGTTGAGTGTGCCGAGAGTAACGCATTACGAAACACCTCTGGGGCAGATACCGCTGGATGTGGAATTTATAAACAAACTTCTGAAATATTCGCTGTTTCAGAACGTACCGCAGGCACACAAATACGAACACAGTGTTCAGATAGAACTGCCGCTATTGCAATACAGCCAGAAGGATTTCGAGCTCGTACCGATTGTGGCCGGCAGCTGCTCGTTAGAGACGATTACCAAGGCCGGTACCATTCTGAGAAGTTTAGTAGATGCCGAAACGCTCTTAGTTGCGAGTTCGGATTTTGTGCATTATGGTCGCGGGCATGGCTATGTGCCATTTACGGAAAATATACCTGAGAACATAAAGCAGGTTGATATGGGGGCGTATGAGTATATAGCCAAGCTGGATAGTAAAGGTTTCCTCGAATATAAGTACAAGACGGGGGCGACGATATGCGGTTCTATTCCAATTGCCGTATTACTTTCAACTTTGGGCGAGGGCGTCAAGGCTGATTTGATAAATTATGTAACTTCCGGCGAGCTGACAGGCAACTTCACCAATTCTGTCAGTTATCTTTCCATAGCCTTTTCCGGGGCGTGGCAAAACTGTCCCGAGATTGAGCCACAGGCAAGCGCACCAGAGTTGACTGATGAGGACAAGAAAGAACTTTTGAGCTTAGCCCGCAAAACAATAGTTTATGCCCTTCAGAACAGACGGGTTCCACAAGCATCTGAATTGGGCGTTACAATCAGTGATGCGATGAGATGTCCCCGCGCGGCGTTTGTAACACTCAAGAAAAATTCGCAGCTTAGAGGCTGTATAGGCGATATTTTCCCACAGCGGCCATTGTACAAGTCGGTCATTCTAAACGCGATTAACGCCTGCGTTAACGATAGACGTTTTCCCGCCGTGGCAGAGGCCGAATGCAAAGATATTACAATCGAAATCTCTACACTGACCGCGCCGAAACCTGTTGGCTCACCTGGTGACATCAGAACCGGTATAGACGGTGTCGTATTGAACAAGGAAGGTCGCTCGGCTGTGTTCCTGCCTCAGGTTGCACCCGAGCAAGGTTGGGATGTTAATCAAATGCTCAGTCGCCTGTCTCTAAAAGCAGGGCTGCCTGAAGATGCGTGGAAGCAAGGCGCGAGCTTTCTGGTGTTTCAGGCGGTTGTTTTTGGTGAAGAAGAATGAAGTTCGCTCGCCCCGTTAGAAGTAAGTCGCCCGGAGAAACCACCACTGCTCCGGTTGGGGTTTCTAACGGGGCTCGATGCTTGCTTATATTCAGTTACGGCCTGTTTTCTATCGCCGCGCAAACTTTACTTTTTCGCGAGTTTATCACCACCTTCGAAGGCAACGATATAAGCGTCGGCATCTTTTTTGGCTCGTGGTTTTTGTGGGTCGGCTTAGGCGCGATACTCGTTTATAGAGCCAAAGCCCTTGCTGAAATACTGCTGAGAAACATAGAGCTTCTGTTCTTGAGTTATCTGCCGGCCTTTATCCTGGAGCTGATACTAATTATCCAGGCACGGGAGCTTGTGGGCATCGAATCCTATGTACTATTACCCATCCGGACTATTCTGCTTTTATCAATAATTGTTAATGCGCCGGTCAGCATCATCACGGGGATGCTGTTTCCCATCGCCTGCCGTTGGGTCCGGCAGGACCAACGGCTTGCCGTCTCGCGCGTGTACATTCTTGAAGCGGCGGGAAGTTTTTGCGGGGGGCTGGGGGCGACTATCCTTCTTGGAGCTGGTTTTAGTTTGGCGAGGGTTTTCTTAATACTGGCCTTTATTGTCTCGGTACCGGTATTTTGGGTCCAGGTCGCCAAGGCAAAGAGATGGATTTGGGCCGTTGTGCCTGTATGCATTCTGGCCTGTTTGATTGTCGGTGCTGACAGGACTGTGATGCAGCAGGTGCGAATCATCAAGTGGGCGAAGCTGTTTCCTGCCGATGCACCTGAGGGTTCATTTCAGACGGCACAGGCCGAGTATCTTTACGGAGTTTACCAGGGTCAATGGGTAGCCGTTCGTGAAGGCAGCACTTACGAAACATTGCCGGACCATGAATCGGCCGGGCGGGTCGCAGCTATTGGGCTCTGCCAAAATCCTGATGCCGAGAGGGTCCTGGTTGTCGGCTCAGGGCTGGGGCTCTGCTACGAATTCCTGCGCCTGCCGCAGATTGAGCGTGTAACCTGGGCACATTGCGACAGCGAATATGTGCAGGAGGTTGAGGACTTTATTCCCATGGAGTTCAAAATCAGCGACAAGCGATTTGACCGCCTTGCCGGTGACATTCGCTCCCTGTTAGCTGAAAAGAAGCGATTTTACGACATGGTGATTCTCAATCTGCCTGAGGCGACCAGCTCGGTCCTCAACCGCTATTACACACTTGAATTCTACCGCCAGGTTAAAGAGGCTTTAAGGCCCGATGGCCTGTTAGCAGTCCGCGTAGCAGGCGGGGAAAACATTATGGGTACCGAGCTAATCAATCTTGGTGCCTCGACGAAACTGACACTCGAAAAAGTTTTCTCGCAGCTTGTTCTGACACCCGGCGAGGATACGTGGTTTATCGCGTCTGATTCTCAAGACCTGACCGGCGACCCCGCCACTTTGCGGGACCGCTTCGCAGCGATAGAAGGCGCAGCGGATGTTTTCTCTCCACAAGCTTTACTTTCGGTTTACTTGCCGGACCGTGCCGAGGCCGCGCTCGAGAACTACGCGCGGGCGGATTTGCCCGAGAACCTGCTGATTAATCGCGACTCCAGGCCACTGACACATCTGTACAGCCTGTTGCTTGCCGCAAAACAATCCGGAACACCAGTCACCAGATTTGTTAAACACCTGGCTCTGGCAGGTCCGCTGGCTTTTCTAATCCCACTTTTGATTTTTATAATTTTGCGAGCCGTCTATGTCTTTAAGAATTCGAAATTCCCCGCCGGCACAGTGGCGGTATCCGGCTTCGATAGTTCGTTTTTGGTTTTCTCAGCCGGCTGGGTCGGAATCGGGGTGGTAATTGTCCTTATGTACCTGTATCAAACCCGTTTTGGCTCACTGTATCTGCACATTGGGATTATTTCGTCCTTGTTTATGGCGGGTTTAACTACCGGTGCGACCCTAATTTCGCATCTCGTTCGAGGCGATACGAAAGCCGAGAGGCGGACCAAAAATGAGATACTGCTATTCGCAGTAATGATTGTTCATACGCTGATTCTGGCCGCGATTGCCTTCTGGCCGGCTGAGCGGTGGCCCGAACCGGCACACATGATTTTTGCAGTCGCATTTGTTCTGTGTGGTTTATGCACCGGCTGCTACTTTCCAATCGCCGCCAGAGGGCTTGCCGATTCCGGTTTTGAGACAGGCCAGGCCGGAAGTAAGCTCGAAACCGCCGACCATCTCGGAGCATCAGTAGGAGGGGTGGTGACAAGTCTTGCACTTGTGCCCGTACTTGGGGCCAAAGTAACGCTATTTGTATTTGTTATACTTATTCTGGCCAATGCGCCACCTGCAGCACTGAAGATATTCAAGCCGGAAAAAGTCCGTTCTTTAGATACAACCGCTTTTAGATTGCGCAGGCTCGGCTACATCTTATTTGGCGTAGGGGTATCGGTCGTTTTATGCTCGAACCTGCTCGCCGACGCCGGTGCACGTCTCAGGCCGTCACTGCCGCTGGGTGCTGCTCAAGCGCTTGCCGGTGAGCTGCGCGTCGAGCAAGCATCAACTGTTCTTGGCGATAGCGCTCGAAAAATCGATTATTTTAGGGTTTGTGACCCCAATGATAAACTAACCGGGTATATCTTTAGCTCCGAAGACCTCGCCGGTGAGGTTCGTGGTTTCGGCGGTAAGATGAATCTCGCTATTTACGTCGAGGCTGCCGGCTCGCTTGTCAACTTCCATATCATACGGTCAAACGAAACGCCCGCGTACCTGGAGCCCCTCGGCGAATGGCGCGACTCCTTAAAGGGACGTCAGCTTTTTCAGCCACAGCCCTTTGCCGATGTCCATGCCGTAACCGGTGCCACGGTAAGCTCCGAAGCTATTGTCTCAGCACTGCAAATATCAGGCCACAGATTTGCCACGCAAATTCTCGGTGAGCCTATTGGGCCGGAGGTTAAAGAAATGGTTCATCGGGCCAAATATCTGCCGGACGCCCATGGGGCGTATTTGATTGGTGCTTTTATACTTGCTTTGATAGTAATCTACCACGGCGGATTTTGGAGCAGATTGGCGGTGCTTTTGCTTAATCTCGTAGTCGGGGGCATCTGGTTAAATGCCCAGTATTCCAGCGAACAAATAGCGACCCTACTGTCTCTGCACAGCCCTGCTTTGGGATTGACCGGTGCGTTTCTGCTGGTCGTAGTAATACCGCTTCTGGTAATAATCTTCGGTAACATTTATTGCGGCTACATCTGTCCTTTTGGTGCTGCACAGGAGCTGCTCGGCTATGTTGTGCCTGAGAAGTTCAAACAGCCGATACCGGCCGAAAGGATGCGAAAAGCAAGATTTGTCAAATACGCGGTTCTTCTTGTTCTGGTGGCCGTGTTCTTTCTTTCGAGAAACCGAACAACGCTGGCGGCAGACCCTCTCATTTCGATTTTCAACTTACAATTTTCGACTTCCGATTTTCGGTCGGCAATGTTATTGATAGCGGCAGCAGCACTGATAGGCTCGCTTTTTTATACTCGCTTCTGGTGCCGGTATTTGTGCCCGGCAGGGGCTTTCCTGTCGCTGCTAAACAACGTTGTAATACTGAAGCGTTACCTGCCGACGAAGAAATTTGGCAGATGCGAGTTCGGCCTGACCGCTAAGGACAACATGGATTGCATATATTGCGACAGGTGTCGTTTCGTCAGTCCACAGGATGCCTTACGGCAAAGACAGAAGTCAGACGTCAGATGTCAGAAGTCGGACGTCAGATGGCAGGGTTTCTGTCTTCTGTTTTCTGTCCTCTGTCTTCTCTTCTTTGTGTCAACGGTTTCCGTGAGCAGGTTTTTAAAGGTCGTTGGCACCGGTCTGGATTATTCGGCCACCTTTGTTTCGGCCGGCGGCGAACCCAGGGACGTCGATATGCAGCGGATTCGTACTTTGATTGAGCAAAATAAGCTTTCCGACCGAGAAGCTGAATTCTATAAGAAGGTCGAGTAGTTACCGCTCCCTTACGGTCGCGGCTCTGTATCGGTCGCGGCTGAGAACACTCCCAAACAAGGCTTGCCAATGTGGGACTATCTCGATTATTATAGCTGATAGATAATACCATGGATATGGCAGGGTTGCCATTTTGCAATTTCATCCTTCGCAGAACGGAAAGTCGCAAATGGGGGCCCTGTGCGTAAGTTATCTGAGAAATGTTAGCCCGCTTAAGGCGGGCCAGAGCAAAGCTCTGGACTGGATCATACCGGCCTTCGGCCGGATCAGACCCGGCGTTGCCGGGCAGGAGGTAAGTTATGAATCGACAAAGTATACTTATGGTGGTTGTGTGCTTGTCTGTGGTGGTTAACGCCGCGACATCGGCGAAGGCTGCCGCGAAACAGGGGCCGGACGAAAACCTCCGGGTTTTGTCCGGCTCAATCAATGACGTTAACGCAAGCGACATGATGAATCATTACCTGCGGGCCGAGGCCCAACGGCAATTCGAGAATTGGAAGGCACAGTACGAGCAGCGCACAACGCCGGAGCAGATAGCCGAGTATCAGAAGCGGCTTCGCAGCAAATTTCTTGAAGCTATCGGGCCCCTGCCGGAGCGAACGCCGCTGAATCCGCGGGTCACGGGCGTAGTCTATCGCAACGGCTACAAGGCAGAGAAAGTCATCTTCGAGAGCCAGCCGAAGCACTATGTCAGCGCGGCGTTGTTTTTGCCTGATGCCAAGGAACACAAACCGCCATACCCCGGCGTGCTGGTGCCCTGCGGCCACAGCCGCGATGCAAAGGGGTACGAGACCTATCAAACAATGGGGGCGCTGCTGGCCCTTAACGGTATGGCGGCGTTGGTCTTCGACCCCATCGACCAGGGTGAGCGCAGCCAGTTGCTTTCGCAGCTGCCGCAGTTGTGGGGTACGAAGGCCCACACGATGATTGGAGTTGGCAGTATTCTGCTCGGTCGCAATACAGCCTGGTTCGAGATATGGGACGGCATGCGCGGCATAGACTATCTGCAATCGCGTCCGGAGGTGGATCCGGACCGCATCGGCTGCACCGGTAACAGCGGCGGCGGTACGCAGACCTCGTACCTGATGGCATTGGATGACCGCATCATTGCAGCGGCGCCGAGCTGTTACATTACGAGTTTCGATAGCCTTCTATCAACCAGAGGACCACAGGATGCCGAGCAGAACATTTACGGGCAACTGGCCTTTGGGATGGACCACGCAGACTACCTGATGATGCGGGCGCCAACGCCGATCATCATCTGTGCCGCGACGAAAGACTTTTTTGACATCCGGGGCACCTGGGAATCGTTTCGCTATGCCAAGCGTCTCTACTCGCGCATGGGCTTTGCCGAACGTATCGACCTGCTGGAAAACGACGCGCCTCACAATTACAATCAGGTGCAGCGGCAAAGTGTGGTGCGGTGGATGGCGCGATGGCTGCTTAAGAAAGATGAACCGATAACCGAGCCGGCCATTGAATTACTCAGCGAAGAAGAAATTAAATGCACGCCGAACGGCCAGGTGATGCTGCTGGAAGGGGCGCGGTCGACTTATGACTTGAATCGAGATTTCGAAAAGAAGCTGGCCAAACGCCGTCGTCAATTGTGGAACACCCGGAACCAGAGGCGATTGCTGGGCCAGGTTCGTAAATTAGCGGGTATCCGCAAGCTCACGGACCTGCCGGAAGCCAAAGTTGAAAGCCTCGGCATCATAAGGCGGCCCGGCTATAGGATCGAAAAGCTCATTCTCAAACCCGAAGATGGCATATATCTTCCGGCTCTGATGTTTTTGCCCAAGCAAACGCGGTCTGGAGGCACGGTGTTATATGCGCACGAAAAGGGTAAAGCCGAAGATGCCGGGCCGGGCGGCCACATCGAAAAGCTGGTGGAAGCAGGTAAGGTAGTGCTGGCGGTGGAACTGCGCGGCACGGGTGAAACACAGAAGACCGATCAAAAGTATTCCAGGCCATACTTCGGCTACGACGGCAAGGACGTTTTTACAGCCTATCTGCTCGGGCGTTCATACGTTGGGATGCGCGCCGAAGACATACTGATATGCGCACGTTTTCTGCAGCAGCAAAAGGACGGTCGCGTGGATCTGGTCGCAGTCGGCCACGTCAGCGTTCCAGCCCTGCACGCCGCGGCGCTCGAACCAGATATGTTCGGGTCAATAAAGCTGGTACAAGGGCTGGTCTCCTGGTCGAACGTAATCGAATTGGGCCTGTCTAAGAACCAGCTGGTCAACACGGTGCATGGAGCATTGACCGTATACGACCTTGGCGATCTGGCTGCAACTTTGGGAGACAGCCTGAGTATCGAAGAGCCTCTGAATGCCCTCGGTGAGCGGGAACCCAGCCGATAGCTAAACACGGACATCCCGCACTGTTGTGAGCGGCCTGGACCGGTAATGCTCCGGTCGCCAAGAGTTTCGTAAGACTGAAGCAAACGTGCGCAGAAAAGGAAAGGGATAACATAGTGAGTAGAATGCGAAATCATAATCGGTCGAAAGCAGGCTTTACGTTGGTGGAGCTGTTAGTGGTCATCTCGATATTGTCTTTGTTGATGGCCATACTCATGCCCATTCTGGCGAGGGCCCGCGAAGCAGGACGGTCGATGGTGTGTTCGTCCAACATCCGAGGTATTTCACTGGCTGGGCAGATATACGTTCTTGAGAACGACGGTAAATTCCCGCCGTTTCGGATGAACACACGCAGCGCAACCGACCCTACCGTGTATGTGAACAAGTACGGCAGGGAAAGACCTCGCTGGCCTTGGTTTTTTGACTATGGCATAGGGCCGGTAATTGACCCGAAGCCTTATATTACGAATCCGGGCGACACGTTCGGGGATAGTGACACGCTGATTATGACCAACGACTTTTTTATGTGTCCCTCGTTTGACCACCCCGGATTTGACAAACGAGACATTCGCAACGGCTCGTACGGTTACAACTATCAATACCTGGGCAACTCGCGGATAAAGGATGGCAGATACAAGAATTTTCCGGTCTATCAGGTCAGGATCGAGCGTCCAAGTGAAACTGTGATAGTGGCCGACAGCCGCGGTATACTGGGTGAACGGATTCACGGTTACACGCTGGATCCTCCAAGGTTGGCGCGAAGCGTCGGTGCAGAGTTTTTTGCCCGTTACACCAAGCCGACTTATCAGGAGCAACATTCCCCGGCTGATGCCCGGCATAGCGGCCGGGCGAACGTTGCCTTCGCAGACGGCCACACCGAGAAGATATCACTGGTGGAGCTCGGATACGTGCTCGAGCCCGATGGCTGGGTGATAGCCGACCATCCCGGCGGGAGCAATCGTTTGTGGAGTGGGAACGGACGCAATGAGCCGTAGGCAGCTTAATGGCTGCGCTTGTTCCGAACTCGCCGGATGATTTTTCCTATTTGTATCAATAATCGTTGATAATTTTTGCTTATAACGGTAATATGTAACTTCCTGAAACAGAGATTATGGAAATAGAGGCCAGCGAGTGTGCGTAAAATAGCTTTAGTATGTATGCTTGTATCATTCTGTGCGGCCCTATCCACAAGCTGCCGCAAGACAGAGGTGCCAGCCGAACAAGAGGAATTGGTGCTTCTTTGTGGAAGCTCCTTTATCCCGCCGGCAGAGCAGTTGTGCTCGGAGTTCAAGGCCCAAACAGGTATTGAGATTGTCCGTACCGTCGGCGGCAGTGAGGACCTTTTGCCTCAGATCAAAACTGGCCGGAAAGGTGATATCTTTATTACCCACGACCCATACCTTGATTACGTCGCTGATGCTAATGCCTTGGCAGACCATGTCCACGCAGGCTTCGTGGCCCCGGTAGTGGCTGTGCAGAAAGGCAATCCCAAAGGCGTAGCAAGCATCCAAGACTTAACCCGGCCGGGGTTGAAAGTGGCCCTGAGTAATCCGCAATATTCCACCTGCGGCGAGATGGTTTTTACGCTTTTGGACAAGAAAGGCATAAAAGACGCGGTGATGAAAAACGTTGGAAACCGCTTAACCAAAGGACACAGCACCCTGGGAAACTTTCTTAAAACGCAGACAGTTGATGCGGTCATTATGTGGAACGGTGTGGCCCATACATTCGGTGACAGTGTGGATGTTGTTCGGACACCCTATGAATACGATGAGGAAGTCCGCGTGCACATTATTGGTTTGAGCTATTCCAAAGAACCCGAATCGCTCAAAAAGTTCATTGAATTTGCCCGAAACAGAGGCCCCGATATTTTCGCTGAGCATGGCTACGTAAAATAACAGGAGCGGAGAACAAAGTGAGGCAACTCGTATTAGCCGTAACCATTATCACCGTCGTTCTGTTATCCGGCTGCAAAGCTGAAAAGGGCGAGGAGTCTGATTCTGAGGCGAAGGAATTACTGCTCTATTGCGGTGCCGGGATTCGCCCGGCCGTGGAGGAACTGGTCAAAACTTTCGGGCGCGAACACGATGTAAAAATTGCTACCAATTACGCCGGCAGCGAGGTGCTGCTGTCCACAATAAGGCTTGCCCGCTCAGGTGACCTGTATATGCCCGGCGACAAGCACTACGTCGAACAAGCCAGGCAGGAAGGTATGATCCTTTCGCAGCGGTCGGTCTGCTACTGGGTTCCAACCATCTTAGTGCAAAAAGGCAACCCGAAAAATATCCGCCGATTACAGGACCTGCTCCGGCCCGGTTTGAAACTGGGACTTGGGGACGCCAAGGCCTGTGCCATAGGCAGAACAACCAAGCAAATACTCGCTAAGAATAATATCGCCTGGGACGAGGTCGAAAAAAACCTCAAATTCCAGTCTCTGACGGTTAACGAGCTGGGGATGCAGATACAGGCCAAATCGCTTGATGCGGTCATTGTCTGGGATGCGATCGCCCAGTACTATGATGAACACGGTGCGGCGGTCCCTATTCCTGTGGAAAAAAATGTGATATCCACCGTGGATATTGGCGTACTCGCTTTTACTGAGAACCGCTCACTGGCTGAAAAATTTGTGGAATTCGCTGCTTCCTCGCGCGGCCGCGATATCTTCGTAAAACATAATTACACTGTCGACCCTCCCAAATAAACGTCCGGTTTGCCAGATTACTTGCACAATAATTTACAAGCAAAATGAAAATAGTTTTCATAGTTGGTACATTTAGAAAGAAAAGTTTTTTATTGTTTGTATGTTTATTGACTTGTCGGCGCGTCACGGCTGCTTCGGTTACTTCTCCAGAAGAGTACTATCAAAAGGGGACTGCTGATGATTCAATAGCCCAAGCTAACAAGCCAGAAAAGTCGCATTGGAGCGATTCACTCAAAAACATACCTATCGGAGCATACAAGCTTGACATAGGCGGAAGCATGCGGTTGCGTTTCGAGCATTCCGATGATTACAATATCCAGCGTTATGCCGATTCGTCACGAGATGGGTTTCTGCTTCATCGCTCGCGCCTTGATTTCAACTTGTCCTTCAGCGAGCAAGCTCATTTCTATACACAGTTTCAGGATGCAAGGGTCTACAACTCCGATTTTGGCAAGGATGATTTCACACTTGGTTGTCCCTATTGGAATTCTTTCGACCTGCGTCAGGGCTACCTCGAATGGCGTCGCATAGGTGAGACACCCTTTGGTCTCAAGCTCGGCCGACAAAGCATCTTCTACGGCGATAACCGCATTTGGGGCCCCGGCGAATGGGGAAACGTCGGACGCTACACCTGGGACGCAGTTAAACTCATCGCTGAGGCCAAACCCGCAGAAGTCCATTTTCTCTTCGCACGGCGTGTAACCTACGATGACCATAAGTTCGTCGACAACCACGATGCCAACCTCGATGTCTTTGGTGCTTACGCAATGTTGAAAAACCTGCCCTGCAAACTCGATTTGTTCTGGTTGACCAAGTACACAGACCCATATATTGTTATCAGCAAGCAAGGCGCCACAGCTGACCTGAGTACTCATACTATTGGTTTCTATATCGATGGCAAGTTTTCCGGCGGCTGGGACTATGGGGGCACCTTCGCTCATACCTTTGGCGATCGCAACGACGCACGAGTCGAAGCCTACGGGGCCAACACCAGGCTCGGCTATACATTCGAGGCGCCTTGGCAGCCGCGCCTCGGCGCCGAGTACACCTACGCCTCCGGTGATTCTGACAGCGATGACGGTGTCTATCGAACTTTCGACGGGGCCTTTGGCGCAGTCGACAAAATGTATGGTCGAATGAATCTGTTCTCCTGGATGAACATTCACGATTTTCAGCTTTCATCCAGCGTTAATCCCACCAAAAAAACGAAAGCTTCGCTTGATTGGCACTTGTTCTACCTTGATGAAGCCAAAGACGCCTGGTATTACTGCAACGGCCGTCCTCAACGGCACGACCCAACCGGCCAAGCAGGCTCCACCGTCGGACAGGAAATTGACTTAGTTGTAAGCCATAGTTACAGTGACCACTTGAAATTTCAAGCGGGTTACGCTCACTTTTTCCCGGGTGGTTTCTTGAAAGACACCGGCCCGAGCCCCGATGCTGATTGGGTCTTCTTCCAGATGTTGTATTCGTTTTAACTGTGTTACTGAAAGGACAAATACCCATGCGAGTCACACTTTTTTCGACTATTTTTGTCATTGCCGTTGGTTTGATGCTTGGCTGTGAAAAAAAGCAGCCCGAAAAGCACCCGTCAGAACAAATGGAACTGTTGCTCTTTTGCGGCGCAGGCCTTCGGCCGCCTGTGACCGAGTTGGCCGAGACTTTCGGTCGGGAAAAGGGCATTAAGGTCGTGACCGACTATGCGGGCGCCGAGGTGCTTTTATCAAAAATAAAGCTGGGTAATCAAGGCGACCTTTATATGCCCGGTGACAGAGAATTCGTATGCCAGGCTGCTGAAAAGGGCCTGATTCTTTATCAAGAGTCGGTTTGTTACTTCGTACCGACCATTTTGGTTCAAAAAGGTAACCCAAAGAAGATTAGCAGCTTACACGATCTAATAAAGCCCGGTATAAAACTGGGTCTGGGACACCCCTATAATTTGCCGGTAGGTCGTATTGCAAAAAAGATCTTCGAAAAGAATGAAATTTCCTGGACAGACGTTGAAAGGAACCTCAAGTTTCAATCAGCTACCGTCAACGTGCTCGGTATGCAGATACAGGCCAAATCGCTTGACGCTGTTATCGTTTGGGACGCAATGGCCCATTACTACAGCGACTACGGCGACCAAGTGCCTATTGCTCGAGAGAAAAATGTGCTCTCCACTGTGGATGTAGGTGTGCTGAAGTTCACAGAACATAGAAAACTGGCGGAAAAGTTTGTGGACTTTCTTGTCTCCGAGCAAAGCCGGGACATTTTTGAGAAACATAATTACCGAACCACACCTCCACAATAGATCGTAACTTCACGTATGGTTCTGGCCTGAACGAGAGTCCGCGCTACAATTTGACGGCTTATAGCACTATTTGCAAATATTTGTATCGCAAATGGCAATGTAACTGGCTATAATGCTCGCGACAAAAAGAGACATTGGAACCGGTGGAAGATATTTTGGAGGTTAGTTATGATAGGCCAGTTGTCTAATCCATGGTGGGTTCTTATTTTGTTGGGTATTGGTGCCGGTATTCTCAGTGGCGCTCTGGGGTTAGGCAGTGGGATTATACTTGTCCCCGCACTTGTGTTGGTTTGTAGTTTTGAGCAGAAGTCTGCCCAGGGGATGTCCCTGGCGATAATGGTGCCTATGGCACTGGTCGGGGCGCTGCTATACTGGAAGAATCCCGAGATCGAGATGAATGCGGTGATTATCGCGTTGATTGTATTTGGTGCTTTGGCTGGTGTCCTGGTTGGGACGGAATTGGCTGGTCGGCTTCCAAGCCATGTATTGAGGAAGGTATTCGCGGCTGTTCTGGTAATAGTAGCTGCGAAAATGTTTATGACCTCGCCAGGACCAAAACCACCGGATCTTCTCGATAGTCCGGCAAATCAAAGAAACGTAAACTTAGTTGAACCTGGAGGTACAAAGAATGAAGCAGGAAATTAGTAACAGGCCTTTGCGTATTTTCGGCTCAGCCTGATGTGTGAGAGGTTATTGTATGGTTTTTTTGGAAAACTACTACGAAATTTTACTCCTGGTTCATTTGTTTGCGACATTTGTTCTTGTCGGCAGTATGACGCATAACCTGCTCATCGTCATCGGCTATGTCCGCGGCAGATTCGGCCGGCAAAAACTTGAATGGCTCTATGTCAAAGTGTCCTTGTGGGCCTACACAATTGTTTACGTTCTCGGTGTGCTGATTTATCCTGCCTACGGAGCCCACATCCGTCATCCTTATTTAGACCAGCAAATGCCCTGGGCCACTGGACTATTTGAGGTCAAGGAACATTGGGGCGCTGTGGGACTGGCGATGTTCTTCGCGTTTTATCTTCTGCGCAAAAGTTTTCAGCCGGTTGAAGAAAAAGAAAAGCTCTTCCTGTACGTGCCGCTTTGCTTGTTGTTGAACGTAATCCTGTGGTACAAGGTTATCATCGGATGCTACCTGGCACTTTTGAAGGGGACCTGGTAATGAAGAAATCGGATATGACTTACATCGTCTGTTCTGTCTTTTCGGCTATGACCGCCTTTTTCTATTTCTTTGCTATGTGGCTTGGCATCAAGCTGCCACGCTATTATCCTTTGGAACATACCTGGAAATGGGTCAAAGAACAGGGCGTTCCTTCCCAGGGCTGGTATGCAAAACAGGTCTTTGCTTTTTTGGCGGCAGGCATTGTTACACTGGTTGTGTATTTTATCCTCAAGCGTAGCATTCCTGCCGAAACAAAACTCAAACCCGCTCTATGTAAGATGCTTGGTATGGTCGTAACACTGATTGTAATAGTCTGCATGGGGTATATGCTGTATTACGAATTTGGCAAATGGGGCGTGTTTGCATCTCTGGGCTGGTAATGAAAACAGCTATGAACACTCCAGTAAGAGGTTGGCGGGACCGCATATTCTCTGCGGCGACATTGTTCTTTGTGTCTGTCTTTATTATCTTTGTCCTGACACTGATTGTTACAGATATCTTTTACGTCGATAAAGAAGCCGTCAAAGAAGTCCTCAAATCCCCATTTATTCGTCACGCTCTTTGGATGAGTATCTGGACGAGCTTAACCGCTACTCTTATCGCATTGTTCTTTGCGGTACCGATGGGATATGCTCTGAGTCGCTTCCGATTTCCTGGCCACATCCTGGCCGATGCTATTGTGGATTTGCCCATTGTGTTTCCTCCATTGGTGGCTGGTCTTACGCTGTTGGTGTTTTTTTCACTAACGGCCCCTGGCCGATGGATACAGGAAGACCTGGGTATCGAATTTGTTTTTCAGCCCAAAGGCATCGTGCTGTGTCAGTTTGTGGCCGCGGCCAGTTTTGCTATCCGCTCAGCCAAGACCGTCTTTGACGACGTGGACCGGCGTTACGAAAATGTGGCTCTGACGTTAGGCTGCACACAGTGGGCAAGTTTTCGTCGTGTTTGTCTGCCTTTGGCCAGGAACGGCATCATCGCCGGCGGTATCTTAACCTGGGCCCGTGCGTTTGGGCTTTTCGGGCCGCTGATGATTTTTGTTGGTTCTTTCCGCGGCCGAACCGAAGTTCTCAGTACCACAATCTTTCTCGAACAATCAGTTGGCAATCTTGAAGTAGCACTGGCGATAGCACTGCTGCTTATCTTTGTAGCCTTGATTGCGGTAATAAGCATCCGCCTTGTTGGCGGTTCAGCCCTGGTGAAATTATGATTCGCACCGAAGAAATTTCTTTTCGTGTTGGCACGTTCCAGTTGCAGCGATTGAGCATCAACATAGCCAAAGGAGAGTACTTTGTTCTGTTAGGGCCGCCGGGCTCTGGCAAGACCATCTTTCTGGAGTGCCTCTGCGGTCTCAAAAAGATTTATTCGGGACGGATATACATCGACGGACGTCAGGTCACCAACCTCGAACCTCGTGCCCGGGGTATCGGGTACGTGCCCCAGGATTACGCCCTTTTTCCGCACCTTACTGCCGAGCAAAACATCGCCTTCGGTTTACGTGTCCACAGTTATCAACACAAAGAGACCCAGGCAAGAGTAGCCGAGACAGCGGAGCTGCTGGATATCCGAAGGTTGCTATCACGCAGAATCCACGGTCTTAGTGGTGGTGAAAAACAACGTGTTGCCTTGGCGCGGGCCCTCGTTCTTCAGCCGAAAATTTTACTTCTGGATGAGCCGGTCTGCGCTCTGGATGAGGTTACACGGCAGGAGGTCTGCGTACAACTGCTGGACATTCAACGCCGGCTCGGCTTGACTACCATCCATGTGAGCCATAATCTGGAAGAAGCATTTACTGTAGCTGACCGAGCAGCTATTTTGAATGCGGGTATCCTGCAACAGGCCGGCCCTCTGGATGAGCTGCTGGCCAAGCCGAACAGCAAATTTGTTGCTCGCTTTATGCGACGCGAAAAAAATCTTCCGTATAGAGATAATACCAATCACAAAAAGTAAGTGCGCCCAACAGCAGCCCACCGTGTAACTGAAGAAACAATGACCGCTTCCTCACAGTCGCGGCTCTGTTACGGTCGCGGCTCTGTTTTGGAGAATTGTGCCTACTGAATTAGTCGCCCGTCAACCATCTGCAAAGTGCGGGTGGCGTGTGCGGCTGCCTTAGCATCGTGAGTAACAAGCAACACACATCCGCCCTCGGCGACATATTGACTGAAGTAACCGAACACAATATCAGCATTCTGTTCGTCCAGATTTCCGGTAGGTTCGTCGGCCAGTATAATTTTCGGCTGATTCAAGAGAGCACGCGCCAGGGCCGTACGCTGCCTCTGGCCGGTGCTGAGCTGGGCCGGCACATGGCTGGCGCGATCATCCAGCCCGAAACGATTGACGAGCTCCTGCGCTCTTTGGTCGGCCTCTTTGGCCGGCAAGGCCAGCGAAGGAGCCAGGATGTTCTGCCGTACCGTCAGGTATGGAATCAAGTGGAACTGCTGAAATACGAACCCTATCATGCGGGCCCGCAGCTCGCTTCGCACCTCGGGATTGAGCCCATACGGGTCCTGACCATCCAGGCTGACCTGTCCGGCACTGGGTCTTAGGAGAGCACCGGCGGTTAACAACAGCGTGGTCTTTCCACAACCACTGGGACCGTGCACGGCCAACAATTCGCCCGGCGAGACAGATAATGAGACGTCTTCGAGGGCTGTCACCACCCCTTGCGGGCCGTCAAAGCACTTGCTGACATTCTTGAATTCAAGCATTCTTTCGTATCTCGTGAGGCGTGTCCCGTACCTCGCTTTACTCTTCTCTCAACACTTCTGCCGGGTCCTGTCGAGTTGCCACCACGGTCGGAATCCACCCTGCGATGACCGCCAGAGCAGTAGCCCCTCCGACAGAGGCCAGCAGCAAACCAGGCCCTGAAAAGTTCGTACCAGTTATCCAGAGGCGTGTGCCTTCGAGAGTTTCGCTGAAGTAAACGGCTGACAGCACGCCGGCACCAAAGCCCAATGCCCCACCCAGCACACCGACCAGGACATGCTTGGACAGGAACATGAGCAGGATATTTTTCGCAGAGACTCCGAGTGTCCGCAGAATTCCGATTTCTTCCCGCCGTGCCCGGACGTTCGTAAAGCCCAACAGCGAGACCCACACTGCGCAAGCGGCCACAACCACGGGTGTCAGTATGGACGCAAGGCGTTCCCGAGCCGCCCTGAGGTGTTGTCGGCCCAGTTTTTCTTTTTCGATGGCAATTTTAGCTTCCTCTCCAACTCTGGTACGGGCCTCAAACCGCGCCAAAACACGGGACCCTCGTTCGATAACCTGCGTGCCCGGCAGGATAGCCGCAATTTCCTTGCGTATTTCTGGCAAAGCATCCATCCCGGCACACATGCATTGCAACGCCAAGATGGCGTTGATACGCCCGGGCTTGTCCAGCAGTTCCTGAGCTTCTGCCAGGTATATCCAGGCTGTGATGTCGTCCTTGTTCCCGCGTTCCTTGTGGC
>JAUXAL010000104.1 GCA_030619925.1 Phycisphaerae bacterium | reverse complement strand
TATGGGTGTCGAAACTTGTATCGAAGCTGGAAACTGGTAACTGGATACACGAAAAAACAAGCTTCAAGCTTCTACAGCAAGTATCGTTACGAGCATCCATAACTTTAAACAAGAATCGCTATTCCGCATCAGAGCCTGCCCTGAGCGTGCCTTTGTGGCTTTTAGTCAATTATGCAAAACAAAGCCAATTTCCGAAAAAGTCAAGTGAACGTAAACCCATTACTGTTAAAGGATTATGTAAAAAAAAGCAATTGGACACTTGGTGAAAACAAACCCAATTCAAACCCAAACAAAGCCAATTTCCAAAAAGCCCAAATGAATGTAAACTCACTTATAACAAAGGATTACATAAAATACGATGATTTCTTAGTCCGAATAAACAAAGCCAATTTGCTGGCAGTTTCCAAGATGCCCAAAATGAACATAACCTCAGCAACAACAGTGAATTATATCAATGAACTACGAACCACGAACTATGAACTAATTATGAAAAACAAAGCCAAAACAAAGCCAATATCAAAAACAGAAGTCAGAAGACAGAAGTCAGGCTTTAATGGCTAAAACAACAGAAAAGACAGGAGACAAACAATATGAAAAGAAGAGATTTTCTTAGAACTATTGGTTTTGCAACTGCTGCTGCTTTTGTTCCACATCTGCAGGCAGCAAGAAGAAGGCGGCCTAACATTCTCCTTATCATGACGGACCAGCAGTTCGCCGATGCTTTGAGCTGTACGATGGGCCATGAATATATCGAGACGCCGAATATCGACAGCCTTGCTGCAAGCGGAATGCTGTTCACAAAAGCATACTGCGCCAATCCATTGTGCGTTCCGAACAGGTCATCGATATTTACCGGCCGCTATCCACATGAGCACGGCAAGCAGATCAACTCGACAAGAGCAATCGACGCAAAAGAGTTTCCGAATATTGGGATGGTGCTTCGCAAGGCCGGTTATACAACAGGTTATTTCGGCAAGTGGCATCTGCCTTTTCCCTTTAAAAAGACTACTGCAGAGGCCAGTGGTTATGATGAGAGATTTGACGCCCTGGATTATGAGATCGCAGCACCGACTATCGAGTTTATTAAGAAGAACAAAAGTAAGCCATTCTTTGTGGTTTTCTCTTTGATGAATCCGCACAATATTTGCCAGTATGGCAGGAGCCAGCCTTTACCTGACGGTGACATAGGAGACGTGCCGCCCGCAAGGAAGTGTCCCCCTGTCCCGGCAAACCTTAAAAAAGCGAAGAACCAGTCGGATGCGCTTGAGGCGGTCTGGCAAGCGAGGCTTAGAGCAAAAAATAGGAATACAGATCAGAGAAAGTTCGCTCCCCTGGAACTATGGGGCGCAGATGATTGGCGAAAGTATCGCTGGGCTTATTATCGCATGATCGAGCTGGCTGACAAAGAAGTTGGCAAGATTTTATCAACACTTCGTAAAGCAGGGCTGGAAGAGAACACGGTGGTCATCTTCACTTCCGATCACGGTGACGGGATTGGTGCTCATCGATGGGCGCAGAAGAATATGTTCTATGATGAATGTTCGAGGATACCTTTCATCATCAGTCAGAGAGGTACTACGAAAGTCGGCACAAGTGATTATCTTGTTAATAATGGTTTAGACATTATGCCGACGATTTGTGATTATGCCGGAGCAAGAGCGCCGTCTAAGTGCAAGGGAGTAAGCCTGCGGGATATCGCCGAAGGCTCCAAGCGGAAGAAAAAACGAAAATACGTTGCGTGCTCGACCCGTTTCGTTCAGGACCTTCGAGCCGACGGCAAGCCAATCGACCTTGAGGGGAGAATGATACGGACGAAGGATTTTAAGTATTATATCTTCAATCAAGGCAAACAACCTGAGATGCTGATCGATATGAATAATGACCCCGGCGAGATGGAAAACCTGGTGGGTAATCCTGATTACGAAAAAGTTTTAAGCGAACATCGGAACTTATTTGCCAAATACAAGAAGGAAAGCGGTGACACCTTTTTGAGATAGAGAGGAGATAAACCCCGCAATAAATTGCGGGGCTAAATATTTTGGGATTGTAAGATTTTTTTGCCTCCGGCATTGAGAAGTTGGTGCGCAAGTTGTTCCGCCACCTGGTTGGCCTTGGCGGCCGGGCCGGTAACATCTCGCTTGATGAAATTTTTACCTTGCAAATCAGATATAAAGGCGCAGATTTCTATATCGTCGCCGACAATTTTTGCAAAGGCGCCCACCGGAGCGTGACAGCCGCACTGCATCGTTGTCAGGACCTGTCTCTCCGCAGAAGTAATCGTCCTTGCCTTTTCGTCATCTATGGCAGATAGCTGCTTACGCAATTCTTCATCATCGCTCCTTGTCTGAACAGCCAGAGCGCCCTGGGCCGGGGCTGGAATAAACTGGGCCGGGTCGAAAACCAGGGAGATTCTCTGGCCCAGACCGAGCCTTTCCAGGCCGGCCCTTGCCAAAACGACCGCGTCAAATTCGGCTCTATCGAGCTTATTTAATCTCGTTTGCACATTGCCGCGAATAGGGGCCGGCTGAAGGTCCGCTCTCAGGCGTTTGAGTTGAGCGGCCCGCCTTAGACTCGAAGTGCCTATCTTCGCCCCCTTGGGCAACTGCTCAATCGACTCTACCGGCGAAGTGGATACGAGGCAATCTTCGACGAAGCTTCTATCGAACACCGCGCCAATGGTCAGCCCTTCCCGCTGGGCCGTAGGCAGGTCCTTGAAGCTGTGAACTGCGAAGTCAGCTTCGCCGGCCAGCAAAGCATCCTCCACCTGCGAGGTGAAGAAACCGGTACTCTTGAGATTCCATAAAGCTGTACGCCTGTCGCGGTCGCCTCTGCTCGTTACTTTCCTGATTTTGATTTGTATATCCGGATATTTTCGTTCCAACGCAGAGATGACAATCCGGGTTTGAGCGATGGCCAGTCGGCCGGGGCGAGTTGCGACAGTAAGAACCTTCATATAAATCTTTCCAAAAGGTACCCCCGAATAAATCCGGGGGCCCAGTATTTCCGATCATTTTCGTTCGATCGTGATGCATTTTAAGCGGGGCAACTGCGAACATCAACTGCAAACTGCACCGAAATCGAACCACCGGGGGTGAGAGGCCGTATATAAATATTCTTGCAAATTATATACGTTTGGCCATAATCGTGCAGAGTTTATGGATGGTCATAAAGGAAAATTGATGAACAAGTTCAAACGCACTGTGATGTGGGCCGCTTTGACGCTGGTTATACTGTTGATTTTCCTGTCTATCTACGGGGCATTCATCGGCGCCGAGCGTGCAAGCAACTTCTTTAACAGCCTGCCGTTGGCCGTTTACTGGCTGGCTTTTATCGTGCTGTTGATAGTAGGCCTTGCAGCGTTTCGCCGATTGGTCCGTGTCCCGGGCTTATTGCTGATACACATCGGCTGCATCGGCATTCTTGCAGGTTCAATGTGGGGCTCAGAAGCTGGACATAAACTCCAAAAAAGACTTTTTGGAATCGATAAAATCCGGAAGGGCCGAATGATAATTTCTGAAAGCGAGCGCGACAACCATGTCGCACTGGAAAACAACAACCAGATAAGGGAACTTCCTTTTTCCATAGAACTAAAAGACTTCCGAATAGAATATTACAAGCCGCAGTACCTCCAAATCCGAACCCGGCAAGGCAGGAGCTGGAGAATACCCGTCGAAATCGGCACGGAATTCCCGTTGGGCGACGACTTTGGCACAGTAACAATCCTAAGGGCGTTCGAGAATTTCAAGATCAGAATCGAAGACGGCGAAAACGTCTTCTTCGACGACCCGCAACCGGGCTTCAATCCGGCGCTGGAGGTACAAATTGAATCGCCCGGCGGTGAGGTGGTTACCAAATATGTCTTCGAGCGATTCGGAGGACATACTCATCCTGAAGACAAATTTCTGCTGAGCTATCACAGAACCATCAGTGATTACGTGAGCGAGCTGCAGATTATTGAAAACGACAAAGTTGTTGCCGAGAAGGACATCGAAGTGAACCACCCGCTGCACTACGGCGGATACCATTTTTACCAGCATTCTTACGACGACCAGGCTGGCCAGTACACTATTCTTATGGTCGTTTCGGATACAGGCATAGCCGTGGTCTTTGCCGGCTACTGGATGCTCTGCATCGGCGTTTTCTGGCATCTATGGCTAAGAGGAATACTTGCAGGGATAAAGTCAGAAAAGCAAATAGATGGAAATTAAATACACAATTCAGGGCTTGCTAATTTACATTGCTATCGTCGCATACGTCTTGGCGTTCGTGACGACGCTGCTGCGCCGCCGGAAAATCGCGCACCTGCTATACATATTTGGCTCTGTGATTGCGGTCTTGTCTTTCGGTTATCGGTGGTATGCAGTCCGGCATGTGCCCCTGCAGAATCTTTTCGAGGTGTTCCTGTGCCTGGGCATGATTTATCCGGTCTCATTGTTTTGCCGCCGTATCCTGCGGGTCGGAGGCTACAGCGCCGATATGCTCATCGGGGCCACAGTTCTTTTCCCAGCCGGCTTTGTCTTTAACGCCCAGCCACAGAAGCTTCCGCCGGCGCTGCAAAGCTGGCTCTTTGCACCTCACGTCGCCGTCTATATGCTATCATACATCTTCATGGCAAAAGCCACCTACCAGGCCTGCCTTCAGCTCGCCGGCAGGCAGCACCAATTTCCGAGGTCGGGCGGCAGTTGCCAGCAGAAGGGCGGATCAGACCAAAAAAACGAAAATTGGTGCTGTCCCAATCCCGACGAAAACCTGTTGTCCCCTGAACAGTCAACCTACCAGATGATTCGCGTTGGCTTTGTGTTACTAACACTCGGCCTTGTCCTCGGCAGCTGGTGGGGCAAACTCGCCTGGGGTGACTACTGGGGCTGGGACCCCAAAGAACTTTGGTCGCTGGCCTCATGGCTGGTCTACGTCGGATACTTCCACTTCCGCTATATGTTCGGCAAAAAGCACGCCCGTATCAACAGCTTCTGGGCTATTGCAGGCATGGTCGTGATTGTGATAACTCTGCTCTGGGTAAACCTCTCCCGCATCTTCGGCGGTCTGCACAGCTACGCAACGTGACATCTGATGGATATGCACTAAGGCAACAGAATCAGCGAGGTCTATTTTATTACGGGATACATAAATCGAAGGAACTTTTTAGCTCAAGGAGGCCATGCGATGACGCTACAAAAAAGTCAAATTGCACTATTGCTTGCTGTTCTGCTATTTTTCACCGGATGCGAGCAAGCGCTCAAGGATGAGGCGGTAACGATTGCGCAAAACGGTCTGGCCCAAGCTGCGATAGTTATCGCCCAGGATGCCGGCGAGCCCGAGCAGCACGCCGCCGCCGAATTAGCTGACTTTCTCCAGCAGATAACCGGCGCGAAGTTCGAGATATTACACCGCCCTGCCGCCGGGCGGTCTCGCCTTCTCGTTGGGCCCAAAGCCGCTAAACTGGCTGCTCGCGACTTCTCCACCGATGGGCTGGGCGCCGAAGGCCTAATCATCCGCACTGTGGGAAACGATCTAATCCTGGCCGGCGGTCACCCGCGCGGCACACTCTATGCGGTTTATACCTTCCTTGAAGAACACCTCGGCTGCCGCTGGTGGTCCTCAAAAGTCAGCACCATACCCAAAAAACCGACGCTTAGAGTGGGCCCACTAAATGTTCGCTGCGTGCCGGTGCTGGAATTCAGGGAGGCATTCTGGTTCGATGCCTTTGACGGCGATTGGGCGGTGCGCAACAAGTGTAACGGACACGCCCATCGGCTGGACGCTAAACGCGGCGGCCGGCACATCTACGAGGGACACGTACACACATTCAATCGACTAATTCAGCCGGAAAAATATTTCAAAGACCATCCTGAGTGGTTCAGCGAAATAAACGGCAAACGAACGCATAAGCGCGGGCAATTGTGCTTGACCAACGAAGAGATGCGCAAGGAACTGGTCAAGAACCTCAAAGCACGGCTGCGTGAAAATCCTGTTGCCACCATTGCCTCGGTCTCGCAGAACGATTGGCGCGGCAACTGTCAGTGCAGCCGCTGCGCCGCTGTTGAAAAAGAAGAAGGCAGTCCCGCCGGACTAATGCTGCGGTTCGTTAATGCCGTCGCCGCCGATATCGAAGAAGAATTTCCGCACGTGGCCGTCAGCACCCTGGCCTACCAGTACACCCGCACGCCGCCGAAATATGTAAAACCCCGGCACAACGTTATCGTCCGCCTGTGCAGCATCGAGTGCTCCTTCAGCACGCCGCTGGCCGATGAGCGAAATAAAAAATTCCGGGATGATATCGTCGGCTGGTCGAAGGTATGCAATCGGCTTTATATATGGGACTACACTACGAATTTCAAACATCACATAATGCCGCATCCGAACCTGCGTGTCCTGGGACCAAACGTCAAATTTTTCGTGGACCACAACGTCAAGGGTATCTTTGAACAGGGCGCTTACACGACTAATGGCGCCGAGATGGCTGAGCTGCGGGCCTGGGTGCTGGCCAAGCTGCTGTGGGACCCGACGCGCGACGGACAAGAGCTGATTGACGAGTTCATCGATGGCTACTACGGCGCCGCCGGCCCGCATATCAAGGCCTACCTGAAGCTCACGCACGACGCAGTCGAAGCCAGCGACGATTACCTCCGCTGCTTCTCGCAAAACACCGCCAAATTCCTTTCCTTCGCGGTGCTCAGCAAAGGCCTGGCCTATCTCAAAAACGCTGAAGTAGCCGTCCGGAACAATCCGGACCTGCGTTTTCGCGTTCAGGTCGCGCAGCTGCCGGTAATGTACACTTTTATGACTCGCTGGGATGAAATGCGTGAACAGGCCGAAGCCGCCGGTGCCGATTGGCCTATGCCCGACTCAATCAAAGATGCGTTCGAGCACTTTATGAAAGTCGCCAGGAAAAAGAACATTACCCGCCTCGACGAGTGGAACCCGGGCTACGGTGCGCTCGAAAAGGCTCTCGAACGCGCCACAAAGTGAGCAAGAACCCCGCAATAAATTGCGGGGCTAAATATGAGTAACAGGTGGTTTTAAGAAATCTGTTGCGAACATCGCCATCCGCACTTATAACATATCTTAACATAATTCCATTGTCTATCTTTTGAGGAGCAGAAAAATGCAACGGTACAAAATGACTTTATTCTTTGCGATTTGTTTTATTCTTGCCGCCCCCGCCGTTTTGGTTCGCAAAAGCGAAGCAGCGGGGGTCATCTCCGGCGAACTAAAAAAGTGGCACAAGATTACGCTTACCTTTACCGGCCCTGACACAAGTGAAAATGCCGAGCCTAATCCGTTCCGCGATTATCGTCTAAACGTTACCTTCGCCAAAGGCAGAAAACGCTACGTCGTTGGCGGCTACTACGCCGCTGACGGCAATGCCGGGCAAACCAGCGCCGCTGCGGGCAATAAATGGCACGCTCACTTTGTACCTGACGAAGAAGGCCGGTGGTCTTACACGGCCTCTTTTCGTACGGGACGAGATGTTGCACTAAACAATGACCCGGCAGCCGGTTCAGCAACAGCTTTCGACGGCGCGAGAGGCAGATTTAGAGTCGGTCCAAGCGACAAAACCGGACGAGACCACCGGGCTAAAGGATTGCTTAAATATGTCGGCAAACGCTATCTGCAATTCGCCGAGACAGGCGAGGGGACCCCAGCCGCGAAAAATGGCGGCTGGGAACCCGAGTATTTCCTCAAAGGCGGCGCCGACAGCCCTGAAAACTTCCTGGCCTACGCTGACTTCGACGGCACGTACGACACCGGCGAGCTAAAACGCCAGGGAGAAGCCACAGGCGTAGAATTCCTGCACCGCTACAACCCACATGTGCAGGATTTCAAGCCCGGTGACCCAACCTGGAAGAACGGTAAAGGCAAGGGCATTATAGGCGCTCTGAATTACCTCGCCTCCAAGGGTATGAACAGCGTCTACTTCATCACATACAACATCGACGGCGGTGACGGCAAAGACGTCTGGCCATGGACCAGGCCCAGCGAAAAGTTCCGCTTTGACTGCAGCAAACTCGACCAGTGGGAGATAGTCTTCTCGCATATGGACAAATTGGGTCTGATGCTTCATATCATTATGCAGGAGCAGGAAAACGACCAGGGCCTCGACGGCGGCGAACTGGGGCCACAACGTAAGCTTTACTACCGCGAGTTAATCGCCCGCTTTGCCCATCATCTCGCGCTGGTGTGGAACCTCGGCGAGGAAAACACCAATACCAACGCGCAACAAAAGGCCTTCTGCCGCTACATAAAAGACCTCGACCCTTACGACCACCCCGTGGTGGTCCATACCTTCCCAAAAAAGATTGCGGAGGTCTATGAGCCGCTTCTGGGATACGAGTACCTCGACGGACCATCGCTGCAGACCAACGACACGCACGCCCAGACGGTCAAATGGATAGACCGTTCGGCCTCGGCGGGCAGACAGTGGTTCGTCAGTATGGACGAAATCGGCCCCGCTCACACCGGCGTCAAGCCCGACAAGGACGACTACCGGCACGATGAAGTCCGCCACAAACACCTCTGGGGCCATCTGATGGCCGGCGGAGCGGGCGTGGAATGGTACTTCGGCTACAAATTCGCCCACAACGACCTCAATTGCGAAGATTGGCGCAGCCGCGACCATATGTGGGACCTGACCCGCTACGCCTTAGAGTTTTTCCGCGAACACCTACCCTTCACCGAAATGGCCCACCACGACGAACTAACCTCCGTCAGAGACGACTATTGCTTTGCAAAGGTCGGCCAAATCTACGCGATATATCTGCCCTCCGGCGGCACTACAAACCTCGACCTGGGCAACAGTTCCGCAACCTTCACTGTACGCTGGTACAACCCGCGTACCGGCGGGCCGCTGCGGACCGGCACCGTCGGGGCAATAGCGGGCCCCGGCTCAGTCGCCATCGGCCATCCGCCCACAGACACCAATAAAGACTGGGTCGCGCTGATAGCCCGGCAGTAAGCGGCTGTATAACCGTAAGGGCAGTTACCGTTCCCTAACGGTCGCGGCTCTGTTTGGTTGCGGGTCTGTGTCCTCGCAGATAATCCATGGACAACCATACCGACCAAAAAAAAACTGTTGCAAATCCCCATTGTCACATTATAATACCCGCTTGGTCGTGTGTGACGTGTATCAGGCAATACGGATAGACAATACAAAAAAGGGAGAAGTTTCAATGGAACCAGTTGCAAAACCGGAAATCGACTTATTTGCTGACGAATCACCGTCAATGGACGAAATTAAGAAACTCATCCGTTTCGTCAATTCCAGCGAAAGCAATCAGATAGCTTTCTGTGAACAGATAGAGGCAAATATGTCCAAGAGCGGGCAAAAAGCCTGCATGGCTGCCGGGATCGGCCTTTACACTCTTGGAAGAAACTCAGAAGCAGCCAAGAAGCTCGAAAAAGCAAAGGACTGCAAAGAAAAATTCATATACCTGGCTTTTGCGCTTCGCCGAATAGGCGAATTCGACGAAGCAATCGAAAACCTGCAAGAGAGTCTCAATTACGAGGCGGACACATTAAGCATAACTTTGGAAAAAGCCGCGACATATCGCCATGCAGCAAATTTCAACGCCGCAACCAAGGAACTCAAAGCCTGTGCAAATTTTGAAAATGTAAGCGCCGAATATCACTACCAGCTTGCGCGTCTTCAAGAAGCGCAGGGGCTCTACGAACAGGCAATGGACAATTACAAGACAGCTTTGGAGCTATCGCCGGACCATCAAAGGGCCCTTTTCCACCTGGCTTACCGCTGCGATCTATCCGGGGATGAAGAAGCAGCCATCGACTACTACAAGCAAATTGCTTCGGGCTCGCCGGTTTATGTGAGCGCTCTGCTGAATCTGGCTGTGCTTTATGAAGACGCAGGGCAGTTCGACAAAGCAGAGCAGTGTGTCGATGCAGTCCTGGAAACCCATCCGAATCATCAAAGAGCAATCCTGTTCAAGAAAGACATCGAAAGCTCTAAAACAATGTTCTACGACGAGGAAAAGGAAAAGAAAAGGACGCGGAAAAGCCAAATCCTCGAAACGCCGATCTCCGACTTTGAACTGTCGGTACGCAGCAGAAACTGCCTCAAAAGAATGAAAATCAACACACTCGGCGATCTTCTGAATATCACCGAGGTGGAACTGCTGTCGTTTAAAAACTTTGGCGAAACCTCCCTTAGAGAAATCAAGACCATCCTCGAATCAAAAGGACTGCTTCTCGGCATGACTCTGGAGGAAAAGCAGTTCTCTGCAGCAGAAGCGGCCGACCGCACTGCCGTCGCAGCCCAGGATGAGGGACTTATGAACAAATCTGCAGACGACCTCCAATTGTCGGTGCGTGCTCGAAAGTGCCTGCAAAAGCTCAATATCCGCACAATCGGTGAATTGATACAGCGAACAGACGCCGAACTTCTCGGCTGCAAAAACTTCGGCGTAACAAGCTTAAACGAAATCAATAAAGCCCTCGGAAACCTTGGATTATCGCTGCGAAACCTGGACTGACCAATTGATTACTGATTATTGATTATTTTTAATGTCTTCTTTAATTATCGCCCAACTAACTGCAAATCGTAGCAAAATCCCCTCCCGGATAATCTTCTTAAAAACCCTCCTTCTTTCGCTGATAATCCTCGGCGGCTGTAAGGCCAGGCAGCTCATAACGCCCACTCCACAGATGGATATCGAACCACGGTTCTGGGTAAGGGTTTTGCTTCTCGACAATGTTACGGCCTGCACGCTGAAGAGTGCTTCACCGTTGAGCGTTACCAACGAGGACCCCAATCCACAAACACCGACTACAAGAACCCGCTTTGACCAAATCGATGCACGAATAGACATCCAGCTAATTAATGGCATAATTACCATTTCCGGCCGGCCCTTCACAAATGACGGCGCAACCATTCTCCCCGATGCCCCGTACATCTTCAACCTGAACGGCAACGATTATCGCGGCAAATTAAAGCTCATAGTCAATTCTGACGGCAACTCTTTCGATGCGATTAATCTGGTTCCCATCGAGGCGTACTTAGCCGGCGTAGTAGGTGCCGAGATGCCCGACTACTGGGAAACCGAAGCACTCAAAGCCCAGGCGATAGCCGCAAGAACCTATTGCCTCTACATCAAAAAGCGGTTCGGCGGCAACCGCAGCTGGGACGTGAGGAAAACAGCGGCACATCAGGTTTACCGTGGTGTCGGTGCTGAGTCAGTTCAGGTTTGGAATGCCGTCAATCAAACAAAAGGCCGGGTTCTGGTCTGCAAACAAAGCGACGGCACCGAAAGTACGTTTCCCGCCTACTATAGCTCAACCTGCGGGGGTCATACTGAGAACAGCAAAAATGTATTCGGCGACTCCTTTGAACCACTAATCGGCGTTGACTGCCCCTATTGTAAGGATGTGGCAAAACCCAGATTCTTCTTCTGGCCTATGATTCAATTCGACAAGGCCCATGTTGCAACTAAGCTATTACAAAGATATCCAAAGCTAAAGCCACTCGGAGAAATTACAAACATCCGCCCAGCCGGGCAAAGTCGTTACGGGGAATTTTCTCGATTGACTAAAGTTAAACTGCTCGGCTCAACCGGCAAAAGCGATTTTTTGAGAGCTGAGGACTTGCGATTAACAATCGACCCGACCGGCCGAAAACTAAAAAGCACAATCTGTAAAATCATAAAAATGGGCGATAAATGGGCATTTTTGTCAGGCAGAGGTTGGGGGCACGGCGTGGGAATGTGCCAATACGGCGCTGAAGGAATGGCAAGAGGCGGCAAAAACACAGAGCAGATACTCCAGCATTACTACCCCGGCTCGAAAATATTGACTATTGATTATTGAAAAACAGCACATAGTCAATAGTAAATAGAAAATAGTAAATAGTAAAATGAACAACTTCGAAGTCCTCCATACAGACCCCCACTCGGCAGCCAGGCATGGTTTGCTAACGACCGCGCACGGGAAAGTCGAGACGCCGGCCTTTATGCCGGTCGGCACTGCCGGGGCGGTAAAGGGTATCACACCGCGGCAGCTCAAAGAAACCGGCGCCGGTATCATCCTGGCCAACACCTATCACCTGCTACTCAGACCGGGAGTCGATGCGGTCGAAAAGGTTGGCGGACTGCACAAATTCATGGCCTGGGACTGTCCGATACTAACAGACAGCGGGGGCTACCAGGTCTTTTCTCTGGGCCCACTGGCCAAAATCAACGATGACGGCGTTGAATTTGCCAGCCATGTTGACGGGGCAAAAATATACCTAAATGCCGAAATCGCAACAAAAATCCAAAATCGATTGGCCGGCGATATAATAATGTGCTTCGACCAATGTACACCATTTGGCGTCGACACGCCGCAGCTTAAAAAAGCCGTGGAAAGAACCATCCTCTGGGCAGAACGCTGTAAACAGACACATGCCAACGGCGACCAACTGCTTTTCGGCGTTGTCCAGGGTGGAATAGACCTCGAGCTGCGAACATACTGCGCCTCAGAACTTGTTAAAACAGGTTTTGACGGATATGCTATCGGCGGATTAAGCGTAGGTGAAGGCCATGACAATATGATAGACACGGTTATTCATACAACACAGCTTTTGCCGCAGGACAAACCGCGCTATCTAATGGGCATTGGCACGGCGGGCGACATCATTGCCGCCGTCAAAGCCGGCGTCGATATGTTCGACTGCGTGCTGCCAACGCGAAACGGACGAAACGCCTTTGCTTTTACCGAAAACGGCCCAGTTCGGCTGAGGAACAACGTACATATCAACGCCGCCGAGCCAATCGAGGCCGGCTGTGACTGCTACTGCTGTAAGAATTTCAGCCGGGCCGCCTTAAGACATTTCTTTAATTCGGAAGAAATGCTCGGTCCAATCTTAGTGTCACTGCATAACCTGACGTTTTATCAAAGACTAATGGCCAAAATAAGACAGGCCCTGAAGAAAAACGAATTTACCGACTGGGCAGAAAGAATTGACTATTGACTATTGATAAAAAGTAAAAAGTCGTTAACATTCACTATTCAGCTTGCATTTTCACCGCCGGTCAGCGCAATACGATATACGAAATACGAAATTATAAAGGGAAGATAAAAATGAACAATGTATGGATATTAGCTCAACCAGAACCTGACCAGACGCCTTCGCGCATTACTTCAGAGCCGGTAACTTCTCAAAGCGAAGCAATGGAGATGGTCCCATCCGACCCAAACGCCCCTGCAAGCGGGCCACAGAGAAGAGGATTTTTCGGCCCTTATGGAAACCTGATTTTTATTGGTCTGATGTTCGCCGTGATGTACATGATCCTTTTTAGAGGGCCTCGAAAGAAACAACAACAGCACAAACAAATGGTGCAATCGCTGGCAAAAAACGACAAAATCAGGACAATCGGCGGAATCATCGGAACCGTAGTCGACATTAAGGGCGATGAGATTACGCTGAAAGTGGACGAGTCGAATAATACGAAAATAAGAATTGCAGCTTCAGCGATCGGCAGGAATTTGTCGAAAGATAAATCGTGATTGGTGAGTGGTAACTGTGCTCTGTTGAAAAGGTTGGATTTTCTGGTGGAAGTTAGCCGATTTATGATATATGAAAACGAAAAGAAAAATGACCAAATCGCCAGTAGCACTGGCCAAAGTAGCGTTGCGCACAGCCAAAGACTCTCTGCCGGCATACT
>JAUXAL010000091.1 GCA_030619925.1 Phycisphaerae bacterium | reverse complement strand
AACGATGGCAATTTGGGTAACCTCCTGATGGCTGTTATCTGAAGTCTGAAGTCTGATGTCTACGAACAACGAACTATGAACCATGAACAATGAACAACGAACTATCAACTATCCGTTACTTGGATGCACATTATACCACATGTATTATTAGAAATCAAGTGAAATCAAAGAATTGGAAAACCAGGCGCCAAGAGACATCTGACAGAAAATCCTGAGTCGGTCTAACCTGATTAGTGTCAGACTGGAGTTTACTTCCTGTTTCTACAGTTGATTCAAACTGTAGTAGCACTTTATGGTGTCACGGCTCGGTTATAGATGCGAACGTCATCGATCAGGCCGGACCAGAAGGCACCCGGTTCTAAATCGCTTCCAGCGCCGATGTACAGACCTCCACTCGCAGACTCCAGGTTGGTAGCTGTGTCACGGGCCACCTCGATATCATCCACGTAGAGAATCCTGTCGCTGCCGTCCCTGACAAAGCCTACTCGATGCCAATCGCCATCGGTAACCACAGTTGGGCAAATCAGCGGGGGTCCCGCCGGAATGGGGATTCGGCCCTTCTTTGCTGGTGTTCTGAGGTCTGTTTTCAGTGCCCCATCAACGGCATCAGCCACCAACCAGTTTACACCGCTTTCCTGAGAGAGAATCACCTGGCCGGGAGCACCACCTTTAATCCAGGCAAATACACTGAACGATCTCTCTGCGGGATTCAGGACAGTATCGCTTATAACACAGTCATCTACTCCATCCAACTGAATCGCACCATCCACAATACCACCAGCAGGCTGCCAGAGCGGATCGCCGATGAGATAAGCGTCGTTTTCACCAGCGCTGTCGTAGGTGATACTGCCTTCTGTCTCATCCAGCTTCCAATATGCGAGCAGGCTAACGGGCAGAATTTCCTGCTGCCAGTAGCTCATCAGGACCTCTAAGTCCGCCTCATCCACCACACCATCCCCCCAGGGCATTGGCCCGATGTCAACCGACGGCTCATCCTGGCCCCAGTGTTCAATCAGCATAATCAGATCCTCGATGTCCACGATTTCGTCGCCGTTAAAGTCAACGATTGGAGTGATTGACGCCTGCCATATGTCGTAGCTACCGACCCCACCAGGCCGGGGGTTACCCCAGTCGGAAAAGTAAAGTAAAAGCCCATCAGCCGAGATGCTCGGGCACCTCTCGTTAGCTGAACTGTTAACCGGTGGCCCGATATTCACCGGGCTGCCCCAGGGGTCGCTTGTCGTTGGCCGCGTCGTCACCCATATGTCGTGCCCTCCAACCCCGCCGGGGCGCTCAGATAAGAAAAAGAGGGTAGAGCCGTCAGCCGAGATACACGGCGTCGCATCGCTATACGAACTGTTGACGGTTGGCCCCAGATTCACCGGCGGTTCCCAAGGATCGTCTCTCGTCCTGCGCGTCGTTGCCCAGAGGTCATTACCTCCGGACCCACCGGGCCGCTTGGACGTAAAATACAGTGACAGCCCATCGGACGAGATGCTTGGGTAACAGTCGTAAGCCGAACTGTTGACCGTCGGCCCAAGATTGACCGGATTACCCCAGTCGTCGTCTGTCGTCGCGCGCGTCGTAACCCATAGGTCGTGACCACCTGCCCCGACGGACCGTTGGGACTCAAAGAAGAGCTCCAGCCCATCGGCCGAGATGCTCGGCTTAGCATCGCCAGCCGAACTGTTCACAGGTGGGCCAAGATTGACCGGTTCTCGCCACGGGTCGTCTTTCGTTGGCCGTGTCGTAACCCATATGTCCAAACCACCATGCCCGCCGGGCCGATCGGAGGTAAAGTAGAGCGCCAGCCCATCGGCCGAGATGCTGGGGAGAACGTCCCAGCTCGAACTGTTGACCGGCGGCCCGAGATTCGTGGGAGTACCGAAGGTAAAATCTGCGTTCGTAACCTCGGCAGTTAGGCCCAATGCCAAAACCAATACCAATACAAGTAAAATTGTCTTTTTCATCTTACTGCCCTTTCAAAAAAATTGTTAATATTTTCACCCCTTTAGAAATTTGGTTATTTTGTACACTATTATCTCTCATTTTAGTTTCTAACGGGGTAAACGCCGCACACTATGCGCACTCTTAGCGGCTTAGCCTTATTTTGACGAAATTCTTCTAATTGAGCACCATTCCGACTTGTCCTCCGAAAAGCTTATTATTGATCTTTGTAAAACAAATGAAACTTATAAATTCACAGGAAACGTAGATTTTACTCCTGAGAACACCCCCAAACAAGTTTGAGAGTGCCACCCTGGACTCCATTAATAACGCGAAGCTCAATAGACGCAAGTATTATAACATATCCTTAGTCCTTTTCACGAGAAAAACCGGCGAAATCATATGGAATATTCATCTCATCCAGCTGGGATTTTGTGGCTGAGAGCGAAAACGGCACCGAGGACATCTGGTGGATTCTCGAAGGCCAGGACTATCCCCGGCTGACCTGGGAGCTGGTCGAAGGCGACTCGACGGCGTTGGCTGAGAACCGGCTGATAGGGGTTGAGAATTGACTATTGACTATTTTCTATTGACTATTGAGTAGTCGGGATTTTCGCTGTGCTTCAATATTGGTGATTGATTATTTAAGATTGCTTCGTCACTTCGTTCCTCGCAATGACTTTTTCAATAGATTCCTCGCGGAGTTTACCCTTGAGCGCAGCGAAGGGCTCGGAATGACCCTTCGATTCTACTCCCACCTTCGCTATCCTTCTTCGCCAAGGCTACGAAGAAACCAGCTTCGGAGGACAAGCAGGGCAGGCTCTGAGCCCAGCTGAAGGTACGATGGAAGGATTCGATATTTTGTATTCATTGTTCGATAACAATCAATCGCGGGAAAAATGCTTATACGTAAAGCGCGTACGCGCTTTACGTATGTGACATTTTAAAAAACTCCGAGTTTAAATACTAAAAACTCATGAGCAGCCGAGCTAACTTGCGACTTCCAACGTCAGATTTCAGACATCGAACATCTGACAGCTCGCAATCCCCCAAAATGTCGATAAAGCTGCCCTTTTCGCTTTAATTTGTGTTAAAATCCCTTAACCCTACTCTGTGATACCCCTCGGCTTGAGTTTGGCCATTTTAGCACGCTTAAACGAGGTGGACCTTGTGTCCGAATAGTACAGCGGTGCTGTCATGAAGCACCTATTGGGACCTCTATCGGGCGAGGATCTTCGGCAGGGCATCGACGCCCGCCGTGGCAATCATGCCGTCCTGCTGAGCGGTGACGCCGCTGACCCCGACCGCACCGATCACCTGGTTGGCCACGCTAATTGGCACACCGCCTTCGAAAGGCATTCCACCCGGCAGACTCACCAATACGGTCCGCCCCCCGGCCACAGCTTCTTCGAAGACCCTGGTCGGACGCTTGAAAGCGGCTGCGGCTTCTGCCTTTCGAATCGCCACCTGGATGCTCCCAGTCTGAACACCATCCATGCGCTCGAAGTAGACCATGTGCCCACCGTCATCCACAATCGCGATGACCACGTTCCACCGGTTCTTCCGCGCAAACTGTCCCGACGCCGCTGCGATCTGTTTCGCAACCTCCAGCGTCAAGGCTTTTTTCGTAGCCAGCTCAGCCACCGGAGCGGCTTCGCAGACCAGCAATACCAGCAGTGCAGCACACCATAGCTGTTTCATTCGCATCATCATCTTTATCTCCTTGCAAAGAGTTAATAAAAGGTTTCTGCAGAAAGCGTCGAGCCTACACGGCTCTACTCTGTCAGTTGCTTATGCTATCGGCAAAATCAGAGCTAACAGGAACGAGACGACGACCCCTGTGAAACCGACTATAGCCAGCAATGGTGTCCAGGATTTGAGTCCTTCAGCTTCGGTCAGGCCGGTCATTTTTACGAATATCCAGAATCCGCTGTCGTTCATCCACGAACCTATCATCGAGCCGCCCCCGATGGCGGCAGCCAAATACACAGGGTGATAACCCAGCGTCTTTGTCGATGTGACCATTGCGGCAATCATCGCTGACGATGTTATCATTGCGACGGTGCAAGAGCCCTGAGCTATTTTCATCAGCGAAGCGATAAGGGCACCCAAGACCAACAGCATCATACCAGCTGCTGGTCGTCTGAATAGGCTTAGAAGCGCGGGGCCTACCTGGGCGGCTTTAAGCATCGCACCAAGGGCACCACCTGCCGCGGTGATGAGGATGATCACACCGCCGCTCATCAGTGACACTTCGACAACTTTCGCCAATTGCGTCTTCGTTAGAGCGCGTTTGCTCTTGAGCATCCACATAGCAATTGCAGCCGACATAAGCATCGCCAAATTCACATCGCCCAATACGGCGGTTATGCCAGCGGCCCGGCTTAAGCCCGAGCCCTCAGCGGCACCCTCGGCCATCGCGCGGACAATTGTATTGGTCGAGACCAGCAGCACAGGTAGAATAATCGGCAAAAGTGACACAAATAGGCCCGGCAACTGATGGTCTTCAAGCGGCTCGGGCTCAGATAGCTCGCCGCCAAGCGGTCTCATTTGTATATTCATTCGCCGGTCCACGAACCCCGAGAAGAACATTCCGACAACGGCAGCAGGAAGCGCTACCAATACACCAACCATAATCATAACGCCGATATCAATGCCAAGGTTGTCAGCCATGATGAGCGGCCCGGGAGTCGGCGGGACAAGGGAGTGGGTAATCACTCCGCCAGCCGCAATGGCCATCGCGTATTTTAGGTAATGTTTTTTTGTCCGTCGGTGCATGGACCGCGCCAGCGGCACGAGCAGATAGAAAACTGTGTCAAAGAATACCGGGACTGAAAGCACAAAGCCGCTGGCCATAAGTGCTGTGGAGCTGCGTTTTTCCCCAAGCAGTGACAGGAAACCTCTGACGATGCGATCCGCTGCACCGCTGTCCATCATACATCGGCCAATCACAACCGCCAGTGCTATCACGATGCCGATTCCAGCCGCTGTTTTTCCAAATTCTGTTGCCACGCGGCTGATCTTCTCAGCCAGGTCTCCGGGGGCCAGAAGACTGACGACCATGGCTGACGTGATCAGAGCGACGAAAGCATTCATCTTCAACACCGTAATCATAAGTATGACGGTCAGTATGCCGATAACAAGAATTGTTAGTGGGTGTAGACTGAACATAATACTGTTTTGGCCTCAAACAATAGGATAGGAGAGTTCATAGTTTGTTGTTCATTGTTCGTTGTTTATAGTCTATGAACTACGAACTCATAACTATGAACAAATATATTTTTGACCAAGCATGGCAGCTCCTTTCATAGACGACTGCTCGTTATAGACATATTCGCAGTCCCTCATCCACTTTGATTTTGCCAGCATCAAAGCGGGATTTGTCGCTCCCCCCGTCACGTGGATAACGTTTTGAAGCCGAACGTCCCTTCCGACCTCTTCCAAGTGTACCTTCTGATATTCGCATAGTCCTCTGACAATCCCAGCCAGTATCTCCTCACGGGTGGTCTGCTGGGTCAATCCCAACAATTGAGCCTTAAGCGGTTCCTGGCTGTAGCGCGAACCCATAAGATAAGGCACATAGGTAACGCCGCTTTCACAGTCGAGCCAGGTCTCAATCGCTTGTGGAAGGAAGCTGTTGTAAAACTCCTCCGTACTCAATTCGCTGCAGAACAACTCTCTGAACCAGTTCAGTGCCTTGCCTCCGGCGTTCATAACATGCAACGTGAGCCACCTATCGGGGAGCACGTGAGCCCGGATGTTGTAATTAGCAGAGGCCAGACATTTACCAAGACATACGAGAGTGATTTCACAGGTGCCGTTTACATTAATGACGTCCCCGGGCTCGTTGATTCCCACCGAATAGGCGGCCAGCACCGCATCATTACCGCCGATTAGTACAGGGGGCTCCTTTCTGAAGCCCAATTCCTGCGCGAGCGACTTGCTTATTCGGCCGACACTCTCATATGCCGGGACTATTTGCGGCAGTTGGTTAAGTGAGAGGCCAAAGGTTACGGCAATATCCTCGTTCCAGGCCAAGTCGTTACGAACGGTATTGTATAGAGCTGTCAGCGATGCAGACGAGGGGTCGATGGCAAAGCTGCCCGTCAGCCAATGAGCGATGTACGTGTTAGAATGGCCAAACTTGTGTGTTTTGCCGAAGATTTCGGGACAATTGTCTTTAATCCAAAGAATGCTCGCCAGCGAACATCCGCCTGCAACCGGCATATTCGCTGTGGTCTTTAGAAGATGCTCCATTCCAACGGTCTCTATTATGAATCGGGCCTGCTTGCGAGAACGCTGGTCAAGCATTAAGATGGCTGGATAAAGTGCTTGGCCATCTTTATCCATGGCCGTCAACCCGGGCGTAGTCCCGGAAAGGGAAATAACATCGACATCGACGATAAGGTCCTCCATATCTTTGCATCCGGCGGCGAAGGCTCTTTTCCATTTGTCTTGTTCGATATCACCAAACAAGCCGTCGTTATATATGTTTACCTCGTACTCTTGTGAGAATTGTCTAACCAGACTCAGCGTGTCATCGGCGATTCGAAATACGCCCATTTTCATGCCGGTCGTTCCGATATCTACCCCTAATATCGTGCTGCTGTTGGCTGTCTTTTGATTTTCGGTTTGAGTCATCACGACCTGCTTGATAACACCTCAATTATATTTTCACCGGAGACCGTTCCTGCTTTCGCACCTGTGCCTGCGCCACCTGTGTCGAGGCAAACACAGGTGCAGGCAAGAAAGCACGGGGCCCTATGTTCTAGAGATTTTCGTTTAGAGGTATCGAAGCTCGTATCGAAGCTAGGTATCGAATCTAGGTATCGAAGATCGTCGAGCTTCGAGCTTCTTGCTTCCAGTCTCGATACGAGCATCGACACCATCAAACGAGAACCTCCCCCATATTTATGCAGATATAAAACCTTCATTGATAATTGTCTGCCTGATTTGTTCCTTGGCTTCATCTGTAAGAGATTGCAGTGGGTGACGCGGCTGACCTCCTTTATATCCGGTTATGTCCATGGCTGCCTTGACGCCCGCCACACCCCAGACCCCTGAAACAGCTTGATTGAGCCGGGTAAGCCTGAAGTGAAGCTGTTTGGCATCATCGTATCTGCCCTGTGTAAACAATCGATACAGGTCACAACATGGACCAGGCAGGACATTTACCAGCGACAGCACGCCCCCGGCAGCTCCCAAATGAAGAGACGGATAAAAGAAATTGGCAGAACCGGCAAGCACATGAAAATCTTCAGAAGGGTCAAGGTAGCTAAGGAATTTACACGGGCCTGCCGGTGATGAGTCTTTCATACCGACGATGTTAGAATGCCGTGAGAGTTTGAGAACAACTTGTGGAGGTATTTGCACGCCGCCTGTAAAGCCGGGCGCGTTGTAGAGTAATACGGGAATATCAATCGAATCAGCTATTCGCTCATAGTAACACTGTAGAGTAGCGCCATCGATCTGTTTGGCGAAATAGCTCGGAGTAAGGATGCTCACGAAGTCAAAGCCCATTTCAGATGTCAATTTTGACTTCTCGATCGTCTGCTTCGTAGATTCGCAGCCAGTCCCAACCATAACCACCTTGTCGCCCTTTTCCTCGGCGAAAACTTCCAAAATCTGAATCTGCTCTTTGTCGGTTAGGCTCCTGAACTCTCCATTCGAACCGAGCGCGAAATAACCGGTAAGGTCGGTCTCGTTGAGTTTTCGTAAGTTAAACCTCAAGTCATCGAGCGCAAGTTCATCAGAACGAAACGGCGTCACCACCGGAGTGAAAACCCCTTTAAGCGTGCGCAAACTTAAAAGCTTCCTCTTGTTCTGTCCCATAGTCCTATGCTACTCTGCGAAGTAGCTCGCTACGAAGCACGAGTCCTTGTGAAAAAAGGAACATCACAATTTAATAATCTTTTATCCTTTCGACAAGGTTTCTTTGCCAGCCTTCAATGTTTCGACTATTGCATCGACGTCAAACACGCAACCGCCCCGGGTGCCCCCGCCAATCTCCTGCAAGGCAGCCCACAAGCGCGTATCGTCCGGCAGATCCGGGCGAGGCGCCAAGTCAGACCGCAACGGGCGCTCAGCCAATATTCGCGTGCCGAGCTCCGCGCTTCGCTGATTCGCCAGAGAGTTGGCCTCTCCAATCAAATCAACACTTCCTTCCATATTATTACAATCAATGATAATTTGAATGAAGTCTCCATCCAAGACCTTTCCAATCGCCCCGCCTGCCAGTGCTTCCGGTGCAACGTGCCCAATACATGCGCCAGTACTAACGCCACTGAACCGCCCATCAGTAATGACCGCAACATCCTTTCCCCAAGAAAGATACTTCAGCGCACCAGTCACTTCCAGTATTTCCTCCATTCCGCTTCCCATTGGGCCTGCACAAATAAGCACGATGACATCACCAGGCTGAATCTTGACTGTCGTCGTCAGACAAGTATCTCCTGCTTTTATGGCCCGGATAGCGCTGGGCTCACTTATGAACACACGAGCAGGGCCGATCTTGTGATACAAACCATTAGCATCCAACAGCGATGGATCAATGGCAGTGCTCTTAATGACCGAACCTTCCGGGGCAAGGTTACCCTGGGGCAGTGTCATGGTGCTGGTCAGGCCGTGTTCACGAGCTCTCTCAGGACTCATGATCACTTCACCTGGATCGATACCGTCTTTTTGGTAAAGCAGCTCCCGTAGTCGCTTTCGGCGTTCCGAGTCCTCCCACCAGTCGAGGAGTTTGCATAACGGTTCACAAGACACTGTCTGGCAATCCAAGTCCAACAGGTCCAGACGCCGCAATTGCAGCATCACTTCGGGTACGCCGCCAGCCAGAAAGACGCGCACAGTTGGATGTCCTACCGGCCCATTGGGCAGAACGTCAACAAGCCGCGGCACCTCTCGAGAAACTTTCTTCCAGTCTTCGAAAACCGGGCGTCTCAATCCCGCTGCGTGTGCAATTGCAGGGACGTGTAATAGCAGATTCGTCGAACCACCGAAAGCCGCATAAACAACCATCGCGTTACGCACGGCTGTATCGGTTAGGATATCTTTCATAGTTAAGCCGCGTTCATACAGCCGTACCAGTGCCTTGGCTGAACGACGTGCCATGTCCAGCCAGATTGCTTGGCCGGAGGGTGCAAGTGCAGAATGCGGAAGGCTCATGCCCAAAGCTTCAGCGACAACCTGAGATGTCGCCGCTGTACCAAGGAACTGACAGCCGCCGCCCGCACTCGCACAGGTACGGCAGGTCATCTGCCTGGCGTATTCCAGCGTTACCTCGCCATGGGCAAAACGCGCTGCGATGGATTGTATCTTGCCCAAATCCTCCCCTTCAGTAGGCGGAAGAGTTACTCCACCCGGCACCAGCACAGACGGCAGCTCGCGCATAGCAGCCACTGCCATCATCATTGCCGGCAGTCCTTTGTCGCAAGTTGCTATGCCAAGCACTCCCTTTCGTGTAGGCAGACTGCGGATCAGACGGCGAAAGACTGTTGCAGCGTCGTTGCGGTAAGCGAGACTGTCCATCATGCCTGGCGTGCCCTGGGTCCGACCGTCGCACGGATCGGTGCAAAAGCTCGCAAACGGTATGCAGCCGAGACGTTGTAGTTCTTTTGCAGCAGCTTTCATCAGCAGGCCGAGCTCCCAGTGCCCGGTGTGGTAACCAAGTGCAATCGGTGTGCCGTCACCTGTACGAATCCCTCCCTGGGTACTTATTAGTAGGAACTGTTCCTGGACCAATTTGGACGTTTCCCACCCCATGCCCGTATTCTGACTCATTCCAAAGATATCACCACTGGGAGCATCGACGAGGAGACTCTCAGTTAAAGGTAGACGACCTTGTGGCCCTATCGCGTCTGTAGTGATGTTGTAAATGCCATTATCTCTACTATCCAGAATATCTTCGAGCGTTATCGCGTTTAGCATAGAAGAGTCTCCTTTCAATAGTGCCGCGTCTCGTAATGCTCGCCGGCGATGCCGCTATGAACGTCCAGCGGTTTCGCAAGTGCCGATTTTTTCTTCTCAAATGAGTCGTCCATGTTCTTATTCTAAACAGTTACGGATGCTTTTGCCAGTATTTCATTGTGCAAGCCCGCCGTGGCCCGGAAGGCCGAAGCCGTAGCAGGACAGTAACCCGCCATAAATCCTTCTACAGCAAGTTGTCCATATTGGGTAATGGCGGGACAGAAGATAACAAGAACTCGTCAGAGAGAAAAAAACAAAGTGTTTGATTAGAATGGTTTTGTTCGTTAGACTACACTAAGTACTCGTTGGAGTGTTGCCGCCGTTATAATAAATCACTCTGGAGATGGCCAATGTCAACAGTAACAAAGAAAGAACTCGTCGACCGAGTTGCTGCAGATACGCAGATTCCGCAAGTAGGAGCTAAGGGTATAATCAACAGCTTCCTCGATGAAATCATCGCTGAACTCGCCAAAGGCAACCGCTTGGAGTTTCGTGATTTTGGAGTTTTTGAGATTGTCACGCGCGCTGCAAGGGTAGCACAGAATCCGAAGACTCTGGAACAAATTCATGTTCCAGCCAAGCGAGTAGTCAAGTTCAAGATGGGTCGGTTAATGAGGAAAAAGGTAAATACCCCAAAAACACAGGAGCACAGTTGACTAAATGACAGACATACAGCCAATTCTATTATCGGCAATCACTTGTAGTAGAGTCATTTTTGACAAAGTCTCTGGTATGCCGAGCATTATAGATATTGTTCAAACCATCAATGCTCCAAGATATCCGGCAAGACATCCACAAATTGTCTTCTTCTGCGAGCTAACGAATGGGCATGGCACAACGGAAGCAAAAATAAGACTCGTTGATGCTCAGGAAGAGGAGAAGATTATATTCGAGAAAGAAGGAACAGTACAGTTTAAGGATGTTAAGCAAATCGTTACTTTAGCGATGGATTTGCACGGTATTGTCTTCCCCCACCCTGGAGAGTATCGTTTTCAGCTATTTACCGGTGGATATTTACTCGGGGAAAGACGAATTACTTGTCGAAAGATCAAACTGCCACCAAAGGCCAAGCCTAATGAACACACAGAAGACTGAGAGTATAACTACAAACAGCAGTTTTTTCATATTATGACTAATAGGAAAACCTATGGATGTTGTTCTCTACATCATTGCTGGCCCGCTTTTTCTAATATCCATAGTTGCACATTTGTATGTAAGACTTCGCCTGCATCCAAAAGAAAACTCGGGCTTAGAGGACTATTACCACGAGTTCGAAGACGACCAGCCAGATTTCGCTAGATATGTAAAATGGTCAAGAACCACTTTCATTGCTGCTACTACCGGTGCTTTACTGCTGTTTATCGCCGCAGTAATTTAACGTCCTGATGTTTAGGTCACGATGTTTTTGCCCCAGACCTGACGATATACCTATTGTAGAACTCTGGGACAAAATAACTGCATGTGATCACTTGACACCTATCGTTCCAGAGCGGGATGATGGCGAATAAAGCCGCAGGCTCTACTATTGCATAAGGCATATTCTATAATCCATAAAGCATCTCTGTAGCCTGTTTCACAACAATATCAGCGGCTTGAGGTGCGAAGGGACTGCTTTTAATTTCGTATCCTCCTTGTATGTACAGATGCTCCGGTGGAAGATACCCGGCCGAACCATTGCAGTGCGTAATTACAAAAGTATGTTTATATGGTGATGCGGCTTTGATTGACATACCGATTTCCGTCAGCACTTCAGCACCGATACTTACAAAGGCAATATCACCCACCCGTGCAGCAGTTATGTTCAAGCTGGTGGGGGGACAATCTTTTTCCATAGTAACTTGGTTTCGCGGCTTACCCGGAAGTTCGAGCGTTACGAAAGCGGTTCTAATCTCTCCACCGCCGGAAACTTCTCCGATATCACGGAAAACATGCACTACTTCCTCACCCAGCATCGTTCCCAGCAGTACCGGCTCCGGAATCCAGCCTGGTTCGGTGTTGATTGCAGGAAGCACTCTAAACCATGGGTCGATATTGCCGGATGCGCCTGCAAATGCGGGAGCAATTACGTCTTGACCAAGAATCTTCTCGACAAACTGTTCGGCAAGTCCAGGGACATCGCCACTAATGATATAATTCTTACCTCCCAAACAGGTGGCGTGGGTTGCATAATCAAATAGTGCCGCAACGACCACCCCATCAGGTTTTGCCAGTTTCATCACCAGAACTTCCTTGTCGGTCGGCCCGTAGGGATTGCGTCCGAGTTTTATTTCGCTGTTCCCTACACTATCGAATCTCAGCTCACGTCGGTTCACACCGACCGGGGAGTATCCGATGCCTGCACCTGTATGGACCGGGCTCATATTATTGAGTGATTTGCGAATTACTTCTATTAACTTAGCTTCTAAGCTTTTTGTATATTCGAGATTATGCGGGTGCCCTTCTTTCTTGTCTATGGTTAGACTTGGCCCGGCGTGTGTATGTATAGCACTGAGAAAAAGCTCACCCGGCTCCAGTTCGAATTCATCTAAAATGATTTTCCGGAAATGCTCAGCGGTTCCACTGGAAAAACCTATCAGATCAGTTGAAACCAGCACAAGCCGTTTACCATTATTCGCAAATGCAACAACTCGAGCGGATAAGGGGTCGTGAACACCCGTAGACAATCCTTTGCGGCTGCGATAGCCGGCCATCTTAACAGATTTTTTCGGTGTTATATCAATCTTCGCAGTGCCGGCACGCAGAACACCTGCACTTTCCCTGGATTCTACAACTGAAGCTGTAAGAAAAAGACAAGCAATAAAAACTATGACGATTGTCCAACGGACGCTGCGCGTGCCGATTCGCTTAATTGAAAAGACAGATACTTCTCTCATGGTAAACCTCCTTAATACAATTCGTTCGTTCACAACAAAACTCGTTTGATTGCCTGGGGTCCCCCCTAAAACCTTTCGATATAACCTTTCTTATTTGTTTTCGTGCAGCGTTTGGTGTAGGAGATGTCCCACGATAAGAATAATAACCAATAGGGCCATAAGGACCATGGCGGCGTATGAACTGTAGGATGCCACCCGGTCATGGAACTCGTGCAGAAAAAAGGCCCAGCCGAAGATCGCAACACAAGTCCCGGTCAGCACAACGGTCATATTAAGCCAAGCTCGCAGACCCAGCAGAAACCCAATCACACAGCCAACTACCGGGCCGGTCATCCAGAAAGGAAACCAGACGAAAACAAACAGTCCGATGATGCCATACCTTTGGACCTTGTCCTTGTGGATCTCAGCCGACTTTTGGATACGCTCGAATGTGTTCTTGAGCCAGTTGATAACCAATAGATGCCGCCAGCTCAACACAAACAAGGGATAGAAAATAAGCACTAGAATTGTTTCAATTATTATACAGATCGGGATGACCGTGCTGTGCCCAAGGCCCAGGGAGTATCCGAAGGCCATGCCGGCAGCTCGGCCGAACATGATTCCGGTAGCGGTCATTCCAATGAGAACCTGGGATTCTTCCGGAGAGAATAGCAACTTAACCCCGAGCCAGAAAGTGTATATAAATGCCAGGGCGACTCCGATCAGCAAAAGACGGCCCTCTGAGCTGGTCAGAAGAGTTCTCTTTAACTGATTTCTCTGCTGCGAATTCAACTCGCTTGCTGGTTGTTCTGTTGTTTCTCCCATACCTTCAATATCCAATCGTAGAGTCAATGACAATCAACTATTTTAACTGATATTTCTCATTGTTTACAGTCAATAGAAGTGGCAAAATGCGGCAAGATGAGGGAAATTGTGACACAACGGTCGTTCCACAGGGGGGAGGTTATTTCCTTACTCTGTTGACCTGCTGATATCACAATTTAACCACATTCACAGGTGCCACGGGCTGCGCATTGAACGCGAGAGCATTTGGTTGGCCTGCCTGCTATTGACGAAACGTTCCTTTTCAGGGTCCCAACATAGTCTGCGCTTGAGTGTCATAGCGATATTGCCAAGGTGACAGATAGTTACGGAGCGGTGGCCGATTTCAACCGGTGCGGCCGTTTCCCGATGCGCCTTAATGCAATCAATGAAATTGCGATGATGATCATTGCTCTTATAAAGGTGGATCTCATTCGGCCCAATCACAGAAGTTTTCACCGACTCCGGATAGCATGTGAATTCGTCCTTTTGAATCTGAATCCAACCGTCAGTGCCCTCAAAACGCAAGGGACCGTCGTCCCGGGTTCTGCAAATCAGCTCGACATTATTAGCGTACCGGGCTCGGAAATGTACCTTAGTGGCCGTGGTGAACAGACCGTCTTTGGGAAACTGGCCACCAAGGTCTTCCACTTCGATCGGCCCAGTATGGTCTGTTCCATTTGCCCACTGGACAATGTCGATTGCATGTGCCCCTAAGTTTGTCGTCTGGCCGCCAGAATAATCAAGACCGAACCGGAAAGTATAAAGGCAGCGGTCCTTGTGGTAGGGAACCCAAGGCGCTGGGCCTAACCACATATCATAATCCAACCACTCCGGCACAGGCATAGGCTGCCAGTCTTTAGGAGGGGCCTCTTTATTATTTGGTCCTATGGTTGTGATTACCCTTTTGAGCTGGCCAATTCGCCCATTGCGCACCAATTCACAGATGAAGCGGAATTGTTGGCTCGACCGCCGCTGGGTCCCCGTTTGGAAAACGACGCCGTATCTCCGAACCTCTTCAACCATAACCCGGCCTTCGGCAACCGTTAGACTCATGGGCTTCTCACAGTAGATGTGCTTGCCGGCCGCAGCGGCCATTACTACCGGGACCACATGCCAGTGGTCGGGCGTAGTTATACAAACAGCGTCAATGTCATCTCGCGCGAGTAGGTCGCGAAAATCATTGTACGCATCACAACCTTTGTACTGACTGGATTGCGTCTTTCGAGCGTAATGGTCTTCAACTATTTTTTGGGCAGGTTCGCGCCCAAACCATGGACCTTGCCACCCTTTCTTATACCAGTGGCCGTACTCATTGCTGGCCTTTACGACATCGCAGACGGCGACAACTTGCACATCGGGCTGATTCAGGAACGCCCTCATATTATTCGTACCCATGCCCCCTACTCCGATGAAGCCCATAGTAATCCGGCTGCTTGAGGCCACATTACCGGCCTTGCCTAAAGCCGACGAAGGAACAATATAAGGAGGGACCCCGCTTTGCGGGAACCCAAAACTTATCGCCCCCACAGCAGCGGCAGTTGCCCCTCTTAAGAACTTACGGCGGTTAATCTTAACATCCTTCATCATAAAACCTCCCGACATATAGTTTTCTGTATAACGTCCAAGTCTCTCTTGAATCCCGAAACTTCATTATACTCCCCGGATGCCTGGAGGGCAAAAGTTTACATTCATTCTTTCTAAAATTGGCTTTGATTGGCTTTGAATTGGGTTTGAATTGGCTTTGTTTTTTCATAGCCCCTATCCGCATTTTTCTTCATAATCCTTTGTAAATACACACTTTGCATCAATTTTACCCTCTGGCAAATTGGCTTTGTTTGGGTTTGAATTGGGTTTGTTTTCACCAAGTGTCCAATTGGATTTATTTTCATAATCAGTTGTATTATATAGATTTACGTTCATTTGACTTTTTCGGAAATTGGCTTTGTTTTGCATAAAAAGAGCTGATTTGTAGAGCATTCTCGACAATTGTAGAGCAAGTTGGGTGGCGTGCCGGGATCCATTTCGTTGTCATTTCGAGCGAAGCGCAGCGAAGTCGAGAAATCTGGCCAATGATTTGAATAAACCTACTCATAGCCACAAAGGCACGCTCTGATGCGGAATAGTGATTCTTGTTTAAAGTTATGGATGCTCGTAACGATACTTGCTGTAGAAGCTTGAAGCTTGTTTTTTTGTGTATCCAGTTACCAGTTTCCAGCTTCGATACAAGTTTCGACACCCATAAACGGGGTTCTGAAAAAAGAACAA
>JAUXAL010000034.1 GCA_030619925.1 Phycisphaerae bacterium | reverse complement strand
GGACGGCGTCTGTGGTTAAATTTTACTTGACGGCCAAGCTCTCACTGGGTATAATACACCTCAACTAATGGAATAGAATCACAATAAATCGTCAATCGTCAATCGTCAATCAGAAAGGGGGGTTCCTAATGGCCAGCGTTTTACAAAACGCCGGAAAACAGGGCTTTTTTGTCATATCAGTCCGAAATAGCGGAGAAATAGAGAAATAGAGAGTGAGTTTTACTATAAATTATGCAAAACAAAGCCAATTTCCGAAAAAGTCAAATGAATGTAAATCTATATAATACAATGGATTATGAAAATAAATCCAATTGGACACTTGGTGAAAACAAACCCAATTCAAACCCAAACAAACCCAATTTCCGAAAAGCCCAAATGAATGTAAACTCACTTATAACGAAGGATTACAGAAAAAACGACGCTTTCGCAGTCCAAAAAAACAAACCCAATTCAAACCCAATTCGAACCCAATTCAAAGCCAATCTTAGAAGGAATGAATGTAAACTTTTGTGCTACAGGGTATTATGAGAGTAAACCCGCCATTCGCGTGGCGGGTAAACCGACATTCGCAGTCCGCAAAGGCAGGCCAAATAATCCAAATGTCGAGCTGCCACTCATCAAATTAGTTGTTACAGAATAGTAGGAGAAAAGCAATGAAGAACACTCGCCGTGATTTTCTGAAGGCCCTTGGCGTATTGGGGGTCACGTCAAGTCAGTTAATGAAGCTTCAGAACACCCTTGCCGCAAGCTTTGGGTCCGGGCTTGCCGGGTGCTATGTGACAGGGACCCCGCCCGTCTTGGCTCGGCCAAGCCGAGACAGGCAAGGCGGGAACCCAATGTCAGGCTCTGTTCTTGGCGGTCAGGAATTCCACCGCCTTCTTAATGTTCTCAGCCGTTGAGATTAAGAACAGTTCATCGCCTTCATTGATGACTTGTTTGCCTCTGGGAATCGAGAATTCCTCTCTTTTCTGATTATATACTGCAATGAAAACACACGGGGAGGGAAACTGGCGACTTTCTACAATATCCTCAACGCTCCTGCCGGCAACTTTCGCTCGCTCGGGCACAGTAACTATGAAGATATCCGCTTTGCCGCCACCTATGGTCGTTATTCTTCGCACCTCGGGGTTCTCGATATCCATCATCATCTGGCTGACCATCAGGTCGGTTACACGAACAATCGTGTTTGCGCCCGCAACTCTATAAGCGTTTTTATAAGCCGGGTCTCTCATCCTGACTATAATTTGGGACACATTAAAACTCTTAGCCAATATTGCGCAAGCGAGGTTATTCGCATCGCTGCCCGTTGTAGCAACTACAACATCGGCCTTTCTAACGCCGGCGTCATTCAAAGCTTCAATGCTCGTGACGTTTCCATTGACAGCAACAACCCCGGTTTCCGCATACAGCTTGTCGCAGGCCTCTTTATTCTGGTCAATCAATACCACATCATGTTTGTTATCCAGTAACCTACGAACAAGCCCACCACCAATCATTCCGCCGCCAGCGACCACAATATACATTTTTTATTACCTCCAAAATTCATCGCTCGTCTCTTGTGACCCGTCGCTCGAAATGGATCGACTCTTGCCAATCACAAGTCAGGAGCGACGGCTTTCCTATTTCCATGCCTTTCTGGAAAACAGGAGCAATACCGGCAATATTTCCAGCCTTCCCGCCAGCATGCCGAAGATATACGTCAGTTTCACAACAGGGTGAATGTTTATCATATCCTCGCCCGAGATATAACAGGGGCCGATATTGCCCACAGCAGAAAACATCCCCGAAAATGACTCCAAGGCCCCTTGATTCGAAAAAAGAGCAGTAATCGCACCGCCGACCAGTAAAAATATCATCCACGTGAAAAATAAAGCAGCTACCCGATGCACCTCGTCTTCAGGCACCACTTTCCTGTCAATAACCAGCCCTGTGGACGCTTTGCCGGAGATTCTCAGTTTGAAAAGTTCCCTGAACATCAGCCGGTTAAGTATGACGACCCGTAAGACTTTGAAGCCGCCCGATGTTGACCCGACACAGCCACCGATAACCATCATAACCAGGAACAATTGTTTAGCCGCGGCACCGAAGAAATCAGAACCAATATTCTTTGTCGCAAAACCGCTCGTTGTGAGAATAGAAATCACCTGGAAAATGCTGTGCCGAAATGAGCGCTCAAATTCGCTGAGGTTGACAGCGGTACCGTGTGTGAAGAGGGCGCCAAAAGCGCCCGTCTTGTAAAGACGCTCGATTAGGATAACGGTCGTAAAGACGGCTATGAGTCGCCACCAGTAGCGAATCTCGATGTTATCCCAGAGGGCCTTAAAGTCCTTCGTCAAGACACGGTAATGTACCAGAAAGTTGATTCCGCCTAACATCATTAGGAACGCCAGCGTATATTCTATCAGCCGGTAATTGTGATGCCCTGTTAGGCGGTAGAATTCGATGCTGCTGTCATGAGGTGAAAAGCCGCCGGTGGCCAAAGCGGTCAAGGCGTGGCAGACGGCATCGAAAATCGGCATCCCTTCAATAGCAAGAATTACCGCAGCCAGCAGTGTAAACATCGCATATATCGCCCAGATTATTCTGAGTGTATGGAACAATCCTGGCGCAGGCCTGCCGGACGAAATCTTATGGCTCTCGGCCCCGAAGATATGATGAGCTCCACTGACCTGAAAGGTTACTGCCAGGAAAAACGAAAGTATTCCTATGCCGCCCAGCCACTGTGTAAGCGCCCGCCAGAAGAGGATACTCCTGGGCATAGCATCCAGCCCGGAAAAAACCGTGATACCTGTGGTAGTAAAACCGCTCATGGCTTCAAAGTAGGCATCGAGATAGTTTGTTGAAGGAATTGCAATTACGAAGGGTAAAGCTCCCAACGCTGAAACAGAAAGCCAGCCGATAGCACACATAAGCATACAACCGGTCGTATCAAGCGTTTCCGGCTTAAACTTGCTGCGTAAAATCAATCCGAACGAAAATGAGATTAGGGCCGTAGCGACAAAAGCACTTACCGTAACCCAGCCGTCGCCCCTTTGGCCCCAGTAGATGAAAACTACCACCAGCGGCAGCAAAAGAACCAAGCCTAATATTTCCAGCAGATTCCCAACAAAGTGGAATATACAATCGATTCGCCGAAATCCATTTCCCATTCGCAACTCCACAGTTTATCGATGCCGCTGCCAGCGTGGTTTCTGGATTATAACATCAGTGGATTTTTTTGCAAGCTATTTGCACGGCCGTATATTTCAAGGCCGATTTGAGAATCGGCCCTGCCCACATTATCGTTTTCCGCCCTTTAACACAACAAGCACAAAACATTTCGAACACCCAACTTTGGGCTTTTGTCTTTTCGCCTTTTCCTTATAATATGGCTGTCAACGAATTTAGGGGTATCAGTTATGAGAAAGCAGAATCTACCAGTTCCGATGGTTATTAGTCTAATTGCCGCTGTGATCTTAGGCGGCTGTGTGGAACGCAAACTCACAATCAACACCGAGCCACAGGGGGCGTTGGTTATGCTTAATGACGAGGAAATAGGCGAGTCTCCTGTCACGGTCAATTTTAGCTGGTACGGAGATTATTGGGTCAGGATAAGGAAGGAAGGCTACGAGACCCTTGATACCCACCGCGAGCTAATAGGGCCGTGGTATGATGACTTTCCGTTCGATTTCCTCTCTCAGATAGTCTATCCGGGCAGAATCGTCGATTCCTACGAATGGACATTTGAGCTTGCCCCTAAAGAGGAAATAAGCCGGGAAGCACTAATCCAAGCCGCTGAGAAACTGAAGAAACAGCTATAAAAAGTTATTTAAGTAAGTTTTGCTCAATATCTCTTTAATAAACAAAAAAAGCGGAGGTTTCAATCATGGATGAAGAAAATAAAAATATCAAAAAAAATGTAATAGCGAAAAAACAAGAGGATGAACACCAAGCGATTGATAAATATCAAAAAATCATAAATCGAGCAGATAAAGAAATAGAACGTGTTCACCGTACTTATTATTTAGTCTCGAAAATTCTTGGAGTCATTATTGTAGCAGGCATAACCGCCGTAACTTTTATTACATGGAATACCATTGCAGATATGAGGGGCGATTTAAGAGAAGAAACTAACACGATAACGTCTCGATTCAAAGATGAAGTTGACTTAGTTGGACGTCAAGTCAGGAGTAGAATTGAAGAAGAATTCAACAAAGAAAATGTACACAAGTTGGTTCAAACAACTGCCAAGGAACGAATTGATGCAGTCGCAGATGAATTTATAAGTAAAAAGATAGATGAAAAAGTTATTCCACTGATAAATGTAATTGTAAAACAAATTGAAGATGCAAACAATCGTCTTGTTGCACTTGAAGATAAATTTACAAATGATCTTATAGTTAAACAAGAAACATTTATTGAATATCTTATAACAGTAAGTGCTGCTGAGAATGGCGATCGGAAATCATATGAAAGGTTAAAAACATGGGGCGAAGACAACACTTTTATGCTTTCTTCACAAGCAAATGTTGCTTATGGAAAAATCCGATCTATGCATAATTCTCCTTTTTATAGATCAGGATTTAATGTGCCATGGAGAGAGGGCATTGATCCATCCAAACTCAGCCTCTCAGACCTTAAAAAGAACTACGAAAACATATCGGCATCAGCTCCTCACTTGAAACGAGCCTTGATCGAATATATTTGGAAAAGAGAAGATATTCAAAAACGAAATAGAATGGAATTCCTTATTGAAGTCATGAAAACGGATGATAGTCTTGATGCAGTAGAATACGCAGGCCGTTACTTTAGAGAAGAAGCAGGGCTTAAGAACCACCCCCTTGCGTCGAAAGAAATGCTGGAGTGGTGGGGAAAAAACAAAGAAAAAATCAAATAGATGATCTAGCGTGTCGCAAATAGGGCGGATTTACAAAAGATCTCGCGTTATCAGTCTATTGCTTTTTTTGTTGAACTATACACTATATCGTTTTAAAATCTTTATGAAACCGTTTCAAACTAAATCGGATACCGGCTAAAAGGGGCTGTATGGCTATTCTAAAGTTAGACCCGCATAATGAGGATGAGGATAAGGAAATCGAATTTGAATTAGATTACCTTACGTCTCTAACAACCAGCCAGCGGTTCCAAATGATGTTCACAAAAACCGAGGAAATGTTGAGTCTGCGTAAAAAAACAAATGGACACAGAGCAGTTACTGAAATTATTAAAAGAAAACCAGATTAAATAGTTACTACTACGAAAACAGTATTTGTCATTCCCGCGGAAGCGGGAATCCAGTTTTTTGCTCTGGACCCCTGCTTTGAGTTCCCGCAAGGCGGGGTCCCTCGCAGGGGTGACATTGTCGGTTTTTGTTTTCCGCAACAGATACTAAATATATACCCGCACGATAATATCCACATAGATCACAAAAGATTTTTGCGATACCAGTCTATGGCTTTTTGCAGGCCTTGCTTAAATGGAACCGTTGGTTTGAAGCCGATCAGGTTTTTGGCAGCAGTGATGTCGGCGAGGGAGTGCTTTACGTCGCCGGGGCAGGGGTCGGTGTAAATCGGCTTAATATTTTTGCCGAGCAAATCGTTAATCAGAGTAATAATCTCATTGACCGTTACGGCCTGGCCGCAGGCGATATTTATGACCTCGCCTTTAGTCTGTTTGGCCCTTGCGGCCAGCAGATTGGCCCCGACAACGTTGTCAATATACGTGAAATCGCGGCTCTGCTCGCCGTCGCCAAAAATTGTCGGCGGTTTGTCCTTTAAGATAGCTGTAACAAAAGCCGGGATGGCGGCGGCATATTGGCTGGCCGGGTCCTGATACGGGCCGAAGACGTTAAAGTACCGCAGCGAAATGGTCTCAAGGCCAAAGACCTCATAGAAAACTTTAGCATAGTATTCGCCGACGAGCTTGCCCACCGCATAAGGCGAAAGAGGCATAGGAGCCATCGTCTCAGTCTTTGGTAAAGTTGGCGTATCGCCGTAAGCTGAGGAGCTTGACGCATAGACAAACCGCTTTATGCCGGCATCGCGAGCGGCTAAAAGAAGTGTGAAAGTGGCATCGACACAGTGTTTGTGTGTGGCGGCGGGGTCATCAACGCTGCGCGGCACCGAGGGCAAAGCGCCCTGGTGCAAAACAACACCAATACCCTTCATAGCCAAATGGGCGACCTCCGCATCGCCCATATCGGCTTCAATAAACTCAATTTTGTCTAAAATATCGGCAAGATTGCTCTTTTTGCCCGTAAGCAGATTGTCAATGACTCTTACAAAGCAGCCTTGCGAAACGAGTTTCTTACAGATATTCGAACCGATAAAGCCGGCTCCGCCGGTGACTAAAAATTTCTGCATCAAGCTCCCTCTTACAAAGAAAGTTAGTGTACAAAAGGTTTCCCATTTCGCGAATCATTGCCCCGCCGTAAGGCGTCCTGCGGACCGCGAAAGCGGGGATGGAAACCAGGTTTTAATATCCATATTGCCAACGGATTCCGCCAAGGCCTTTCATTGCCTTTGTTAGGTCCGCTTAGGCTTGGGCGCGAGCAAGTTTTCTGGCCTTCTTCTGATATCTCCGGTACGACTTGAATTGCTCATGGAAATAGCCACCCTTCATAGCCCTTACGGCAAAGAGCACACAGCCGACTATTTTAGCATCTACTTCTTTGAATTCTCGAATAGTCCTCTGAGCGGCGCCTCTACTTGTGGCGGCAGCGTTGAATACCAAAATTGTCGCATCAACGGCTCCGGCCAGCACTTTGGCGTCACTTACCAGCAGTACGGGCGGCCCGTCAACTATGATGTAATCGTAGTTCTTACGCTGCCCTTTAAGCAGTTCTCCCATCCGCGGGCTGCCGAGCAGCTCCGCCGGATTAGCAGGCAACGGCCCGGAATAGATTACATCAAGGCCCTCTACACCACTGGACCTTACAGCTTCCTTGGCACCGCACTGGTTCATCAGCAAATTGCTTAATCCAAAATCAAATTGCTCGGCTTCCAGGTCGTCAGATTCTACCTTTGGAAACAGTGCCTGAAAACTCGGCCGCCTGAAATTGGCATCTATCAGCAGCACTTTTTTATCTGTGGCGACAAAAGTTGTTGCAAGATTAACCGCCACGGAAGTGTTTCCATCGCCTGCCGAGCCACTACTAACAAGCAAAGCCTTCAAAGACTCCGCAGCGCCGGAGAGCTTTAAGTTCGTCCGACATCGCCTGTAGGACTCGCTTATAACAGAGTACGGTGCCTGACGAACAGCATGACAAAGCTCAATGCCGCGAACCTGATTATCTTCAGATTCATCGGGGATAACACCCAAAAGCGGAATGTGCAGAAATCTGGCAACGTCGCTCGGTGTCCGCACCAGGTCATTAGCCAGCTCAACAAGGAAAGTAAGGCCTACACCAAGCAGCAAGCCCAATATCGTTCCCAGGGGGGGGCAAAAGTACCACTGGCGCGAGAACACCATTTCCAGCGGCACCGGAGCACGCCCAACAGGCAGCACTTTAGGTGTCTCCGGGTCATCATGTATTATCTTCCATTTCCCAATCTGCTCTTTGATTGAGTCAAGCATTGCTATTCTTTCATCTCTTATCTTTATCCTCTGTTCATACTGCACGCGGGCTAAATCAAGCTTTCTTTTTTTTGTCTCCGCCTCCAGCCTGAGTGTTTCTAACTGGTCGGCTCTTTCCTTCAATACGAGCAAGCCATCCCGTGCATTTTCGAGATTCGCCCGCGTGGTCTGTTCTGCGATCTCGGTCTTCCTGAGCTCTCTTCTTCTTCTGATTTCATCTATCAGCTCTCGCGTTTGACGCACATCTCTGTGATTTTCACCAAACTTTGTGAGCCTGCCGGAGAGGCTGGCCTCCTGAAAGGCAAGCTGCTGAGCAAGTGTAAGCATAACGGGGTCTCTTTCTATTGCATATTCAATCTGCTCAGTAATAGGACCTATCGCCAATTGCTCAAGATTTTTTATATCAGCTGCAAACTGCCTTATTGCCAGATCAAGCTCGTTTTTCTGAAGTTCCAGACTATTCAACCTTAGTGTGATTGTATGCTGGAAATAACGCCCTGTAGACAGGTCAAGGTCGGTTATGCCAGATGACTCACGTACCTCCCTCAACGCCCTTTCGGTTGCACTTAACTCTCCTTCAATTTTGGCTCGCTGCTCTTCAAGCCTTGCCAGTCTATCAGTTACCTCTCGTCTTTCTGTAGTGCCTCGCTGAGCAAGAAACAATTCGAGCATTTCGTTGACTATCAGCGCCGACTCCGTGTCACTACGGCAGGTCATCCTTATCTCAACAAACTCACCATCTCTGGGGGCGTAAGCAACAAAATGTCTGTTCAACTCCTTAAAGGCTTCTCTGATACTCCCGCCTTGGCGCCTAAACCAGTCGGTTTGTTTAACTTTGTCCCTGGCGAGCAATTCTTGCAAAGTACTCTGCTGTTTTATAAGGGCGGCTATTAACATACGATGACCGTACAGGATGTCCTTTTGTAGCTGAATGCCGCCGATGGTCATAGGGTCAGTTTCTATGGGGGACAGGACTTGAATAAGGGTTCCGGCGGTATATCTTGGATAAAATTTCCGTATAAGCCACCAGCCTGCGCTGCCGATCATCAAACCCAATAAAGTCAGAGCAATTATCAGCAATATGTGGCGACGCAAGATTCCGAGAGCCTCTTTCGGTGTCAGCGCAGCAGCCGCCGGGGGCCTCGGCCCAACCAGCCCTGCCATCCTGTTCGAAGCTCTTGGGCTTTCTTCTACCATTTCAGTCTTTACTCAGGATTAACCAATAAAGCAAACATCCTGTTACGCATATCTGTATTTTGTGTTTTTCACACAAGGTATCACGGCGAAACACGGGCAATAGCCTTGTTTATTCGCTGCTTAGCTTTTTGTGACAATGTATCGGCTCCTACTTCCAACGCCTGTTTATAAGCAGCAAGTGCCTCATCTTTTGCTCCGAGGTCTTCCTTTATCATCCCTAAATGCTCGTATGCCCCTGCTGGTACGGGAATTTCATCCTGCTTATATTGTTGGAAGGCGGCTACCAAAAATTCAACAGCTTGTGAGCTTTTATCGTTTTTACACAACAAATAAGCGTAAGTATCCAAGACGGCCGGGGCATTCGGCCTTGCGTCAAGTGCCCGCTTGGCGTATTGAAGAGCCTCCGGGAGTCTTTCATTACTTTCAGCAAGCATATACGCCAAATTATTCAAAACACTGGTATTATTCGGCATTTTAGCTAACAGACTTTCGTAATCTGCGATAGCCCTCTTAAGATAATCTTTATCGGAACTTTCCTCATAAGCCACAGCAAAAATCTCTGCTTTTTTCCATGTGTAACTAACTCTGGGCTGGCTATCCGGGTCAGTTAGGTCTATGCATTTGTCAATATAATCTATGGCCTTGTCGTACTCGCCATTAATTTTCGCCAAATTGAACATAGCAAAATTGGCAGCAAGTGAATCAGGGTTTGTTTCAAGTTTTTGTTGGCAATACTTCGAGACTTCATCACTTCCAAGCATCAAGTACATTCTCCGCAGAGCCTCAGAGGCAAGCACCTCGTTTGTCCCCGCTTTATCAACAGCTTCTCGGCAATATTCTGCAGCGGTTATTTTATCGCCGAGCCTCCACTTCGCTTGAGCCATCCACGAATACGCTATGGAGCCAAGAACGCTGTCTTTATATTTCATGCCCTCTTCAAAAAGCTTATCCAACTTGCGAGGGTCCCAATTTGTTGTGTTTGGTGCCCCAGCTCCCATGAGAAGCGCCTTCAAATACCCATCGAACGCTGTTACGTACAGCACATCGCGCATTCTGTCTTTCTCGTCCTGCTCGAGAAGCGCCTGACGTCTGGCCAGACAGGCTTTCTTATACAACTGCTCGGCCCTGTCGAATTCTTCCGTGCTAATGGCAAATGCGCCCGCTCGACTAAGCCACCGTACACTGTCGGGAAATCTCTCAAGAGTATCCTCGTAAAATTTCTTTAGTGCTTCCTTTCGGTCAAGCTGTAAGCAAATCAGTTCAAGCAACGACCTGGCTTCCAGAGAATCGCCAGGTGCGTCAATCATTATCTTAAGTTCTGTTATAGCATCCTCATATCGACCCGCCTGCATATAAGCCTTGGCCAGAGAAATCCGAGTGGCAGGCTCATCTAACAATGATTTGCTTGTCCTAAGATCGCTGATTGCCTTATCATAATCTGCCAGGAAGAAATTTATTTCACCTCTTAACCGCCACGCCACCGAGCTGTTCTGGTTGCTCTGCAGATTTCGATTTGTCAGCTCCAATGCCTTTTTCAGCTGCCCCTGCCTCGTTGCCAGCCATGCCTGAAGCAGCAGTATTCCGGGCTCATCCGGATACTTTTCTTTAAAGCTTTGCAATTTGTATTCAGCTTCCTTGATAAGGCCAACCGTAAGAAAAATCTCAATTTGAACACGCCTGTTATCTACCGTGTCCTCGAGCGATATAAGTTCTTCAGAATATTTCTTTACCGCTTCTCTGTCAGTGGTTTTTTCAGCAATACGCAAGAGGCCTTTGACCACATCGCTGTCTTTGGCCTCGCTTTTATACAACGGCTCCAAAATCCTCTTGGCATCCTCGTACCGGCCACGTTCAAAATAATGGCCCCCAAGCAATTTTTGGTCTCGCGATTCCTGCAGCAATTCCGTAGCCTTTTCATCTTGGTGCCTGGCCCGAAAGTATTCCGCATAAAAATAGAGCATTCCCCTGTCGTTCGGGTCCATTCTCCTGGCCTGCTCGAAAGCTGAACCGGCAACATCAAACAACGCCTCCTTGCGTGCCGGATTGGTTTCCTTAACAGCCGTTTTCGTTGCCAGTTGTCCGAGCAGTATAGCATTCTCTATAGTGGGGGCGGCTTGTTGCAGGTCCTGCCGAATCGCCATTGCTTCTAACGGATCCGTCGGCGTTATATATTCAGCGCATAAGCGACGTAACCCCAGATCACGTGGATTCAGCTCGATTGCTCTTTCCAAAGCAGTCTTGGTTTCAATCATTTGGTCGGAGGAGACATTATCGCCAAGCTTTCGATCGCGATTGTACAATACGTTCGCTGCTACTTTTGCAATAGTTCCATCCAGAGGATTCAAAGATGCCGCTTTGCGAATGTCTTCCAGAGATGCATGCTCATTTCCAAGAGCAGCATTGATATTACTTCTGAGCATATAAGCATATGAAAATACAGGTCTTTGTTTCAAACATTCATCGATTTTTGCCAATGCGTCTTTGAATTCGCCTTTGGCCATAGCCAGGCGGGTCGCAAAAACCTGGCCTTGGGAATTATCGAGATCCTCAAGTCGAACTGTCTCTGTGATTTGCTCCGCCAGCTCCCAGTCTTTCGTCCCAAGCGCTATATCAAAAAGATAGTTCACGGCAAAGCGCCGCAAATTCGTTTGTTCCGTCTGGTAATAAGCCGGCTTCTCAATAACACCCTCTTGGGAAGTTGTTATTTTAAGAACCTTTTTGAATTCTCCAGCCGCTTTCTCCAGTTCGTTATTCCTCTGATAAAATATTCCAAGCTGCACAGCCCGGCGAACCGGGTCTGCAATACTCGACAGCACCTGCTCTGCTATTTCCTTATACCTTTCTTGCGAAACCGCCTCGGGTTTAGGCTCAGAAAGTATCTGTTTGTAAACCAGAACTGCTGCATTATCCGGAAAATGTCCCAGAAATTGATTGACTAAATCCTCGGCCTTACTGATCCGGCCCAACATTATGTAATTTCTACAAACACTAACGACGGAAGCTTGTTCCACAGAATTTGGCTCTATCAGCAGCAGCTTTTCCAGCAGCCTGGCTTCAAGCTGCCTGCAACTTTCCACTTCATCAATCATTGACTGCCGCGCAGCCGATTCGGCAGTCTGTTCTTCGCCAGGCTTGGTCTCCTGGAAAATAGCACCCCGCTTTTCGTCCAATTTCCTTCGTGATATTTCCCTTTCGAGTTGCCAAATTTTGGTCTTTGCCAGCGCCAGGTTGAGTTTAATTGTATTGGGATCGTCCTTAGGTCTGTCTGCCAACGCTTCCGCAGCCGTTTCAAACCCGGTCCTGGCCAATCCTTCTTCATGCTTTTCAAGTTCAGACCTGAACTTGACTCTTCCTTCTTCAGTCTCAACAAACTCCTCTGTGCCAATACGAATATAAGCCTTGATACGAAGTTCCTGGCTTCTCCGGTTTGTACCGAAATACTCTTCAAACCGATTTATCCACTCTATGGCGTCTCGCCGCCGATTGAGCCTCAAAGCAACCTCAACATAATCCAAAAGTGCCTCAGGTTTAGTATCGCCAATACCTGCATATATCGCACTTATCAGAAATTCATTGACCGCCACAACTTCTGAAGTATTCTTAAAAACCTTCGCAAGAGTGTAAGAAAGCTGCGCAAATTCCGGGTCTGGTGGCCAAGGTGGAGGTGGTGGGGGTGGCTTAACTGCTTTAAACTGTTCATAAGCTGCATACAACTTTCTGATGGCAGCTTCTCTATCTCCCTTGGCAAGCTCAAGCATTCCTCGCCATTTAATAACCAGCGGTTCTTCGCCACCGCGAGAAATCTGCTCAATTTCGTGCACGGCTTGCTCAGCATCTGTTAGCCAAACTTCGGTTTCCGACTCCGTTCTTATCTGGCAAGGCTCGAGTATCTGCTCGATATAGTAATGTGCGAGAAAAACATACAGTAGCCCTCTATTATTCATATTTGCCCGATGCCGCGGGCCGGGTGTATCCTGGGCATCCGGCAAAGTCAACGCATTCTTCGCTATTTCTATTGCTTTATAGAGCTCCGGCTCCTGGCCATAAACAGAAAACCTGCGATAGTGCAAAATGGCCGCATTTATTGCGTAATCCACATTTTTTTCGTCCAATCTAATTGCTTCTTCAGCCGCCTCAATGGCCGTATCAAGATTTTTAGGGGCCAGCAAAGTGCCTGAATAGACCGAATAGATTGAATAGAATCGAGAAATTGCCGCAAATACTTCTGCGCTGGAGCCGAACTTATCCGCAAGCGATGAATACTCAGGTTCAAGTGATCGAAGTTTCTCCTTCAGCAGCAGAGCCCTGCTGCCCGTAGTAGATGTTAGCTTCATAGCCAGAAGATTAATGTGTGCTCTCGGGTCAGTGTCCGCAATCTCAACTGCTTGCTCTAAAAGTGCTATGGCTTGCTCTGTAGCTTTGTCCCTTTCTTCAATGCTACCCCTTGAAGCAAGAATCTCCCCTTTTGCGACAATTGCCTGTGCCAAATGCCAGTAGGTATCGATATTATTTGGCTCAAATTCCTGGACCTTCTTCAAATCATCAACCGCTTGAGCAAGCGACTGGTCCCTGTCAGTAACTGCTCCCATGTCTGCCATTTCAAGGGCAGCTCTACCCCTGAGCAGATACAAATACGGGCCCAATCGCTGCCGGCCAGCTCCTTTTTCTTCTGTTTCCAAAACATCCCACTCGGCCGTATTTTCCATAAGCAGGTCGGCGCGCTCGGCCACCTCCAAAAATTCCGATGCTTGCTCGTGTACCCCCTGCCAATATCTAGGATCACCGCTGTCAGCCAATATGTAAAGGTACTTCAGCCGGTTGTATCGAGCTTCCGCATTGTTTGGGTTTACCCTGATTATCTCGTTCCAGCACCACAGTACAAAGGGCCATTCCTCAGTTTTGAGATACACATCCACAAGCTTGAAAAGTATCTCTTCCCTGAGCGAATCAGTCTTTGCCCGCTTATATGCACCATAAAAACTGCGTGCAGCCCTCTCGTACTTTTCCTCTTTTATCTGTTCATCTGTTGCCTCACGGGCTGCCAGCAGTGCCGCCTCAGCGTTTCTGATAAGTTCTTCCGGTTCTCGGCTCAAGTGCAGAATCACCAAAATGGCACCCAGCACGACAACCAAAAAAATCGCCGAGCCAATAAATGCAACTTTCTTATTCAACCTCCTTTTTGCCATAAATTAACCTCGTATTACATATTTTGTATTTTATATTTGTCTTCGCGTATCACGCTCCACCTTTACCAGTCAGGCCAATGCTCTGCCTCTAAAATGGGCAAAATCACAGCCAAGAGCTTCTCGGTCGCGACAACCACCTCCTCCTTGCCGAGTGCAACGCATGTCTGGTTGAAGGCCAATTCTACTTTGCTAAAATACGATGATTTCCGAAAAATGTTCCTGTTCAGGGCAATTCGAGCCTCTTCCCTGCTGCCTGCGTACTGGCCGTTGACCTTGAAAAAGTACAAAATCGGGATTCGTACGCTGCTCTGCCAAAGATTAGTCGTTTTAGAACCAAAAACAAGGTACTTTGCCGGGACTTTCGCCTTGAAATCGACATTATTGTCTATCTCTAATGTTACACTCTCTCTTCCGAGTCTCTGATAGCCGCTCCCTGTCCAGCATTCCTCCGGCACATGCGGGACCCTGTCCGGAAGCTCGTAATAGGTAACAAACAGCAAGCATCTGCGAACAGAACTGTTCGTGGCTTGCTCGGTATCTTCCAGATCCCACTGAATGTAATCCTCCGTACCCAATGCCTTCAACCTATCCGTGTTCGCGATTTTTTGTTTTGAAACCACCTTATAAGGCGCCAAACTCCTTTCATCGAGAAGTTCCAAAGATTTTTTCAACGGCAAGGGTTCCTTCTCGAAGATTATCCCAAGCTTCTTCATCGTAACCGACATACCGGCCCCGGCCCCAGCGAGAACCAGCACACATATCAAAAAGGCCGGTTGTAAGTAAACTCGTATATCGTCTCTCGTATTCCACATCACGCATCGTTTTTGCGAAGCACAATATCCTCGGTAACCACATCGGATTCGTGTATAAATAGACTCGACATAAACCACGCAAGAAAACCGTATAAGCCAAATGCCAACGGCAGCATCGCCAGCCCAAGCATATCGTGATAAATACCTTGAGTATATTTAGGGTGTATCAGCACATAGATAAATCCGGTAACCGTAACTCGTACGATATTACAGACTATCGCTATGGGTATTGTTGTGGCTAACAGGATAATTCGTTGCCATATAGGCCTGTAGTGCAAATACGCCATGGCAACTCCCAAAGCCAGGAACGCCATCAACAGCCTCATCCCGCTGCACGCCTCAGCCACATCAAGCGCAGGTTCCAGCGGTTTGCCCTTGTAAAACACATCTATCACCACACCGTTAGCCGTAGTTTCCAACTCCGGAACCAGATTCAATAAGCCACTTGCCACTGTGGCCGCCCATTGTCGCATCGGTATTGTCAGCTGCGTGTAGTATCTCTCCGGCAATGGAACGGCAAAGACCAGAAAAGCGATTGGCAGCCACGTATATCTAATCAAACGCCACCCGCCCAGAAACAATACAATCGCCCCAAGTGTCGCTATCATGCTAATGGGCCGCAAGTAGCCGTATCGCAGATGAATCATGTTAAAAGGATAAAACAAAATCCCGCAAATCAGAAAAAACAAACCGAGATAATTCGGCCCGGTTCGAAGCTCTAAAATCTCTTTCTTGTGCTGGTTGATGAAGTATAAACTAAAAAGCGGGATTAGAAAACCGTGCGACCAACTACTGTCGGTGAGCCATCTGTGGACAATTGCTCGAATCTCATTGTGAAAAAGATAGCAGAACAGCCCCCCTATTATCAATATCTTAATGTAAATATGCAGCCCAAGCTCGCGCCACTGCTGTTTTTGAAAAGGCGTATTTGTTCCTTGTGTTTTTGCAATAATAGAAGAAGCAATATTGTCCACCATACTAAAAGCCAAGAACCAAAGAGTAAAACCGCGGAATCCTACGGTGTTACGCTTTTTCGCTTTTTTCAGAACAACAAGCTCGGTATAAGTCTTCGAGTACCGAAATCTCTGTCTGCAAAATTACGGTCATAAACAAAGCCATACCCGTAAGTTGCCCTGAACGCATTTCGCAGAATTGCACGCCATCTGGCGGTAGCTTGTGTGCCGACATTGATCAGATCATTCGGCTTAATAAAGAAGTCCGGCTGCTCACCGCTGGCTATCTTATCCAAATCCACCATCACTATTTCTTCTCTCTTCCTGCCTATCCTTCTTACCACCTCGCAACGCCTCGGCCATGCCAAAGGTCCCAACCCTCCCGCAGCAGCTATAGCCATCTTCAAAGTCATCGGTCGGCCCGTAATAGGAATGAATCCCGTACGGTTGACATTACCCATAATACAGAATTCACCAACAATATCAACAGGTACATAGATAGTATCGCCAGGCTTTATCACGATATTATACCGTGGGTCGCCGGCAAGCAACCTATCAACCGGAATCTTTATGAGCCGCGTCTCGGCCGCCTCGGCCCGTCTCAAATCCGGCACCGCCCGCTCCCTGAACGGACCAACTAATTGTTCTCCAGGTTCGACTCTAATAACCGGCTCTCTCCGCTCTGGTGGAGCAACTTGAACAGGAATCCATTTGCCATTCTGGAAAATCCACTCAACATGCCCGGTTTCGGGCTCATCTTCCATCGGCTTCGGCGGAGTGATTTGAACCGGGACCCATTTGCCATCCTGGAAAATCCACTCAATACGCCCAGCTTCGGCCTCACCCAATGGCTTACCCATCGCCCTTGGAGCAACGGGCGAGACCGATGTCCTCAATGTGTCTTGGGGATCTATTCGCTCATCTATCCTCCTTCGGCGACGAGACGGCCCCCAGAACGGTTTGAGCACCTCTTCGGCATCTGCTTGCTCATCTATCCTCCTTTCGCGACGAGACGGCCCCCAGAACGGTCTGAGCACCTCTTCGGCATCTGCTCGCCCATCTGTTCTCCTTCCTCGACGAGACCGCTCGGACAATGTTTTCAGTATGTCCTCGACACCTACCGGCCCATCCATCGTCTTTCTTGAATCAACCGGTGCGGCAGATGACCCCCGTACATCTCTGGCATCCATCCGACTCCGTGTGCCACTGCTAAACCGCTCATAACCTTCCGGCAATTGAGCAAATTCCCTATCCGTTATCATTTCAGACAAAGTTATAACCACTCTACTTTCAGGCCAGCGATGCTGCGCCCGAGGCGACTTCGGCGAGCTCCGTCGAGGCGCGGTCATCCCCAGAATCCGTCGCTTCGGCCTGGTTATCCCAGGTTCAATCAGCTCAAGTTCACCGGCCTCCGGCCCAAAACGCTTATATCTTTTCTCTTTGTCCCTGGTAAAACGTGAAACATAAATGTAGCTTACGTTGAATTGCCTTGGCCCACCTGCCATTGCAAGCGCCTCGGTCAACCTGAAATCATATCGTGGAATAACGTACCTGCTCGGAGCCGACACACCATCCCCTAATATTGAAAACGTATACTGCTGGGACCTGACTAAAGTTACGGTAACCAATGGCTCTCTTAATATGCTCGGAGAAAGGATTTGCCTTATCTCTTCCTCAAGTTGTGTTTCAGTCAAGCCCGCCGCCTCAACTACCCCAACCTCCGGCATGGATATCTTTCCGGTTTCGGTAACAACATAATCGTTTACAAAGTACGCTTCCTCTTGAAGCAACTCGAAGATAGCTACCCTGATAATGTCACCGGACCTAAACACATAATCAGATTCAACTGCTACAATATCACTTTGCCGCGGCTCTTGGGCTTCTTCCCACGCCACCGGCGTCTCTTCCGCCACGCCCAACGTATCCAATATCACATTGACTGCAGGAACAGGACGGAACCTGCCCACCTGTGTCGGGTCAAAAAACTTATTACCGCAGCCAGATGAAAGAATCAAGAAAAGCAAAAAGGAAATAGCGAATGAAAAGTAACCAATCTGGCTACGGCTTGCTCCGCCAAGACCAATTTTGCCTTCACTTTCAGCTCGTAGCTCCCCAGGATGGCTAAGCCCACTTCTCATAGCAATAAACTTCCAAAAAACACGTAGGGGCAATCCTATGTGATTGCCCTCGTAGGCGGCCATATAAGGCCGCCCCTATATCCCGAACCTTTCCCCCCCTGCTTTCTTGCGAAAGCAAGAAGGGGGGCCCACTCGATGAAATTTATCGGTTTAATGACTTGTTCGCTTAACTTTTTTTGACCGCAGGATGGCCAAGCCCAACGGCCATAAAGGCAATCCGCTATCCACAGGATGGCCAAGCCCAAAGGCAGAAGTAAGGACAATCCTATGTGATTGCCCTCATTAGACGGCCATATAAGGCCCGCCATCCACTTAGGCCGATAATCACTACCATACCAATACAGACAAAATGGGCTTGGCCATCCTGCGGAAGACTATTTTGGGAGCGGGCTGCGGGCTGCGGCGGGCTCCGCCCCGACGAGTGGCCATCCTGTGGAGAAAAATTTTATAAACATCGATGGAATTCGTGAATTGTGAATCCAGAAGCCTGATGCGAGACACAATAGGCTTGGCCATCCTGTGGACTTATGCTCTTAATAAAAATCTATTTTGACCAGGCGCTCCTGCGAATCGGCGGCACCGCCGCTTCCAAAAAGGGCATCAGTTCTAAATATCTCTATCCTGGCAGGAACCAGGACGCCTCCTTTTTCAATCTCGCTATAGTCATAGCCGCGAACCGTCAAGGACTTCCCTCCGCTCATCCGGGGAAACAAAATCATATCGACTAAAGAGCTGTCCCTGTTCTGATAGAAAACCGCCTCTGACAGATCTGGAACGGCTTCGAGAGCAGTGGGCTCAGCCATCTGAGCCTGGCCATCCAGTGGACTGCGGGGCTTCATCCGTCTGTTAACAGGGTAATACCATTGTCCTTGCAATTTGACCGGATCGGGCACTCTGGTAAACTCGACCGACTCGTCTAAAAAACGTGCCGGTATCGTTATAACATTTAATATCACTTCCGCAAAACAACGACTCTCTACCGCGCTCGGCAAAGCCTCAATTCGATCGCCGCCTTGCAATACACTAAATTGTCCTTTCGAGAATTGCCAGACGAACTCGCCCCGCGGCTCCCGGCCGGAAATACGAATAGAGTTCGACCAGGGGTAAACATCGTAATGTTGCTCTGTGAGGTAAAAACTGCCGTCCGGCTGGTAAAAAGTAACCACACAATCAAGCTGCAGCTCTTTTGTTCTCATCCAGGCATCCGGCCCCCCGGCCGCTTCAGTCGCTCGAACCACATAATCAGGCACAACACCAAGCGTTTCAAGGTCCGGCCCGCAAGCCAAGACCTCTACAGTATCTTTTTCCTGTTTCTGACCACACCCTGCGAGGATGGATATCACCACAAAACCCAGCCAAATTGTCTTTAAGAACGGACTAATCATTTCACCTCCCTACAGTTTGTTTTTCGCCCCCCTTCTTGCTTTCGCAAGAAAGCAAGGGGGCACTTGGCTCTACACTTCCTTCGCGCTTTTGGGCGCACGTCAATTTCGCAAGTTGCTCCATCAAAGCATACCTTTCGACGGCGTCACTGCTGGCAAGCTTAATCAACTCCGCTGCCACTTCCGGCTTCGATTGCTTCAGCGTTCGATAACGATTCTCGCCGTAAGCATATTCCTCGAAATCAACCGTTGGAGCTTTCGAGTCAAGCTGCAGCGGATTTTTGCCCTGCTCCTTAAGTCGCGGGTCAAATCTATACAACGGCCAGTGACCACAGGCAACGGCCTTTTTCTGTTCCTGATAGCCCGCCGTCATATTGATACCGTGGGCGATACAGTGCGAATAGGCAATTATAAGCGAAGGCCCGGCGTAGCCTTCAGCCTCGACAAAGGCCTTTACCGTCTGATTCGTATTTGCACCCATTGCCACGTTGGCTACATAAATGTTTCCGTAGGTCATAGCCAGAAGTCCGAGGTCTTTCTTGGGCGTTGGCTTTCCCGCGGCGGCAAATTTGGCGACCGCCGCCCTCGGTGTAGACTTCGACATCTGCCCGCCGGTATTGGAATATACTTCTGTATCCAAGACAAGCAGATTAATATCGGCCCCACTTGCCAGCACGTGGTCCAGTCCTCCATATCCAATGTCGTAAGCCCATCCATCACCGCCAAGACCCCAAACGGATTTGCGCACAAGGTAATCAGCAATGCTCAATAGCTGCTCGCAATCTGGGCAGCCGCTCTTTCTGCACTGCTCTTTGAGTTTATCAACCCGAGCCCGCTGTTCTTCAATAGCAGATTGTGCAGGGTCATCAGCCAATGTAACCGTTCGGATCTCTTCTGCGAGCTTTGCATCGAAGCAGCCTTCGTCTACCACTTTGTCCAAAATCGCAAGAGCGCGTTCTTTGAATTTGTCAACTGTCAGTCGCATACCCATTGCAAACTCAGCGGTGTCCTCGAACAGACTATTACTCCATGTCGGCCCCCTGCCGTCCGCTCTCTTCGCATAAGGTGTCGTAGGCAGATTGCCGCCGTAAATCGATGAGCAGCCTGTCGCGTTTCCGATAAAGGCCCTGTCCCCGAACAATTGTGTCAACAGTTTGACGTAAGCTGTTTCGCCGCAGCCGGCACAAGCACCGGAATATTCAAATAAAGGTTCAATTAACTGACTGCCCTTGACGGTACCGGCCTTGAAGAGTTCAGGGTCGGTATTTGGAATGGACAGGAAATAGCTGTAATTCTCGCGCTCCTGCTCACGAATCGGCTCCTGCGGCACCATATTGATTGCCTTTCGTCCTGTCGGCTGCTTATTCTCGTCCTTTTCCTGTGCCGGACAATTGAGAACACATGCACCACAACCGGTGCAGTCTTCCGGAGCTACCTGGACCGTGAATTTCAGACCGGCAAAGTCTTTACCTTTTGCGCCAGCGCTTTTAAATCCTGCGGGAGCATCTTTTAGGCACTTATCGTCGTAAGCCTTTATTCTTATAGCAGCGTGCGGACAAAGCAAAGAGCATGTTCCGCACTGAATGCAAATATCAGGCTCCCACTCGGGAATATTGACGGCAATATTGCGTTTTTCATATTTGGTCGTACCGGTCGGAAACTTGCCGTCAGCTGGCATCTTGCTCACAGGCAACTTATCCCCACGAAGCGCTATGAGCTCTGCGGTAACCTCCCTGACAAAATCAGGAGCGTCTTCCGGAACGGGCGGCCGCATCTTTATCTTACTCGTAACCTTGTCCGGAACGGCAACCTCATAGATTTTATCAAGGGCACCGTCAATGGCTGCATAGTTCATCTCAACGACTTTCTGTCCCTTCTTGCCGTAAGTCTTTTGGACAGCATCTTTGATAGCTTTGACAGCCGTATCAAGTGGAATAATATTGCTGATTTTGAAAAAGGCGGTTTGCATAATTACGTTGATTCGTGCACCTAAGCCGAGTTCGGAACCAAGCCCAATTGCATCAATAACGTAGAACTTCAGCTTCTTTTCGATTATCTGTTTCTGCACTTCCTGCGGCAAAGTGTCCCAAACCTCATCTTTGCCGTGGCTGCTGGTCAGTAGAAATGTGGCACCATCACGTGCAGTGGAAAGCATATCATATTTTTCCAGAAAACTTGGATTATGACATGCAATAAAATCAGCTTTACCTACAAGATAGGGCCTTCGAATAAGCTGCTCGCCAAACCTTAGATGTGATGTGGTCATAGTACCGGCTTTTCTGGAATCATATACAAAGTAGGCCTGGGCGTAATTGTCCGTTAACTCACCGATAATCTTTATAGAATTTTTATTTGCACCCACAGTACCATCTGCGCCAAGCCCAAAAAACATCCCGGATAAAAGTCGTTTACCAGCAACCTCAAAAGATTCATCAACTTCCAGACTGGTATTGGTTACATCGTCAATGATGCCCACCGTAAAACCTTTTTTGGGCTTTGCAGCATCGAGATTATCAAAAACGGCCTTTACCATAGCGGGTGTAAATTCCTTTGAGCCCAGTCCGTATCGTCCGCCGACAATAAGTGGATATTTCTTGAAATGTGTCTGCCCTGCATCCATAGCTTCTCCAATAGCAGTACGAACATCCATGTATAACGGCTCGCCGATGGAACCGGGTTCTTTCGTTCTGTCCAATACCGCTATTTTCTTTACTGTTTTCGGCAAAGCAGCAATAAAGTGCTTGATGCTGAACGGTCTATAGAGCCGGACCTTCACCACCCCCACTTTCTGGCCTTTAGAGGCCAGGTATTCAGCCGTCTCGTGAGCGGTCTCGGCGCCTGAGCCCATAATAATAATAATCTTCTCGGCATCTGCCGGGCCGACATAATCGAACAAATGATATTGTCTTCCGACCAGCTTAGCGAACTTATCCATTGTATCCTGAACAATTTTCGGCGCAGCTAAATAATATTTGTTCACCGTTTCTCGTCCCTGAAAGTAAACATCCGGATTTTGCGCTGTGCCGGAAATCATCGGCCGATCAGGTGACAGCGCTCTGGCTTTGTGCCGGGCAACAAATTCGTCATCAATCATCGCTCGCATATCATCGTGAGTTAGTTCCTCAACCTTTTGAATCTCATGGCTATTTCTAAAGCCGTCGAAGAAATGCAGAAAAGGCACCTGCGAGGCCAGCGTTGACTGTTGAGCGATAAGCGCAAAATCCATTATCTCCTGGATGCTGGATGAACAAAGCATGGCAAAGCCGGTCTCGCGACAGGTCATCACATCGGAATGGTCGCCGAATATTGAAAGTGCCTGACAGGCCAGCGAACGGGCTGAGATATGGAAGACGGTAGGCAGCAGCTCGCCTGCAATTTTGTACATATTGGGAATCATCAGCAAGAGTCCCTGCGAGGCGGTGAAAGTCGTGGTCAAAGCACCGGTCGCCAAAGCACCGTGCACAGCTCCAGCCGCACCGGCTTCCGACTGCATCTCCGTAACCGAAGGAACCGTCCCCCAGATATTGGGCTGACCTTTGGCCGTCTTCGCATCGGCCATTTCGCCCATAGATGAGCTTGGAGTAATCGGATATATTGCAATAACTTCGTTCGTAGCGTGGGCCACGTATGCCACCGCCGTATTGCCGTCAATCGTGACCATTTTGCGTTTCATAGCTTCTCCACCTTCTAAGATAAGAACCATAAACAACTTAACCACACAGGCCTGCACCGCCACAGCAGGTTCTGTGAGTTACGAGACACCTTTATACAACTTTTCACGTTATTAGGCAACGGAAATTTTTTCAGAATCAAGAACTGCGACTAAATAAGATACAATGTTATTGCTCAAGGCCGAAGAACTCAAGCCATTGTTTGGTTTCGCTCTCGCTTAGTCCTTGCCGTTTCGCTGCTGGTTCTCTGATACGTTTTTTCCGGCTCAACTGCCTCTGGAGATTATTCCAGAAAACCTGTGACTTCACCGCCATTGCTTTTCTCATCTGTGCTGCCTTTCGTAATCTTCGGTCGCTGCTGACAATGGTTAATCTCTTCGGTGCTGTGTTTGCTCTTATCTTGTCCTCGATTATCGTGTCGGCATCGGTCCCCAGGCCGGCAAAGAGGACCTCCAAATTGCTTATATTATCGAATTCGCTCTTGTCTCGCGGCCCAGTACCGTCAAAAACAATCTCACCCTTTTCGCCGATCAGCTTTAGATACCTGCCCACAATCCGGCACAATTGAACATCGCTAATGGACTCTGAGCCTTCGTCCACTTCACGGATTGAGTGCAACAGATTATGACCGTCAATAATAAACATGCAAGCAATGCTTTTAAGCAACCCAAACCCCAAGTCTATAACAAAAACGTTGAACTACTGCAATTCAAGAATATAGCGATGCTCGCCGTCCCCCCACATCTTTTTCGCATCTGTAACGTCCCTTTCAATGGCTGCATCCAAATCAAACATATTATTTCCTATGATTTTATCACATGAAAATCCCGTTCTTTCCAGCATCTCAGTAAGCTGTTTTCTCGTCGTATGCGTTTCCTGGGGAACATACCATGTATCGCAGAATACAAAACGTTTGGACGGCATCCCTATCATCTGAAGAACAGACTTTGTATAAGCTATCGGTATCCTTTTGAAAATCCGCCTCAGTGCTCGCCGTGTTGTCCAAAACACCCCTCCCGAAGCATATAGATATAAAAATGCTTTGCCCGACCTTTTTAACACCCGGGATAATTCTTGCAAACCTTTCTCAATAGAATCGGTATGATGAAGCACACCATTACAAAAAACAAAATCAAAAACATTATCATTAAACGGTAATTGATGAACGTTACCTTCTTCAAACTGTACTGAAAGATTATTATCTTCGCACCATTGTTTTGCGACGGCGAAAGATTTACTTTGTAGATCAACGCCGATTACCTGTCCAGCACCAACCCTTGCAAGAGCAATCGAGTAGCGCCCGGAACCACACCCCATATCCAACACTTTCTTACCTACAATGTTCTCCTCAATAATATGCTTAGGTAATCGACTCGTTAATAGGCGAAAACTTTCGTTGGTCAAGTCATCTGTATCAAATCCCCCCCACAACTCCGAATACAAAGCCGAGGTAGATTTCTCCAGTGTTTGCTCCTCCTTACAACAACTGAATAAACTCAAATTCACATCATAGGGAACGACACTTTTAGAAAAACTTTGCCCTGATTTAATTAATCTTTTTATATGACCAATGACAAATCCTACTGGTTCAGTATTTGTAAAATTCGCATACGGTTCCACGGGGTACAAAAAACGATAAAGCTCGTGGCAAAGTATAACAGCCAGATATGGTAACCCCCTCTCTACCAACCCTTCACATAACTCGACAAACTCTTCCAATAGCTCCTCATAACGACGGCATTCAATATCATCGCTATTCACCGTATTCCCCTTATCACAATCATCTTTGTCAATTCTGCTCCAGAAAGACCTTGGCATTAAGAAAATAGAACCAGAATTTACTCATACTATTAGGCAGAGCCTGGGTAGGGATAATAGCTTCTATTTTTTTCCTATCAACAAGGTTATACACTGGACTATCGCTTAATATATAATCCCTGATGGAAGGATCCTTGAAATTCACCAGAGATGTAATTGCTGCATTGAATCCCTTCTTCTGCCTGTCTAATCTTACCTGATTATTTAAAATGCCCTTCACCGCCTCACGCAGAATATACTTTCCGTATCCGTCCTGGATAAGATATTCAGTTGGTATCGAATATGATACTTCAAACAATTTCGAGTCAAGATAAGGGCTGCGATTCTCAATGGAGTAACGCATAGAATTCAAATCATCTTCGTGTAAAATCACACGCGTTCCCTCATGAAACATTTCATTCATCATCCGATTATGTAAAAGACTGTTGCAATACACTTCTTCGACAAATGCCTCTGTAAAACTTTCATTCATATATCCTGAAAAAACATCATTATTCAAATAAATATGATTCCTGAATCTGGGATTGTTGAAGTACAACTCCGGCTGTTTCAAGTATGGATTTCTCACAAAACACCCAACATGTTGCTTCCAGTCTTCAAGATATTGGAGGTAGTTCTGAGAATTGCGCATTTCGTAAAGATACAAGTTAAAATGGTCATAGTACCCAGTCACCATTTCATCCGCACCTGTACCAGAGCAAACCACTCGGTAGCCATGCTTGGCAATGGATTCAGAAAGAAACGAATGAATATAGTAAGAGATCGTATACAAAGGCGCATCATGATAATCAACAAGCCCGCTTAACCGCTCAAAAAAACCATCATGCGAGGTCTCAATAATTGTGTGCTTACATTTCAAATCATCTAACGTTGCTTGAATGTTATCTCTTTCATCATAGCGTTCATCAGAATCCACAATTGAAAAGGTCGCCACGTCATAGTCGAAACACTTAGCCGCGATAGAAACAATAGATGCAGAATCAATACCTCCACTTAGACAAAATGCCAATGGCACGTCCGCACGAAGACGAATGCGCACACTCTCCAGCAAACGCTCACGGAAAGCCTCAACCGACTCCTCCAGCGTCATCGACTGCTGCTTATGTTGTGGTACCCAGTAACGACTGCTTCTTTCATTAAAATTGCTATCTATCGTTAAATTCGTGGCGAACGGAACTTCCTTTATGCCCTCAAAAAAAGTGTCTTCTGTCTTGTAAAGAGATTTGTACCCGTTTACCATATAACGCAATAACTGTCGCTGATTCACAGAAAGCACCTCACCGGATAAAGCCTTGATGAACTTTACTTCTGAACCAAAATAAAACCCTTCTTTTGATCGATAGCAGTACAACGGCTTTTCGGCAAAACGATCCCTAGAGAGAAATAACAAACCTTTAGATTCATCAAATATCGCGAAACTCCACATCCCTTCAAAATATTCGATGCATCGCTGCCCATAAAGTAAATAATAGTGCAACAAAACTTCGGTATCAGAGGTTGTGCGTAAAGGAATCCCCTTAGCCTTGAGTTCCTCACGAAGCTCCAGATAATTGTATATCTCACCATTAAAAATCAATGTGCTGTTACCAATAGAAAATGGCTGGTGCGACCGAGGGTCAAGGTCAAGAATGCTTAAACGAGAGTGTAGTAGCACAACATTCATCCCCCCCTGCTCATAAACCTTATAATCTTTATGATCAGGACCTCGATTGCTCATCAGTGACAAAGCCGACCCAATCCGATCGTAAGAAACAGCAGCTCGGCCAATATATCCCGCGATACCACACATTCTTTTGAAATCTCAAATTATCGGCATAAAAGCCTGACAAAAATCACCCTGCCGTCTTCCGTATATCGGCCACCGTTGTTTCCCTCAACGATATAAACGTCCGTGTGTGGGAGTAGTAGGGACAACCTTTGACTCTTCTGCCATGCCTTGTTGCCGCCCGACAGAGTTCCAATGTTGATGTCGGTAGCCACTTCCTTATTCAATAAACGGACGTAGGCAGTCATCTCTTTGATATAGTCACCCAGCATTTGGCATCGAAAATCGATCCACTCCATGACGAGAGGGTCATAGAAAAACTCCTGGTCTCCCAGTGCAGGTGCCACAGGAGACAATACAAGCTCACAAAATCCATGTAGTCACCCTCCTGACGCCGCTCAAAGAGGTCGTTGAAAATCCGAGCCTTTTCTTTAGGGACCTTGTTTGTTTTGACAAAATGCCGATTAAAGAGACTTCGTAGCCCTGTATGTTTAGAGGAAGATAAACCCTCTTGGACCAGAAGAGCTGAGACGGCATAAAAGCAGGCATAATAAAGTCGATTCACACACGGATTCCAACGGCTGGCATCGGCCAGAATACGCGCATCTGCGAGTGTTTCGCGTGCCCTCTGGAGACGATATGAGACCAGCTCGTCGTTTGATTTAGTCATAATACTACCCCCTCAAGCTCGACATTTTGATAAAACGGCATACTCTTCCAGAGAGGGCTATTCCATTCTTCCCGGTTGCGTACAATGCAGCAGAGAACTTCATCGCTCTCCCATTCAATTTCGTAAAGGCGATGTCGAATTTTATCTACACGTTCATCATTAACAGGGCCGTCAAGTAAAATCAGAAAATCCCAATCTGACTGTGCATTTGAATCCTTACGGGCACGGAACCCATAAAGGATGATTTCAGCATCAGGCTCCATTTCCTGGATAGTCTGTTTCACGCGTTCTAATAATGCTTCACGATTCATATAATTATTATAACCCACATTTTGTCAAAGAGTAAAATATTTCGTGCCTACAACTCGGCACAACTGAGTATCGCTAATAGACTCGGGGCCTTCGTCCACTTCACGGATTGAGTGCAACAGATTATGACCATCGATAATAAACATCTCGTATATCGTATCCCGTCTGCCCCCCTGTCACTGCCCCGCACACGGGAACCCACTGCAGGTCATTGCGAAAGCAGGCCGGTCGCCGTGCTCGCCGCGATGCGTCACAGCGAGCTGTGCACTTGGCGCAGCAGGCGGCAATCTCACTTCGAATCCAGTATTTTGGTAATTTACATTTGTTTCACCCGTCCTCCGTAGAAGTTCTGCTTCGGAGGATGGAGATTTCGAAATTTGCGTTTACGCTTCGAACCTTATCTCGCCGCCGACGATTGTTTTTTCGACCTTGCCTTTGACCTTCCAGCCGTGATAAGGACAGTTTCTGCTCTTGGAGCAGAATTCATTCATATTTCAACGGATAGTTGTGCGGATTCTCTAAGGAATCAATTTCCAGATCGACATCAAGTGCCGGCCAATCTAGATGATGCCTATGTAACAATTTGACATTCAGAATCTCTTTTACTCTCGCCTCTTTGAACCACGGGTACTCATCGTAAGGTAAAAAATATTCTTTATCTTCTACGCAAAGCCAAAAACCATGACTGTCGATATGGGAGACTTCAACTTCCGAAATGTTTTGGTCATTTGGACATTTAAATTTCGACATTGTTTCGTGCTTCGGATTTCGAATTTTATATTTACGCTTCAAATCTTATCTCGCCGCCGACGATTGTTTTTTCGACCTTGCCTTTGACCTTCCAGCCGTGATAGGGGCAGTTTCTGCTCTTGGAGCGGAATTCGTTCACGTCGATTTCATACTCGGCATCGGGGTCGATAATCGTAATGTCGGCCTGTTTGCCTATGCCGAGTGTACCCTTGTCAACGCCGATTATCTTAGCTGGTTTTTCCGTCATTGAACGAATTAAGCCGGGCCAATCCAAAATACGCGGCTCAATAAGAGCCTTGACATAAAGACCCAGAGCACATTCCAAACTCGCTATGCCGAAAGGAGCAGCCAAAAACTCCAGCTCCTTTTCACTTTGCAAATGTGGGGCGTGGTCGCTAACAAGAGCGTCAACCAGCCCTTCGGCGATCGCCTGCTTTAGGGCCTCAACATCTTTGGCCCCTCGTAAAGGTGGATTTACTTTGTAGTTCGTGTCGTATTCGGCGCAACATTCCTCATTCAAAAGCAAATGGTGCGGCGTTACCTCGCAAGTAATCGGCAGAGAATCTTTCTTAGCTGCCCTTATCAGCTCAACCGACCCTGCTGTCGATATGTGCTGTGCGTGGTAGCGAACCCGCTCAGGAGGAAATTTCTTAACAAGCTGGATATCCCGCCACAGCATCGCCTCTTCCGCTAACGGGTCTATCCCCGGCAGCCCAAGTATAGTCGAATAGTAACCGGAGTTCATCACACCATTGCCGGCAAACCCATCATCCTGGCAATGCTGAGCTACAACCACATCGAACATGGTAGCATACTTCAGTGCCCGCAGCATAACCGCCGCGTCCTGCACCCCCCTGCCGTCGTCGGTAAAACCAACGGCCCCGGCCTCAGTCATCAGTCCCATTTCAGCAAGCTCAACACCTGCAAGTCCTTTCGTAATAGCTCCCATCGTGTAAACATGAGTTTTCCTGGTCTGTCTGCCCTTTCTATGGATGTATTCGACATCAGTTTCATTTTCTATTACAGGATTGGTATTCGGCATACAAACAACTGAAGTAAAGCCTGCCGCCACCGCTGCTGTTGAGCCGCTTGCTATTGTTTCTTCTTCTTCATCACCCGGCTCACGAAAGTGAACGTGGATATCAATCAAACCCGGCGTTACCAATTTGCCGGCCGCATCGATAACCGTTCCTTTGTCTTGGGTCTTGAGTCTTGGGTCTTGTGTCTTTTCTCCGACGGCTGCAATCTTTTCATCGACGATAAGCACATCGCATTTTTTATCGATGCCGTTTGCAGGGTCTATGACCCGCCCATTTTTTATCAACAGCTCAGAGTTCATAGCTCGTACTTAATTGTTAGCAATTGTAAAGTGAGGTTTTAGCCCATGGCGGAATAAACAGCGTTGGGCACAGCTCCACCTGCCAGTTGTGTTACACACTATTTTCGCTACTGTGGCGCCCTCTTGCTTGCATTCAGTATGGTGATGCCTACAATTTCTCCTTCTTCATACCTGACTATGACGTCATCATCCATGAGTTCAGAATCATCAGCGTGGCTCGGTTTCTTGAAATTAATATATAGCACATCCCCCTGCTCATCGTATGTCGTCCAAATCCTGCTGTGAGGAATCTGTAATAACTGGGGCACAAGGGTCAGCATTCTTTCTATCTCTATTCCGGCCATAGCCTTTGTCTCCTTTCGAGTTGCCCTTTTCGCTTTGTCAAAAAGGCGGTGATGATAAATCCATCCTCTTTGCTTACCTCTCTGTATACTACCACAATGTATTTATCTCTTTCCACTTCTCTCACGGCCAGACATTCACCGGCCTTGCCTTCATAAACCGCTGCGGGCTCCTGAACTGTCTCAAGAACTTCGAAATAATAACCAGCCATTTCCGAGTGCTCTTCTGTGATGTGAAACCATCTGCCCTCTGGTAATCTGATGGACACACCGTTTTTAGACCTGACTATGTCCATACCAGCAAACTCCGTTTTTTATCAAGAGTTCAGAGTTCATAGTTCGTAGTTCACAGTAAAAACGGTCAGCTCTTCTGGGCTGCTGCCTGGTTAACCAGAAACAACACCGCCATTCTCACAGCCAGGCCATTGGCTACCTGCTGGAGGATAACGCTATTGTCACCGTCTGCCACCTCGCTCTCCATCTCCAGTCCCCTGTTAATCGGCCCCGGGTGCATAACCAGAATATCGGGCTTTGCTCTCTTCATCCGCTCGACAGTCAGTCCGAAATAATGCGAATACTCACGTATCGAAGGAAAAGGATTGCCTCCCAGCCGTTCAAACTGAATCCGCAGCATATTTATCACATCAACCTTTTCGATAACTTCATCGAGCGAGTAGCTTACTTTAACCGGCAGCCGACTCACCTGCGCCGGTATAAGTGTCGGCGGACCAACGAATATGACCTCGGCGCCGAGTTTTGTCATCGCCCACATATCACTGCGTGCAACGCGTGAGTGTGTTATATCGCCGACAATTGCTATCTTCAAACCCTCAAGAGTGCCTTTGATTTTGCGAATAGTATAGACATCCAAAAGACCCTGCGTGGGATGCTCACAGAACCCGTCACCGGCATTGACCACGCAAGCATTGATATTCCTGCTCAATAATCTCGGCGCACCGCCGGCACTGTGCCGAATTACAATAATATCAATCCCCATTGCTTCCAGATTCCTGGCCGTATCCAGCAGGGTCTCGCCTTTACTAACAGAGCTGGCCTTCTTGGTGAACTCTATGACATCAGCGCTTAACCGGCTTGCTGCCAGAGCAAAGCTGTTTCGCGTCCGTGTGCTGTCTTCAAAAAACAAATTCACTACAACTTTGCCTCGCAAAGGCGGGGCTTTTTTAACCGACCGGGTGCTTATCTGCTCGAAGCCTTTGGCAGTGTCAAGAATGTACGTAATCTCTTCGGCGCTTAATTCCCGCAGCCCAAGCAAATGCTTGCGATGCCACTTGAATTGTTTACTTTTTCTTTTTAACGCCATAATCCCGTACCCCAGGCACTCGTATCTCAAGCACTCGTACCCCGCCCAGCGCTGGGCGGGGTTCGATATTCATTATTCGATAACGACTTCGTCTTTTCCATCCGATTCGACAAGGCTGACCTGCACCAATTTATCGGGGGCAGCATCGGTTTTGTAACCGGCGTAATCAGCCTGTATCGGCAGCTCCCTGCCGAGGCGGTCAACGAGGACCGCCAACTTTATTGCCTTCGGCCTGCCTAAATCTATAAGGGCATCCATCGCTGCACGCGCCGAGCGCCCGGTATACAGAACATCGTCAATTAAAATAATGATTTTATCATCTATGTCGAAGCCGATCTCGGTAGTTCGAACCTGCGGCTGAGCAGTGCCGTGCGGCGAGTTCAGGTCGTCACGATAAAGCGTTATATCCAGAGTTCCACACGGAACATCTTTACCAAGTTTCCGGGATAACCGGCTCGATAACCTCTGGGCGAGAACCTCTCCTCTACTGCGAATACCGATTACAGCTATATCCAGGCGAGGCGGTGTATCGGAACTTGTCTGACAACAGTCAAGAATAATATGACTTGTCAAATCCTGGAGAATCTGCTCGATTTGTCCGGAATCCAAAATTGCTTTCATAATTATGGCAACCCTTCCGTTCTCCGTAGTAGTCCTACTACGAAGGATGAATTAGCTAAAGCAAGCCCATGTCCCTGCGCCTCCCGTCGCAAGACGGGGCAGCGGGGAAGTATTTGCTCGAATCTTGACTGTCGTCAGACAAGTATAGCAACTCGGGCCCGACAAGGCAAGATTTCTATAAGTTTTCGCTAAACTTGCTTGTCCACAGGATGACCAAGCCCCGCAGGAAATGACAAAAACCGGTAGTTCCGTTCTTTATATCGAATTTTCCGCTTCCACGCCGCTTCAAGAATATTGGCTGGTTCCCTCCCACCCCCTATCGAATATTGAAAGATAGCGGCCTCTGCCGCGGGGCCTGCGTAACCCCCGTTCCTGCTTTCGCAAGTCCGCAGGATGGCCAAGCCCAAAAGCACGGGGGTGCAGGCAACGCCCGATAAAGCCAAAATTTCTTAATAAGTTTTCGCAAACCCGCTTGTATAACACTGAAAACCATCATATTATAAGGACCAGCCCAATAATTTACTTGAAAACAAAGGCGTTTTATGGTATTATAGTTACAAGATTCGGAGGCAAAGGTACTAAACTAAGGAGGTTGGCAATTGGGGGAGCAACTTTGTTTCTTTCGGATTTTTCCGCCACCTCTGGGGTTATGCAGTAATGGTACAAACAGATAAAAAAACGCTTGTGTTGCCTGCCGCCCCGACTCGCGTCGGCAAACGCGGGGGCTGGGGCCTGATAGCCGGCATAGCCGCACTGTTAATACCTGTCTGCGCCGTCGCTAAATCCACAGAGCCGCAGGCTGACAAAATGCTGCAGCCGCAAGGGCTAAATCACGCCGGGGTTTACGCATTAAGACAAATAAACCCCAATCTGACAGGTGCCGGCGTTAAATTCGCCGTTATTTGCCGAAGCGTTACTTACATCAATGGCGAACCACAAAACGATTACCGCCCCAGTATCGAGCATAACTGCCTCAAGACCAAGCAATTTAGTTTTCACGACCAGGGAGAGCTGCCCGCAGGCATTTCACCCCATTCGACAGCCATCTGCTCTATACTGTTCGGCGAGGACCCTGGCGCATCTAATCGGCATCTGGGACAATTTTACTACCAAGGCACAACACCGCAGGCCCAGGCTGATATCTATGAATTTTGGCACTTCGTAATCAATAACGTATTCGGCCACTCACCGCCGGATGCAGACATTGTAACCGCCGGCATCGGCCACCCATTTGAAGATTGGTGGACAAGAGGCATTGAATCATTAGCCGAGCACCACGGCCTTATCGTTGTGGCCGGCATAGGCAACGGCGCCGATGCTTATGACCCTCCACTATATCCGGCCGCCGGAGCAAATGTCATCGGTGTTGGTGTAGTCGACTCTGTAAATACCGAGAATCTTGCAACCAATCTGACACATTTCGCCCTGGCCTATCCGGAGCATTCCAGTTTCGGCCCGACCAGCGATGGGCGATGTAAGCCGGACATCGTCGCCCCCGGCAATTGCCTGGCCGCAGATGTAAACGAGCCAGACCGCTATGAACCAACCGGTAACGCGTCAAGTTTCTCGACACCGCTAACTGCAGGAGCAATCGGCCTGCTCGTTCAAAAGGCCAAACAAGACCCGGACTTGAGTCCAGCCGTTTCACCGGAGGGCGGAAATTGTGTAATCAAAGCAATTTTGCTGAATTCGGCAACCAAACTGCCCTACTGGCACAAGGGTCAGCTCCAAACCGACGATGACCATTCTGTCCCTCTGGACTACATTCAAGGGGCAGGTATGTTAAACGCAGTCGGCGCGTACAGACATTTAATCGCCGGGCAAAATAAACCGGGCGATGCTTCAACAATCAGCTGGGACAATAACGTGCTGCGAAAAACAGACAACCCGCAAAATACCTACAATATTACTCTCACAGAACCAGCCGACAAATTGATTACCTCCACAATCGCTTGGAACAGGCACTACAACAGCACTTATCCTTTCGAACCGGCACATGAGCAAGACAGCAACCTGCGACTCGAACTCTGGGCAGTCGACCTGAACAACCCTGATAATGACTATTTGCTCGATTACAGCGACAGCAGCCTCGACAACGTTGAGCACATTTATGCCGCCGCAGATGCCAACTATGCCAACTACGAGATTGTTGTTTCCTTCAGCAATACGAACGACCAGAAAGAAACCGCTGCGAGTCAGCGCTACGGCCTGGCCTGGAATACAAGCGAGAGACAAGATAGCGATAATATCTTTTGGTACGACCTGAATGCCGACGGCATTGTCAACGAATCAGATTTTATTATTCTGCTCAATATACTAAACAGCACTGAATCGCCCAAAAGCTACCTGCTCGGCGACATCAATACTGACGGTGCAATCGACATCAACGATTTGGAAATCCTCTTAAACCACAACAAACTTCAAGCCGATTGGCATATAAAACAATAAGCCCTTAATAATTCAACCCCGAACTCGATACTGGATACTGGATACTGGATACTCGTCGAGAATCGAGAATCAAGAATCGAGAATCTTCTTTTAATTTCTCACCATTTCTGGTAAAAGTGCAAACCGAATTGGTTAAATGGTTAATTGGTTAAATGGTTAGGATGGGCTTTAGCCCATACTGCCATTGCCGCGAAACTTGTCCCTTCGACAAGCTCAGGGCAGGCTCTGATGCGGAATAGCGATTCTTGTTTAAAGTTGTGGATGCTCGTAACGATACTTGCTGTAGAAGCTTGAAGCTTGTTTTTTCGTGTATCCAGTTACCAGTTTCTAGCTTCGATACGAGTTTCGACACCCATAAACGGGACTCTGAAAAAAGATCAACTTCGGTAGCCATCAGGAGAACCCCCGGATTGACGATTGTCTGTTTTCTGTCGTCTGTCTTCTGTTTTCTGTCGTCTGTTCTCTGTTGTCTGTTATCTATGAACCATGAACTATGAACCATTTACGATTTGCTCTTTGCGGTTTGCTATTTTCTATGAACAACGAACTATGAACCATCCATAGTTAAACACATTATACCACATGTATTATTAAACATCAAGTGAAATCTGCATTCTCAATTCCATTCAAAATTCTCACACTTTTCGCTCCATAATTGGACATTCGCTATTCGATATTGGATATTCACGGAGTTCGATGCTGGATGCTGGATTCTGGATGCTTCCGCCTTCGCTGAAGCTACGGCGGACAAGCGATGCTTGATGCTCGATTCTTGATACTCGATGCTGGATACTCGATGATTGATGCTGGATACTCGATGCTGGATGCTGGATCCTCGATGATTGATTTCGATATTTTGTTTTCATTGTTCGATAACAATCAATCGCGGGAAAAATGCTTATACGTAAAGCGCGTACGCGCTTTACGTATGTGACATTTCAAAAAACTCCAAGTTTAAATACTAAAAACTCATGAACGACCGAGCTGACTTGCGACTTCCAACGTCAGATTTCAGACATCGGACATCCGAGAGCTCGCAATCGACCTAATTTTTTACTTGACGCCGAGTCTGGGCGTGTGGTATACTGAATATCAGCGATATTGGGAAAAGCCGTTGATTGCCCTTATTATGGAACAAATAGAGGCAGGAGGATAAAAAAATGTGTAATCTACCTCACCATTTCAGTGGCAAATTAACAATCCCGTTACTTGTATTGCCTGCCATCTTTTTATTCGGCATCGGTTGTTTTGTTTGAAAGAGGACTATTATGTGTAGAAAACTGAAGTATTTAGTTTCTTTTGTTTTGGTGCTGAGTCTGACAGCAAGTGTGACGAAGGCGGACATAATTGCATATTGGCCGTTTGACCAAGGCACAGGAGATGTAGCCCACTACGTTGTCGGCGGCTTTGATGCACAACTCACTAATATCGATTGGGTTGCGGGCCAATTCGAAGGTTCCGCGCTTGAGTGCGACAGGAGCGGTGACGAGATCTTTGTTGGTCCAGGCCCAACACCGACGACCAACGACCTATCGATAGCCTGGTGGATGGTGGACAACTACGATAGCTCTCAGACCATGATGAACAAGAATGAAACAGACAGCGTCGCCGGTAACAATATCCTGCTGCGGCCCGAGGGTGAGGACAGCCCTCTGCGGTTTCGTATCGGAGGCTGGCAGGCTTATGGCGGCTGGGGCTCTGAGTGCCGTGTTCCCCAGGGCGCATATAGCGATGGTGAGTGGGTGCACGTCGTGTGCACGTATGACAGTACTACCGATACCGCGACGATTTACATTAACGGAGAGTTGGCAGCGAATGGCGATTACAATCCAAAAACCACTATTGCCGGTCCCGGTGGTTATTGCGATGGGGTGAATGAGCCCACTCAGCCTCTTTACATCGTCGGCCAGCGGGAGGCTTTCGGAGGTATAGTGGACGAGGTTGCCATCTGGGACCACGCATTGACGCCTGATGAGGTGCTTGCCGTCTATACCCTTGGGCCGTTAGATCCAAGAAAAGCCAGCAAACCTAATCTGGATGATGAGGCAACAGATGTGCCCGGGGATGTGGTCCTTAGCTGGGAGCCGGGAGAGTTCGCCAACACACATGATGTTTATTTCGGCACAGTTTTTGGTGATGTCAACGATGCCGACAGAACCAATCCGCTGGGTGTGCTGGCCAGTCAAGGTCAAAGCGCTTCAACGTATGCTCCTGGCCGTCTCGATTTTGGCCAGACCTACTACTGGCGCATCGATGAAGTTAATGCCCCACCAGACTCCACCATCTTTAAAGGCTATACATGGAGCTTTGTGATTCCCCCGAGGACTGCGTATGAGCCCGACCCGGCTGATGGCGCTAAATATGTGGACCCGAATGTAGTCCTTAGCTGGTCGCTCGGTTTCGGTGCGATGACGCACACTGTGTATTTCGGCGACGATTTTAACACTGTGAACAATGCCGCCGGAGGATTTCCACAGGGAGGTACAACCTATACTCCCGGCCCGCTTGAATTGGAGAAGACTTACTACTGGCGAATTGATGAGGTTGAGGCCGACGGTACTACGATACACAAGGGCGATGTCTGGAGCTTTACGGTAGCCGACCGATGTATTGGTGTAGCCTTCGATCTACAGAAATATGTTGATCAGTGCCTCAAGGCAGGGCAGCAACGCATTGTCATACCGCCAGGCCAATACCGGGTAGCACCCCGTAACCAGCAGCACCTGGTCTTACAGAATCTGCTTGATATCGAGATTATTGCGCAGGGTGTCGAAATGATCTGTACCGAGACGACCCGTGCGATGAGTATCTCTGACTGTCGTAATATGACCGTATGTGGACTCACGATTGACTATGATCCCTTGCCCTATACCCAAGGCACGATCGTCAAGCTTTCTAGGAACGACACGGTCCACGATATCGAGTTGTTTGACGGATATCCCACGGCTGATCATGTTGATGACTTTAAATATGAAATCTTCCGGGCTGATAGACGTACCTTGCGTTTTGGTAGTTACCAGTTTAGCGTCGAGATACTGGAGCCCAAACGGATTCGGGTAACGCGAGGCGGCAGTTACCGTGGTGAACAAGTCGGGGATATCATTGCGATCGGCATCTGTCACGCCCCCGGTGGCCAGATCCCGCACGCAGTTTATACAACAGACTGCGAAAACGTTGTGCTGGAAGACATCACACTTTACGCCTCAAACTGCTTTGGTTTTTTCGAAACCCAATGCAGTCGCACAACGTACCGGCGTTGCGTGGTTGATCGGCGATCCGCAGCAGACGACCTGAAACAGCGTGAGGATCCCCGTATTCGTTCTCTCAATGCCGATGCCTTTCACAGTAAATATGCTGTCGTAGGTCCGCAGGTCATCGATTGTGTGGCCCATTTTCAGGGGGATGATTGTATCAATATCAACGGCAATTATCATATGGTCATGGCCTCTGAGGAAGTCAGATGGCCAGTCAGCAGATGGCGGGACTCAGAAAAAACCTGGTTGCGTGTCCTGGCCAAAGGGGATTTAAACATCCAATCCGGTGATCCGCTGGAAGTGGTGACTTACGATGGCCACCGGTTGCCGGACGCAAATGCCGTTTCAACCAAAAGGATCGGTATCATTACGGACGAGGAATTGGCCTTTCTGGCTGTGCAGCGTTTGCACAAGCCGTTTAAGGAAGGGAGTCTTCGTGATATGTACGAAGTGGTGATCGATCGTTCCATCGACCTGGCGCGCGGCAGTATCATTTGTGCGGCCAATCGGGTCGGCAACGGTTTTAAGGTCACAGGCTGCGATTTCGGATTTAACCGTTCCCGTGGGATCCTCATTAAGGCCAGTCACGGTGAAGTAACGAATAACACCCTCGAGGGCTGCTGGGGAGAAGCCATTAAGGTGGCGCCCGAGTACTGGTGGCTCGAGGCCGGCAGCAGTAATGATGTGTTGATTACCGGTAACCGGATCACTAACTGCCTGGGCATGGGCATTGCCGTTTACGCACGAGCCGGTGCCGGAGGCATCGCCCCGGTCGGGGCGCATAATGATATCATGATCGAAGGTAATACAATCACCAACACCGCCGGGACCGATATCTGGGTCACCTCTACGAGAGGATTGATTCTACGTGACAACAATTTGGATGCCGGAAGGCCCGACGTGATACTAGAAAGATGTGAGGATGTATGGACAGATATCTCAACCTATCGGTCCCGACAATTGTCTGAGGCTTTGGACACGGTTTTGACTTTAACCACGGGCGGCAGTGCGGATTGGTTCAGCCAGACCACGACGTACCGCCACGGGGCAGATGCAGCACAGAGCGGGGATATCTCAAACAACCAGGACTCGTGGATGCAGACGACGGTGAGCGGGAAAGGAACGGTGAAGTTCTACTGGAAGGTATCGTCTGAGGAAGATTTTGACTTCCTGGAGTTTTACATCGACGGCTCGCTGCAGGAAAAGATCAGCGGCTCGGTGAACTGGCAACAGAAGACGTACACGTTCTATACTTCGGGTTCGCACGCATTGGAATGGCGATACATAAAGGATGGGAGCGTGGGCTCTGGCAGCGACTGCGGCTGGGTGGACAAGGTTGAGTGGGTGGCTAACTAACTGGCAGGCTTAAGAAGTGATTAGAGAATTAGAGATTAGGTTATCGGGTGAACAGGAAATCAGGTGGCAGGGTATCAGGACAGCAGGGTATCAGGTAAAAGAATAGAAGGCGGACGATGGAAGAAGTGAATTAGTGAATTAGTGTCCCCGCTAATGGCATGCGGGGATGACAATATTAAGGCCCCCGCTGCCGGTCGGAATCGAGGACAAGCTTTGCTCGGGGCACGCATAAGGGATTGCGTCGCCGTGCCGGCGACGGCTAAACGGCATTACGATAGAAGATTTTGTGTTCTTCATAGAGCACTGGGGGAATGATAACTGCGATTTAAGCAATGATTATTGTCAGGGTACGGACCTTGACTTCTCCGGTACAGTCGATGAAGCCGACCTTGAAATCCTTGTTGAGAACTGGCTGGCAGTTGGCAATTGACCTAATTTTTACTTGACGGCGAGTCTGGGCGTGTGGTATAATACATATCAGCGATATTGGGAAAGGCCGTTTTTTGCCCTGTTATACAAGGATGGGGGACGGAGGATAAAAATGAAGGAGGTAATAACGTCACGAATCCTGCGGACGATCCCTTTACTGTGTTTGGCCTGCTTTTTATGTGTTGTCCCATCAGCCTTCGCAGGCTCTATCGTGAGCTGTGGCAGCATGGCTATAGACAGCAGCCAACTTGACGCCAACGACTTTGCCGCGATAGCTGCCGGCAGGGGCCATAGTCCGGCTCTAAGGTCCGATGGCTCGATTGTCGGCTTGGGCAGGAACGATTTCGGTCAGGCCGCACCACCTGCCGGAAATGAGTTTGTGGACGAGACGGCCAACGACACCGATGACATCTGGTGGATTGTCGAAGGCAGGGGCTATCCCAAACTGTGGTGGGAACTGCTCGAAGATGGCATAGCGGAATCTTTTCTTGAGGAGAAACAGTCATGAAGATAAATCTCAGAATCGTGCTATTCTTGGCCAGCGTTCCTTTGATTGTGTCCAATCCCTGCGCTTTGGCCCATACCGATGTTACAGCAGAACAAGCACGAGACCTCATTGATTCTACGAATGATCTCATTGTTGTTGACGTTAGGGAGCCATCTGAATACTGTGATGCCATAGGACACATTCCGGGGGCAGTGAACTACCCGTTGAATTCAGGAGTGCTACAGGCCCGATATGAAGAACTCCCCATGCATGGTCCAGTCTTAGTGGTGTGCCGCAGCGGGGGTCGAAGCAATCAGGCCTCCAACTTCTTGGATTCAAAGGGCTTCTCAATGGTCTATGATATGCTGGGAGGCATGAGCGTCTGGATATGGGAAACTGCGCCTTGTGTTGATTCCGATACTAAATACGGCGGCGGCAGCGGAGCAGCCCACGACCCATACCTGATTTACACAGCCGAGGAGATGAACACCATCGGAGCCGAGCCAAACGATTGGGACAAACACTTTAAGCTGATGGCAGATATCAATTTGGGTAGCTATCCTGGAACAGAATTCAACATTATTGGAATTAGCTTCTGGGACTTTAATGACATTGGTCCAATTTGTATTAAGATCCCTTTTACGGGAACTTTTGACGGTAATGGTCATACCATTTCGAACTTTACTTATGTCTGGATAGAGGCCGAGGATACAGGGATTTTCGGATATGTGAATGATCCCAATGCGCAGATAAGAGATTTGGGATTGATCGATCCTAATGT